>CANLJX010000031.1 GCA_947491545.1 Deltaproteobacteria bacterium
TACGCGCTGGTCGAGAAAGAAGCCCGTCTTCTGGCCACCAGTGACGTCGGCAAGAAACCGAAGTCCATTCTCTTGAAACGAAACAACCTGGGAGGGCTCGGGCACGAGAACGTCCGGCTCCTTGCCCTCTGTCGTTTCGTCCGCCTCAAGCTGCGACTCTACCCGGCGAAACACAACCTGCTTAACGCCGAGCTGCTGGTCGCTTTGGATGATGTCTTCTATCGTAGAGCGAAGCCGCCACATCCCGTGCGAGTGGCTCTGAACTACCGCGGTGTCTCCGTACACATCGATCACAAGACCCGGCAGCTCGTCGCCCTCTCCGTGCACCAATCGGTAGCCAGTTGTCTGCGGATTGCCGACCAGGTTGAGCGCTCGGCGAAAGGCGATTGCTGACGAGATCTTCTGCTTAATGAGAAGCGCCTCGTCTTCGACCGCCCCAAAAGAGATCATCCGGACGGCTATGCTCTTGGTTCCCCAGTGCCCGCAGCCTAGGAGGGCGCCTTCCTTGGAGCGCACCTCAACCAGGCAGCCGCGCGACAGGGTGCCCTGCCTCTCGGCTATTGCCCCCGAGAAAACCCAGGGATGACGGCGCCTTACAGATACATCACGCCCTTGGCGCAACACGACAACCGGATTTGAAGGCTTTGGGGTCATGGAACTAGAGGGTAACGAACGGAGCTAAGTCACAGCCATAGCTACGTAAACCATAAAGTACATGTGGAGCTTCTGGGTCGTAGGGTTACTACCAGCAGCTCATTTGCACCTTCGTACACTACCTGCCACAAGGGCTTCCGTACACGGGAATTTGGCAGAGATCGGTACACATCTCAGAACGCAAAAATGTAACCCTGGTTGTTAGAGGTTTCGGGCATGAAACTGTCGCGTGAAAAGAGGCGTGGAGCGAAGTCGAACTTCGACGAGGAGCGCGACAGCGGCGAGCTGTGTGGAACGACGCGGATTCATGCTACCACAGCGGAAGAGGTAGAGGTGCGGCTCAAGCCGTGGAGAGAGCTGGTCGGTCTAGATTTCTTGCCGATCAGCGGCGCGGAGATAGACGATGCCGTCCGTTTAATCGACCCGGAGACCTGCGCGGAAGGCGCTCCCAGCGCTATTACTACGGGGGCAAGACCCCGCTTCTGGAACAAGATTACTCCGAGCCAGATGAAAGCGGCGCTGGTCGCCGCTATGCTCGCTCACGAGGGTCTAAATCGAATGTCGAAGTTGCAAGAGTCCAATTCCTTCAACCTGCCCGCTGGGGACCTTCTCATAAAGGTTCTGCAGAGCAGCTCCTTCGATGCTGATACTAAGGGTTTCGCCGTGTTGCTCATGCTTCGGCAGCCGGTCGGCACCCGAGCGGTTGAGGCTCTGCGCTCTATTAACGCCGATCCGAACAAGTCGACCTTTCTGGCGGCTAGCCTCGGGGTGGCATCTCGCAAGCTAAACAACGCCCTTAGGGTTGCGCCGGCCTAAGAGAAATGGAGCCGCGGCTACCTGCTCTGACACGGCCTAGACGGCAGGGTCCACAAAGCGGTTCCATCTGCCCGGAATCTTTGACGTGGCTGGCTGAAATTAGTGTGCTCTTTCGTTGTCTTAGAACTTCATACAGGCGATACTGGAGGGCAGTGTTTAAACCTGCCTAGGACCATCCCGACCCTATGGAAACTCGTCCCACTAAGTACATATTCGTAACCGGCGGCGTCGTATCGTCGATCGGCAAGGGCCTCACGACTGCCTGCATCGGGGCGCTCCTCGAAGCACGAGGCCTTAAAGTCACCGCCGTAAAGCTCGACCCCTACATCAACGTTGACCCCGGAACCATGAGCCCGTTCCAGCACGGCGAAGTATTCGTGACAGACGATGGCGCCGAGACTGACCTCGACCTCGGTCACTACGAACGCTTCATGGGCACCCGCATGTCGAAGCTCAACAACTTCACATCGGGAAAGGTATACGAGACAGTAATAGCCAACGAGCGTCGTGGCGATTACCTCGGCGGCACGGTGCAAGTTATCCCGCACATCACAGACGAAATTAAGCGCCGCATAAAGCTCGCCGCAGAAGGCTACGATATCTGCTTGATTGAAGTCGGCGGAACTGTCGGCGACATCGAGAGCCTCCCGTTCCTTGAGGCCATCCGCCAGATGCGCACGGATGTTGGCCCTCAGAACACGCTCTTTATTCACGTAACGCTCGTGCCGTACATCCCGACAGCTCACGAGTTCAAGACCAAACCAACTCAGCACTCAATAAAAGAGATCACAGGGTACGGAATTATCCCGAGCATCATCATCTGCCGATGCCAGCAGCCCCTCGATGAGAAGCTCAAGAGCAAGATTAGCCTGTTCTGCAACGTCGCTCCGAACTGCGTCATCAACGCCCCAGACGTTCGCACGATTTACGAGCTCCCGCTGGCGCTTCACGAGCAGGGACTCGACCAGCGCTGCGTTGAGCTGCTCAACATCTGGACTGGCGCCCCGAAGCTCGAGCCTTGGACCAAGATCGCCTCTTCGCTCACTGACGAGAGCCGCGAAACGGTCACCATTGCGATGGTCGGCAAGTACGTTGACCTCACCGAAAGCTACAAGAGCTTGAGCGAGGCCCTGATTCACAGCGGCGTCGCCAACAACTGCAAGATCAGCATCGTGTACGTAGATAGCGAGACGCTCGACACCAAGAGCCCAGAGAAGTCGATCCGTGCTGCCAACCATGGCCAGGATGTCGACGCGATCCTGATCCCAGGCGGATTTGGCGTGCGCGGCAGTGAAGGCAAGATTGCAGCGGCGCGCTACGCGCGTGAAAACAAGGTGCCGTTCTTCGGCATCTGCCTCGGGCTCCAGATCGCAACGATTGAGTACGCCCGCAACGTGGCTGGCCTAAACGCCGCTACCAGCGCTGAGTTTGATCCTAACTCCTCATGTGCAGTTATCGACATTATGGACAGCCAGAAGTCGGTCAACATCAAAGGCGCCTCGATGCGGCTGGGCGCGTACCCATGCGCCATCAAGGAAGGCACACGCGCCCGAGAGGTTTACGGCAAGACTCTCATCAGCGAGCGCCACCGACATCGCTTCGAGGTTAACAACACCTTCCGTGAGGAGCTTGAAAAGGCTGGGCTTGTCTTCTCGGGGACGTCACCGGATGGAACGCTCGCTGAGATGATTGAGCTCAAGGATCATCCCTGGTTCATTGGAGTGCAGTTCCACCCAGAGTTCCAGTCAACTCCGAAGAATCCGCACCCGCTCTTTAGGGAGTTCGTAGCCGCAGCTAAGGTTCGAAAAGCTCAGCTCTCCACCCTCTCTTCGAAGGTCGAGAAACGCGCTACCAACGGCAAGGCACCATCAATCTCTGCGGCTCCAACACCCTCCGGCGCAGCGGTGCCTGTCGGGAGCGAGCAGTGATCGTTGAGATCTCCCCCTCGGTAAAAGTTGGTGACGGCCAAAAGCTGCTGCTAATAGCAGGGCCGTGCCAGATTGAGTCGAGGGAGCACTGCCTCTCTATCGCTGAGTTCCTCAAGAAAACGACTGAGAAGCTTCCAGTCTCGCTGGTATTTAAGTCGTCCTTTGACAAAGCGAACCGCACATCGGTGTCGGGGCAGCGCGGAATCGGCATCGACAACGGGCTTCGAGTGCTTGAGGACGTGCGAAAGGCTATCGGCTGCCCGGTGCTCACTGACATTCACACTGAAGAGCAGGCCAGGGTCGTCGGCCAAGTAGTTGACGTGCTCCAGATCCCTGCATTCCTCTGCCGACAGACAGACCTGCTCGTTGCAGCCGGCGCGACCGGCAAGACGGTGCACGTGAAAAAGGGTCAGTTCCTTCATCCTGCAGACATGCAGTTCGTTGCGGAGAAGATCGCCAGCACCGGCAACAATAAGATCCTGCTGTGCGAGCGTGGAACGAGCTTCGGCTACCGAGACCTTGTGATGGACCCGCGCAACCTTCTCATAATGCGCCAGACCGGATACCCAGTTGTGTTCGACGCGACCCACAGCGTTCAGCAGCTCGGGGGCTCCGGCGGAAGCTCGGGCGGCTCGCGCGTATTCGTCCAAGCTCTCGCCCGTGCGGCAGTCGCGACCGGCGTAGACGGGGTGTTCGTTGAATGCCACAACGATCCGGACAAGGCTCCATCCGATGGGCCGTGCATGCTGCCGCTCGACCAGGTCTCTCCGCTCCTAACCACGCTGTGCCGCCTGAGGGACGCCCTTTCCTAGAGGTAGCCCGTGCCCTTGATACTGACGCGCAAACAGAGCATGCGGCTAGGGCTCGGCCTCCTGGCCTCATTCTTTATCGTGAGCGGGCTCATCATTCGCTTCCGAAACTCCCCCCGTCTTCCCGCTTCATCGACTGACCTGACACAAGCCCAGGTCCAGGGAACGACCTCAGGCGCTGCCCCATCGGGCGGTCTCGGCTTCGTGCTCAACGATTTTCACCGCAGCCTTGAGCGCGACGGAAAGCTCGTCTGGGACATCGTCGGGAAGCGTGGCCAGTACGACGCCGGCTCAAATCGCGCCCAGATCGACGAGCCACGCCTGCTCGTGGTGCAAGAGAATGGAGACCGCATCACCCTCACGGCTCGTCGCGCGGAGATAGTGCTCAGTGGCACCAAGTTGGCCAAGGCAGACCTCTTCGACGATGTTGTCGTGACATTTAAGGGAGATTCTACCCTCAAGACCACCAAAGCCTCATACGATGAGGCCGCTGGCAGGATAGATATTCCTGTTCCTTTAACCCTTACTAACCCCATGGTATCAGTATCAGGCAAGAAAGCCGTCGGGCTTGTTGAGCCGCAGCAGGTGACGATCTCCGGCGGCGTTGAGACTGTTATCCAGCCTCAGACGAGGAAAAAGTAGTATGGCACACCGAGCCCTCTCCATAGTGACCCTCCTCGCCCTAGCTGCCGCGCCGGCTCTCGCCCAAGACCAGGCTTCAGGCAGCTCGATCGACAAGCTCTCCTCTAACTCCCTCTTCGACCAGAAGCTGCAAGACGACAGCTTCGGCAAGGCCCCCACGCACATTAAGTCAGAGTCGCTCTCCATCAACGCGAAGGACCGCATCTTCACCTACCGTGGCAACGTCGAGGTGACGCAGGGAGACATGACGCTGACGGCCAAAACGATCGAGGGGCTCTACACCGAGCAGAACCAGATTAATAAGCTCGTGGCAAAGGGCGACGTCGTTATCGTCAAACAGGACATCAGAGCGACCGCGCAGCAGGCGATCTACGACGCGCCCTCGGCGATCGTAACGCTAACAGACAACCCCCAGCTCCAGCAGAAAGAGAGCATCCTGATCGCGGACCGCATCAAGGTGTTCCTGAAAGAGAACCGCAGCCAGGCGGAGGGCTCGGTGCGCGTCACTGTGGTAAACGACAAGGATGGAGGCCCGAGTGCGCCGAAGCCTGCGGCGAGCCCAACTGCGGCGCCAGCGGGATCTCCAACACCGAAGCCGTCAACGGCTCCTGGATCGTCCACGAAGAAGTCCTCATCCAGCAAGAAAAACTAGTAGCTTCAGGCTACGGGGCTTTGTTTCGCGGCTGCCAACACGCCGGACCTCGTTTGTGCCGCCGCAAGACCGACTAGAACGGCCACAGGCGCTAATTCCGAGTACACCCTGAACTCATCAAGCTTGCCAGCAAATAGCGTGGCGCCAAGCAGTAGCACTGAAGCTTTGAGCGCAGCCTGAACCTTCACGTCGGCGCCACGACGAATGACTGCTACGACAACAGCAGCGCAAACAGTCGCCAGCGCTACAGAAACCAGCGCCCCGCGCGTTGAAGAGAGGATCTCGATATTGAGGAAGATATTCGGATGAATCGGGTAGCCATGGTTGCCGCGAAACGCGAAGAAAATTCCTGCCTTGATGACCGCCCACGCCAGTGCGAGAGCAGCAGCATGGATCACTGGCCGCTTGCTCCCCGAAACTTGAGACGGCAGGAGGAGCAGAACCGGCAGAAGGAAGAGCGATGTCTCCCGGTTGAGGCAGCCTAGCAGGAACACAACGTCAAACAGCCGCGGCCTGGCGCAGAAGAGTGCCAAGTACCCAAGCACCACAACCAGCACCGCCGGCACATCAGAGGGGTACCAGAGCCTCTCAGTTGGCGACAGAAACTGCGGCAGCAGGAGCAGCGCCGCAAGCACCAGGGCACCAATTCGAGAGGCTGCTTCCCCGCTGCCGCAACGGGCCGCAAGCGCTCTAAACGCTAGCAGCATACCCCACAGTGACCCGATCTCGATCAGCAGGAAGATCGCAGCGAGATCTGGCGGGGTATCGAGCGCCGTCGCGACTTGGTCTAGGGCCAGCGGCGAGAAAACAGGCTGGAGAGCCGTGCCAAGACCGAGCTTCTGCAGGGCACCAGCGACATAGGGAACAAGCACGCGGTGCTGGTACGGCAGGTGCCCCTCCCCTGAGACCAGCCAGGTCAGGCGCGCTCCCTCGTATACCGAGCCGCCCTCCATCCGCCACAGCCCGACAGCGACCGCAACAGCTAGCGAGAGAGCCAGCCAAGCCGCGCTCCGGAACCCCCACAGGGGGCACCCCTCAACGTGTCGTGGTGATTCGGCGCACAGAGGCATCTGCTACCAGCGAATCAGGTTTCCGCCCCAGGTGAAACCCGCCCCGAACGCGAGCGTTAGCACCAAGTTCCCTTCTTTCAGGCGCCCCTCGGCGACAGCCTCCGAAAGGCAGATCGGAATCGTGGCCGCAGTCGTGTTCCCGTAGCGCTGAATGTTGTTGAAGACCTTCTCCGGCGGAAGCTTTAGCTCCTGCCTGACCATCTCGTTGATCCGCAAGTTAGCTTGGTGCGGGACAACGAGGTCGATCTGATCTGGTGTGACTTTGTTGCGCATCAGAAGCACCTGCGCTGTCTCAAGCAGCCTCGTCACAGCATTCTTAAATACGACCTTCCCGTCCATCTTCGGGTGCACCAGCCCCTCTTCGATATCCGAAGACTTGATGAAGCCTGGCCGCGCAGTTCCTGGCAGCTTCATGCAGAGCACCTCTGCGCCGCTGCCGTCGCTTCCGAGGTATGAGTCAATAATTCCTCTACCTGCCTCGCTAGCGCTCAAGCTCTCCACTGCCTCGATCGTTAACGCCCCCGCACCATCACCGAACAGCACCGCCATATCCCGGCCACGATTAGTGAGGTCGAGCACCGGCGACTGAACCTCGGCACACACCAGCAAGACTTTCTTCGCCTGACGGCTGCGAATGTAGCCGTCCACGCACGAGAGCCCGTACACGAGTCCACTGCACTGGGCGCGGATATCGAGCGCAGGGATCGTCCGGCAGCCAAGCCGCTGCTGAAGCAGCACCCCTACCCCGGGGAAGTAGAGGTCAGGCGAGAGGGTCGCCACCACGATGAGATCGACGTCCTTGGCATCCCACCCCGCTTTCTCAAGAGCAGCGCGAGCAGCTGCTTCTCCCAGGGTGGAGGTAGTCACTGAGTCATCCTCGATGAAACGTCGCTCCTTAATACCAGTCCGCTCAGTAATCCACTCGTCGCTAGTCTCCATCAGCTTCGAGAGATCTTCGTTCGTTACCCGACGGGTCGGGACGTGATGGCTGACTGAACGGATGACGGCGGTAATGCCCATGGTTTCGCGCTCCCAAAGAGTGACTCAGGGAGTCTAAACGATGCCCCCCAGTCGGGAAAGGGAAGGTGTAGCGCAGCCTCCCAGCGTTGAGTACAGTTTTCCTCCCAGCCCTCACCAACACCAGGAGCAGGCGCGGGAGCGGCACCGGGTGCGGTTCCGGCACCCACTCCGGTGCCGAAAAACATGGTGCGCAGGTATCATCGGCTGGCTAGCTTTTGAAAGTAATCCAGATGCCCAAAGTAACGCGATTCCGAGTAGCCATTTACGGTGTCCTGATCGAGAACGGAAAGGTGCTCCTGACTGACACCACCGTTCCATCGGGGATCATAACGAACTTTCCCGGCGGCGGACTGGAGCTAGGCGAGGCACCGCTTGAGGCAGTTGCGCGCGAGTTCAAGGAAGAGACAAATATCGAGGTTGCGGTCGGGGATCTCCTCTTCTGCTCCCAGCGCTTTCAGCAGAACCCGGAGTACCCGGATGAGCAGCTCATGCACATCTACTACCGGGTGCGGCGTGTCTCCGGCGAGGTTGTGGACCGAGGCAATAACGACGACGTCGTCAGCGTGCGCTGGACGGCCCCCGCCGAGCTTCTGGCGCGCAGGATTCTGCAGGTTGATATGGAGTTTGTGGAGAGCGCTGTTTTTCGGGGCTTGTTCTAGGAAAGAAGGGGACGGACACGCCCTGTAGAAAACATGTGTAGCCTCAAGGAAGGTCGTAGCGGGCGATAGCATTCCTCATCTTCATCCTAATCCTACTCTTTCTCCTGCACCTGCACTGGCTCCTGCTCATAATCAAGAAATTTCAGCGGCTTGCCCAAGATTTTCGTGTCGGGATACCTGGACGAGGACTAGGAATCCGGTGCAAGTGCAGGATGATGGGAAGAAGAAAGAAGAAGAGGATGATGAGGAAAAGCCCGCTCAGCTATGAACTGCTGCGGGACAAAGCACGTTTTCTACAGAGCAGGGCGGATACCTTTTTTCGCCTCCAGACTAGAATTTTATGAGGGATGACACGTCTCGTAGACTTCGCGTGTTGTAGCTGTTAAGCGTAATTGTATGACTTTTGACCTCTTTTTAAGCTCGATAAAAACCAAAAAACAGTTGGAAGGTCTTCCGGCTGCCCTTAAGGCGCTCTGGCTCGATGGCGCAGGCGACTGGGAGGGGGCGCACTCCGTGGCTCAGGATGAGCACACTCGGGCCGCAGCCGCCGTACACGCCTACCTGCACCGCAAAGAGGGAGACCTCTGGAACTCGCGCTACTGGTACAAGCAAGCTGGTAGAAGGCCGTTCGAGGGGACACTACAGGCAGAGTGGGAGAGCTTGGTGATGGAGTTCCTCGGCGCGTCCCGGCAAGAGGTGGCCTCGTCGCCTTCGGCGTGAGAGAGTTCGCGAGAGACTCTCTCCTACTTAGGCGCCTCAAGCCGCAGCTCTTTCCGCATCACAAATCGCGCAACTGAAAGCAAGAGGCCACGCGGCAGGAACCGACTTCCGTGGGAGATGAGTTTGTTAAAGAGGCCATCGACGACAATCGGCTTCTTCCCCAAGGCCTTGAGAGCTGACTGTACAACCTGCTCCGCAGAGCGGTAGGGCGAGTGGTAGTCTCGCATCCCCGATCCCGCTTGGAATTCTGTGCGGGTGAGACCCGGCAGCACCGTCAAGACATCGACCCCAGAGCCTTTGCACTCGGCGTAGAGAGCCTCGCCGAAGTAGAGGTCAAAGGCCTTAGTCGCGCTGTACACCGCAAACCACGGCGTGGGGATGGTGCCGACCACGCTTGAAACTACGATCACTCCGCCGCGCTTACGCTCCTTCATGCCTGGCAGGAACCTGCATGTCAGGTCGACGACAGCCCGGCAGTTAAGATCTACCATTCCGAGCGCGGCCTCGCGGGGCACACTCTCTAGGTTCCCTAGCCGTCCGAAGCCCGCGTTGTTCACCAGCAGGCTCACTGTCAGGCCACGCGCCGTCACTGCCTCAAGCACGATCTCCGCTGCTTTAGGATCCTGCAGGTCAGCCGCGATCGGAATCACCTCTCCCCTGTCCTCAGCGACTGCCAACTCTCGCAGAGCCTCAAGCCGCTCAATACGTCTCGCCACCGCAAAGACGGTGAAGCCAAGCTCAGAGAGCTGTTTCGTGAAAGACTCTCCGATACCTGAGCTTGCCCCCGTAACGAGAGCGACTGGGCCGTAGGTAGCGTACGTGTCGCGCATGCCAGAGGTATAGCTGCTAGCGCCAGGTCACGAAAGAGTTGTTACTGCCGGATGAGGCGGGCTACCCAGCGAGGCGTCATCCTTCCGCTCGCGCCGTCAAGCCCTGCGCGTAGCCCCGATCACCCTACAAGGTTTCGGAGCCAGCTGATCGGCAATTTAGTTACAAACACACTTGAAGTTCCCGATGTAACGGGGGTTCCCATTGGCTGCCGCGTTCTTACACACGAGGTCAGTACCCGACACTCTCCAGCCTCCAGCCGGCACCGTTGCGGAAATCCAGCAATTAGTATTGTTCCCTGGCGAGTCAAAGCCCCGCTCGTACAGGCCGAAACTAGCCGCCTTATCATACCCCAGGTTCCTGCATGCTCGAGCCAGATGGCTTGCAATAATAGTATTATTCTCCGCAGTGATGCCGACCCCCTCCTGCGAATGGCTACCGAAAGCGGCACTCATCATCGGTCGGTCGTTAGTCTCGAACGAGGCGTTTTCGACATGTACTATCACCGCCGCACGCGCATTAGCATTTTTTCCCGCAACCTTCCCCGCGCAGTGCAAGGCGAACTGGTGCCCCTGAGCCAAGGCTCTCGGTAGGGTTACGGAGCCTGAAAGTGCCTGTCTACCTTGAAGCTCAGGTATCTGCGGGGACGTGAGAAGAGTGCAACCTTCTGCCTGTGACGACGACCAGGAAACCGTTACGGAGTCGAATGAACAACTGGGCAGGCTCACCTGGACCTGTGCCGGAAGAGCCGATGTGGGAGATCTGCTGCCTGGCGATGCTCCGACAGAATCTACCTGCGTCCTAGCGAATACGTTCGAACCGCCTATACGCTTAGCTATATCTTCCGGAGCATTATCTTTGGCGTAGTTGCTTCCCTGCACGACTCCCCGAGTAGCAATCAAGCGGTAACTCCCTTCAACGGTGAGTCGAGCAACTAGCGGTCCGGGAGTCGAGGTCGGAGTAATTGTCGGAGTCACTGTCGGCGTTCTCGTTGGTGTGTGCGTTGGTGTTCGTGTTGGCGTCCGTGTCGGTGTTCGCGTCGGGGTGTGCGTAGGAGTTCGCGTTGCTGTTGCCGTAGCCGTCACTGTCGGAGTAACCGATGGCGTCACTGTCGGAGTGCTAGTCGCTGTCGGAGTCGGCGTATGGGTGTTCGTCGGCGTTGGTGTGCTTGTAAAGGTAAACGTCGGGGTGAAAGTTGGCAGACAGCTGACATCAGAGGCGTCGCAGTCGTTGCAGGGATTTGACGGATTAAAGGGGCCAGGTCCTCGTCCTTGACACGGATCCCCTTCCGGCACGAAATCTTCCGGGCTGCCCAGTTGGGGGTCAGAAACTGCGAGGGGAATGAGAATAGAGATCGACGTCACCGCGCAGAACAGCGCCAAGAGGAACCGACATGCTTGGGCACGACGAGAGCACATCTGCTACACCTTCTTCCTTTCCGAACAGTTAAAACGGCATAAACGAGGCAAAGCTTGAGGTTTTTCTGCTTATTTTTTTGCAAGTGAAAACAACCCGTTGCGTCGAGAAGTCAGGGGAGTGCCTGTATTAATGCCACCTGTCCGACTCCCACCAAGAAACCCAAAACCCCGCCCAGCAGCTCAATCGTCTTAAGCTCTCGAGCTGAGACCTCGTAGATCAGCGACTCAAGTTTCCCGAGGTCAAACTTCTCAACTTTAGCAGCGACAATCGCACTCACATCGAGCTTGTGCTCGGCACGCTCTACGACTCGCTCAATAAGCAGTGGCAGCTTCTCTCCCATCTGCGCCAGAAGCATCGCCTTCACCTGCTCAAGCAGCGCGCCCTGCAGGAACATTCCAACCATGGGATTCTGCGCGGCAAGCTTTCCGACGAAAAGATCGACCTGTTCGCCGAGAAACGCTTGGGCCTCTTCCGCTGTCTCGGCGCTGGAAAGCGCCGCCTGAATATCTTCATGCGAGAAGAGATCGCGCTCAATCATCGCCCCAAGGCTCTGGGCGATCTCCTTCTGCCGCCGCGGGACAAGCCCCTGTATTGAGAGCCCCAGGAAGCGTTTCGGCCGATGAGGCCGGAAGAGCATCCGAACAGCGAGGTAATTCGTGATGTAGCCGATCAGCGCAGAGACGATTGGGATTGAGAGCAGCGATACGATACTTCTGTCCATAAAACTCCCCAATGATAGTAGAAAAGCAGATGATATCTCCACCCCCCGCGCCAAAACCGGCAACGGCACCGGTCTCGGCTCCGGTGCCGGTGCCGGTGCCGGTGCCGGTGCCGGTGCCGAAAATTAAGCAGTCGGCAAGACAGAACGCAAAGATTTCGGCGCCTGAAGGGTGAGAGGAATCGCCCCCGGTGCCGGAGCCGTTCCCGGTGCCGCTACCGATGGTTGGACACTACCTCGGCACCGATGTCGGGTTATTATTAAAACAAAACCCCAAGACGGTGCGAAGAGGCTCCGTCTTGGGGCGATGAAGAGACGCCTTGAACGATTTAGAATGGAATGTCGTCGTCGTCAAAGGTTACTGGCTCGCTCGAAGCAGGCGCGCCGCGGCCGCTGTTGGCTGCCTTCGGGAGAGCGTCTGCCGTCGGGATCCCAGCCAGGACGTTGTCATTCGCCGGCTCACTGCCGTAGTCAACGTCGCCTGAGCCTTCGCCTCGGCCGCCACCAACGAACTGAATCGTGTCAGCGATGATCTCTGTTGTGTAACGATCCTTTCCCTCTTTGTCCTGCCACTTGTTGGTGCGGATGCGGCCCTCTACAAAGCACTGACGGCCCTTCTTGAGGAACTTCGCGCAATTCTCAGCCGTGCGGCCGAACGAAACGACATTGTGCCACTCGGTGTGGTCTACCCACTGGCCGCTCTGGTCCTTCTTGCGCTCACCGGTAGCAAGCGAGAAGCGGCAGATCGCCATCTGTTGTGGGGTGTAACGAACCTCGGGATCCTTGCCGAGATTTCCGAGTAACATGACTTTATTGATGCCCATAAGAAGCCTCCAAAACTATGCAGAGCACTAAACTGAAGGAGATATCGCTGCTCGCCCTAAAAAGGTTGCGCGGCAACGGGTTATAGCCCACTTTGAACCCACCTCAAATAGCTGTTTGGGGGAACTTTGAGCTTCACTCCATATTGCGATAAAGTGCCGCCCTGATATGAGAATTCTGGTTACAACCATCCCCTTTTCGGGGATGAAAATCGACGCCCCAATCGCCAAGGACCCCTTGAACGCCCGGCTGCAAGAAGGCTCAGAGGAGGGTGCTGTTACCTTCACCGAAGACCCGCTGGTCGATATCACCCTGACCCGTACCCACGGAGGTGTCATGGTCAAGGGAGTGGTAACTGGAACGTGCTTACAGGGCTGCTCGACCTGTGGAGATACCGTGCCACACGAGGTCATCTCAACCGTGGACTGGCTGCTTCAGACGAGCAGCGACCGAGCTGGCCTCGACGATGAGCTGGATGACCCAGGAGTGATTGTGTACGAGGGCGATCACATTAACCTTGAGGATCAGCTACAAGAGACGCTGATCCTTAACCTCTCCCCTTTCTGGCACCCCCCACGCGACGCACAAGACATGTGCACCCTCTGCAAGCGACAGTGCTCAGCCAAGGCGTGGAGCAGTGGTGAGCCGAAAGAATCGGCAGCTCCTGAATCGCGGCCATCGCTAGGCTCGCTGCTCAAAGGAGCACTCGCCGAGAAGAAGAAGCGCTAGCGCACGAGGCGCGCCATCTCCCGGTGCATCGTGCCCTCGTTCCAGTGCAGCGTCTCTTTGACCGCTGCATCGAACGAGATGTTCTGCTCAGCCATAACACTGTACACCCGCATTAAACCCGAAACCCCTTTGCGATCAACGATCGCTCGAAACCGCAGCCCCGAAACTGCATACGCCTGAGGCGAGCCGTCAAATGCTGCAACCCCGCCGTCGCCGCTTAGCCCCTGTCGTGCCAAGTTGTCGTAGTACGTTGTTACCTCCCCCTTCGGGATGTCGCGCGCATACTCAGCGCTGTACTGCTCAAACCACGACGCGAATCCCTCGCTGCGGGCCCGATCAGGTGCAACCTTCGAGCCCTCAAGCAGAGTGTGCTCGATAACGTGCCCCATCTCGTGCAAGAGCACCTGCTCAAGCACCGAGTCTGCAACTGGGCTGCCTGAGCAGCTCCCTGGAATAAAATCGGAGATGATGTAAATGTTGCTCGGCGGCACCATGAACCCCGGGTGTCCTCCGATGCTTATCGAAGCAGGGAACTGTGAGACCGCTGCCTCTCGGTCAGTAAAAACGATCTGCCAGTCGCGCGCTGGGCGCTTAGCCTCGGCAGAAAATCGCGCGCTCTTTAAGGCGCGATTTACCGTCCGGGCAGCATCTGCAACCGCCTTGCCGGGGCTCTTGCCGAAGCACTCTTCGGTCTTGCGCTGCCACCTCACCTCCATCTTTCCAAGATCCGTCGAGAACGACGACGAGCGGACGGAGCCCGTGAGCTGGACATCCTCAGGCTCTGCTATCGGAGCATCTTCAGCCTCGCGCGCACTGCTGCACTTGGCTTTGCTCCGGTACTGGCGCGGCACATCCTCAAGACGCGCAACTTGCCGGATAAAGTCTGAGCCGTCCATGAAGAGGCAAGACCCCTCACCGTAGGCAGCGCCGGGAGCGAAGGAAACGAACGCTAGCAGGGTGGCTAAGCTCGCTCTCCGCACGCTACTGCCCGACAGAGATCTCCCCGCCCTTCCCTCGCTTGCGGGATCCAGCGACTCGCTTGCGCTGGCCGAGCAGCGCGAGCTCTAGAACCTCGCTCACGTGCTTCACCGGGATAAACTGGATCTGCTTGCGCTGCTCCTCTGGGATCTCCTCAAGGTCCTTGATGTTCTCGAAGGGAATAATGACCTTTCGGATGCCGTGCTGCAGCGCCGCGAGCGCTTTCTCGCGCAGCCCGCCAACAGCCAGAATATTTCCACGCAGCGTCATCTCGCCCGTCATCGCAATCTCTTTTGAGACCTTGCGGCCTGAGAGCGCAGACACCAGCGCCGTTGCAATCGTAATGCCTGCGGAAGGCCCATCTTTGGGTGTCGCCCCGCCTGGCACATGAACGTGGATGTCGAGCTTGGCGTGGAAGTCCGGCTCAAGGCCGAGCACCCCGGCGTTCGCCCGCGCGTAGAAGAGCGCTGCCTGCGCAGACTCCTGCATGACGCTGCCAAGCTGGCCAGTGAGGGTCATGCTGCCGGTGCCCTTCGCAGTTGACACCTCAACCGGCATCACTTCGCCGCCGAGAGAGGTCCACGCAAGGCCGCGAACCAGCCCCACAGCTTCGCGCTGCTCCGTCATCTCTGGGTCGTACTTCGTCGGCCCCAAGAGCTGCGAAACGCGATCTGCATCGATCACTCTTGTCAGCTTCTTGCTTTCAGCAACTTCGCGCGCCAGCTTGCGGCAAAGAGCGCCGAACTCACGCTCAAGCCCTCGCACACCAGCCTCACGCGTGTACCGGTCGATAACGAGCGTAGTAGCCGGGTCAGTAAACTGCACCTTCTGGGCTGCGAGTCCGGCCTCAGTGAGCTGCCTCGGGATGATGTACTTCGCAGCGATCTTCTCTTTCTCGGCTGATGTGTAGCCGGGGATGAATATCAGCTCCAAGCGATCGATCAGCGGCTCCGGTATGGTGTCTACCGTATTGGCAGTAGCCAGAAAGAGCGTGTCGGAGAGGTCAAACGGAACGTTTAGGTAGTGATCTCGGAACTCAGCGTTCTGGTGCGGGTCGAGCACCTCAAGCAGTGCCGACGCTGGGTCTCCGCGGAAGTCCGCGCCGATCTTGTCTAGCTCATCGAGCACGAAGACAGGATTGCGCGAGCCGGCGTGCTTGAGCCCCTGAATGATCCGCCCTGGCAGCGCACCAACGTAGGTGCGGCGGTGCCCGCGAATCTCCGCCTCATCGCGCATGCCGCCGAGCGACATGCGGGTAAAGTTGCGCCCCAAGGCGCGTGCGATCGACTTTCCGAGCGATGTCTTGCCAACCCCTGGAGGCCCTACAAAGCAGAGAATCGGGCCTTTTGAGCCTGGATTGAGCGCGCGCACGCTCAGGTACTCAAGGATGCGATCCTTGACCTTCTCGAGCCCGAAGTGATCCTCATCGAGGATCTCCTTGGCTTTCCCGAGGTTGAGCTGGTCCTTCGTGCTCTTGCTCCACGGAAGGTCTGTGACCCACTCGAGGTACGTCCGCAGCAGCGCATACTCGCTCGACTCTGGGCTCATGTGGTCGAGGCGCTTTAGCTGCTTGAAAGACTCCTCCTTCGCCTGTGGCGGGAGGTTTAGGGCAGTCAGCCGCTCGCGCAGCGCAACGAGGTCATCAGAACCGGAATCTGGGTCACCGAGCTCGCGCTGGATCTGCTTTATCTGCTCGCGCAGGTAGTACTCACGCTGCCCCTTGCTCATCTCATCGCGGGCCTTGTCCTTAATCTTCTCTGTCAGGATGAACTTGTTAAGGTCATCCGTAATGGCAGAGTCGGTCATGCGGAGCCGCTTGAGCGGATCGAGCTCTTCGAGCGCAGCTTGCGCATCTTCGAGCTCTATCTTGTAGTGAGCCAGCACAACATCCGAGAGCACGCCCGGATCATGCACATCTTCCGTAACGAGCAGCATCTCCTCCGGCAGGTGCTCGTACTCAACAAGCACCTGCAAGTTCTCGCGAATGCGGTTCATGATCGCCTGGTTCTCGGCTGAGAGCTTGCGAATCGGCGGAGCCGGCAACGGAGAGATCTTGGTGACGATGAAGCGCTGCTTCGTTTCGTACTTGCGCGCTTTCGCCCGAACGAGCCCCTGCAGCAGCACCTTGTGTCGCCCGTCTGAAACCTGCAGCGTACGAACGACGTGCGCGACAACTCCAACCTTGAAGAGGTCACGCCCCTTTGGATCCTCAACCTGCGTATCCTGCTGCGCGACGATGAATGCTAGACGGTCGCCTGCCATTGCGGATTCCATCGCCCGGATGCTCGCCGGGCGGCTCAGGTAGAGCGACATCATGACGCCTGGGAAGGGCACCATGTCCTTGGCGGCTAACACTGGGAGTGTGTCGGGGACGTGTATTGGCTCCGGACCGGTCTCTGCTGACCGCTTCTGGCCTTTGGATGTGGCCCCTCTCCTCTTCTTCGCCATGTAGCTCCTTTGAATTCCGGGCAGTTAACTCCTGTTAATAGGATGCGCCCCTGCCCGAAGCCTATCCTCTGACTATAGCCCTGGGAGCCAACCGGGCACACTCTAAAACTTCCCTCGCCACCAACTTACCTTAGGAAATTCAGTCCCTTGCGCTTTTTCGGTGAGACCTCTGAGCTGCACAGAGGGATGCGCAATTAACCGAGCCGGTTTTTTAGAGCGGGGGCTACGCATCCCCAAGACCGGAACGGGACGGGAAAGCGGGCAAGAAGTTTTAGGTGAAGACAGGCCGCAAGCGAGCAGCCTACTCGTCATCTTCAGGCGACCACGGCTCCGAAGTCTCCTCGTCGCGCACCTGGTCGTGGCCGAGAAAGTGGTTCTCAAGCACTCGAGCGATGGCGAGATTCTGGGTCGCACGGAACCGATTGGTCTCGATGCCAGTCGGAGTCCGGAAAGAGAGAATCTCAAGAGCGCTATCGTGCTCACCCGCGAAGCAACTGAAGGTAGCGAGGGCATCGAGCCCGAGCTCGCCCGGCTCATCAAGGTAGACCCGCGTCAGGTGCAGCAGCTCCTCACGCTGCTCATCAGAGATCTCATGGCGAAGAGCCTGAGCTACGAGGAGACCCTTTGCCACGTCCTCGCCTTTCGGAGAGCTAATCGCCTCAAAGAGCTTGTTGTATCCATCCGGCAACGTCAGTCGCACACCGGAAGCTATCGACCACGCAAGCATCTCTTCATGTTTTCTAAGGCTGAGCTTCTCCAAGAGTGTCCAGGAGGAGCCGCTGTGAAGCCGCTCGCTGAGGTACGCCGGCGCCATAAAATAGTGCGCGTGCCGGCCTGAACTTGCAGCCGCCTCAAAAAAGTCGTGGTGCCATGAGTCGTCATTCTCCAGCACTGCTCGCAGCGAGAGGCACGACAGGGCCACGAACTCAGGCGATGCTCCGTGGTCAAAATCCTCCGACTTGTGCACGCTCCTTAACAGGTTCCAGTCAGGCTGTGATAGGCGGGATGCGGCGACACTCCTGGCAACCTCGTCTCGCGCTAGCAGCACTGAAAGCTCCATCAGCGACGCGCCCAGGTCAGCGTACATCTCGTCCACTTTCTTGGCGCTACGGATATCCCTCTCTTCTGAGCATTTGAGGATACTGACGGCCTCAGGGAGAAGCGCCGCAGCCGCTCGGCAGAAGCCCGAATCTACAAGATGCTCGAACCGGCGAATGAAAGCCCTCGCATCCGACAGCTTGATGAACACACTCCCCTCTTCCACCGGTCGGGGCTCAAGTCGCTTCGTCATCGACAACTGCTCGATCTGCGAGCCAAGAGCAGCCACTTCAGACTTGCGCTTGAGGCCCGATAGCATTATCGCTGCTTCGGCAAGCTGCGCGTTAAGGTCGCGGCCCTCCAAGACCACAGGATCCCACGCCTCAGCGCACCGGGCCGACGTATCTGGACCGTAGTCTCGCTCAAACATACGCGCAGGAGTCGGCGGCACGGGGCCCAGCGGCGAGACGTGCAGGCCTTGTGCGTAGGTCTCCGAGAGCTCCTCATACAGGTCTATCAGGTTAATTGAGGGCCCCTCGACAAGCAGCTTGTTGGCGCAGCTCTGAATCAGCGGGAGATCCTTGTTCGGGTCTACCACTGCGGCGAGCGACCTCAACACGAGAATTTTGCGATCTCTTTCTTCTTCAGTGCTCGGAGCCTTCTCGGTGTCGAGAGCTTCAAAGAGCACCAGCCGAATCCTGCCAAAGACCTCTTCGGAGGGTTTCGGCGTGACATTCCTGCCCAGGTTGATCGCAATCTTCGTCGCTATTTCAAACTCGTGGGGGTCAGCCGAAAAGAACAGCGGCAGGAGCTGGTCGATTCGCTGAGGCGACACCATCGCGAGACCGGCAATGGCGTACTCAAGCATGTCGAAATCGTAGCCCTGCTTTATCTCTTTCGCTTCACACCTCCGGAACTCGCGCACCACGAGGTCGAATACCCCACGGTAATCACGCTGCGCCAGCGATCCTACAGCACGACCGAGCGCCTGAGATGGATGATCGTGCTCTCCGAGGGCATCGCGCACCAGCTCGTGGGCGTCGAACATGCGCTGCAGGTTCGTCATGGTTGGAGCGCAGATTGTCTGTAGCTCCAGGCAGCTCCAGTATCCTTTGTCGAACTGATCGCCGTCGTTAACGGTTCTTAGGAGAGTTGAGAAATCGTGCTGGTCCAGCCCCTCGACTACAGCCGCTTGGAACTCTGCATCTTCACCGATCATGTCCACCACAGCTCCCACGAGCTTGTGAGCCACCTGCTTCGGGTAGGTGCTTGAGGCGTCCTTATCAGTCAGAAGCCCGTGCGCCACGTGCACGACCGATGACATACAGTCCGCGAAGTGGCTGTCTACTCCCTCACCCAGCATATCTAGAAGGCTTCGGGCCACTAAGAGCTGGGAAAAGCTGTCAGTCTTGGTTCGAATGAGGGATGTGAACCGTTCGGCAGTGAGCGCACCTTCCCCTCGAGCGAGCTGAAGCTCCTGAAAGATCTCTGAGCCGGCGTACTGCAAAATTGTGTCGCACAGCTTCTTGATTGCCGGCGGCTCAACCAACTCGTTTAGGCGATTGGGGAACCGAACCGACCCCTGGGACGGGGAATTGTCAGGATTTTCGTCGGGCGAGTGAAACGGAGGCATTGCCTCACTGTGTGTATCCCTTTTCAGAATCTCAAGGAAGTAATTTTTCAGAGTGAAACATTCATCAAACGGAAGGCTCCTGATTCCGACTAATACCGCCAGCCACCCTCGGGACGGACGGCAGCTTCCCTAGGAGCCGAGGCTTGCGAGTACGTCGGCAAGCACCGGCCGAGTCCGCTCTAGATTCTCATCGAGAAGCGCCGGATAGCGGTCGCGAGCCCAGGCTGTGGCCCGCATGACACGGTAGAGGAGGAACCGGCGCAGCTCAGCAGGGTCTTGGTCGGCCCCTGGGCCATACCCCTCGAAGAAAGCGCGGGCTGGCTCAGCGCTCGGGCCCTTATCGGCGGCTATACAGGCAAGCTGGTAGTAAGGAACTGGGGCGATATTCGCCGATTCCAGGTCGAGCAGGTAGATCTTCTGATAGTCACCGTTGCAGATGACTGCGTTGGCCACCGTCATGTCAAACTGGCAGATCCCCAGCGGCGCAGAGCCTGCGGCGCAGCCCTCAAGGTATCCTCGGACCACCCCCTGCTGCACAGGGGTCAGGAATCCACGGTCAAGCCAGAGAGAGTCCCTAAAAATGAGGGAGATATCTCCCTCCACTTGAGCTGCCCAACCCTGAGGGAAGAGCCTGGCGAGCTCCTCTGGGGCGCTCGGAGGGTTTACCTGGTTCAGGCAACGGCCGTACGAGCCGAGGACGCGCCAGATGCGGTTTTGGTCGAGGCCCGGCCCAATCGGATCGCTGCCCTCGATGAAACGGGCTACCGAGAAGGAGTGCCCTTGGAGCACTCCACAGCGCAGCACCTCTGGCGTCAGCACTGGAGTGCCAGCGAGCTGCCGGTAGCACCACGCCTCACGCTCGTAGCGGAAGAGGTGCGACTCTACATTCGTGCGAATAACGAAGCGCCCCTGCCGGCAGCGAACCACCGACACGGAGTTGTTCATGCCGATGCCCCGAATCTGCTCGGCAGATTGCAGGGCCTCGCCTGTTGCTTCCTTTAGAATTGTTGAGAGAAGCTCTCGGCTGTTTTCGGGGATCTGTCCGGCGACTTCTCTCATAGCTCTCCCACGCTGCGAAGGAGGCGCAGCTCAACCCACAGGCAAGTTGCAGCTCCACTCCGCGTTACAGCGCACCATACAGCTATTCTTCTTCTCTGGGGCGTACTTTGGCGGGCTCCCTGTGCCGTTGTTACAACACTCACCGCACTTCCCGCATTTTTCGGCGTCTTTCACCGTCGAAGCTTCTCCTTTGCAGACGGCTTGGAAGTACAGTGCGCCGGAATCAACACTCAAAGGCGGACGCGGTCCGTTCCCCTTCGCGGGAGGAAGAAGACTGTTGCAGCTGCCCTGACACTCTTGCAGCCACTTTTCAATAATCGGCACCAACCCGGGCAACCAGGTGAGGGAGAAATAGTACTCCGAGCTATTTTGGCAACAAGCTCGGCATGCCGAGACAAGCTCACTCCACGGCCTGTAAAGGCCACCCTTCCCAGCCGCCACCTGCTCTAAAATACCCCTCGAGCAGCGGTAAGGACTCGTGGTGGGCATCACCGGCTGGGCAGAGTTCTCCCAGATATTACATTTGCACCCGTTTGGCTTACCAACGAGTCGGCACAAGAGATCCGTTGGGATTTTAGTCGGGTCTGCAATCGGATCACCTACGAAATACTGCGCATGCGACTGGCCACCGGTGATGTCGATAGCCTGCCAACCGTTCTTCAGCTTAATAAAATTGACCGCGTGTCCTGCGCCATCACAGTTGTAATGCACGCTTCGACACTCAAATCGGTGCCGGAGACACGCGTAGTGGAATGCCTCCGCATACGTCCCGCAATTTTTGAATGGTGTGTACGGTCGAAGCGGAGCAGTGGCCGGATTGAGCCCCACGTCCACCTCATCGAAGAGGTCCCATATTTTGCACTTCTCCGCGTCAGGGTTTTCCACTTCAGGGGAGTCAGGGCCACGGCACTCGGCCTGTTGAGCCTCCGTGCAACTCACCAGCTTCTCGGAAGGCACGCAGCCTTCTGGGGCTGACGTGTCTTCGCACAAGCCCGCAGCTACATCACAGACCTTACAGGGAGGCCCTGCTGGAGCGGCAAGAGCCGGCAGGGTGCCACACAGAAGTGCGAGAAAAAGCAGCGTGGTAGTCTTAAGCTTCATGGCGCTCTCGTTTTGAATTTCGGTCGACCTACTGCCTGCGGAACTTAAGTAACGGGAGCAATGTCTCCGCTTTTCCGGCGCCAGGGACAGCCTAAATCCTCAGTAACTCGACTACTGAGGCGGTAACTCGGCTACTGAGGCGGTAGCGGCGCGAGCTTTAGCTCAGCAGAGCCGCCACAAGCCTGAACTGAGACCGAGCCCCTGCCTCGAAGCGTTTAGTACCCGCTCGAAACCTTCTGGTCAGCCTCAAGTGACCCGTCTACTGCACCGATGCCCGTCACCTGATCCTGGGTAGCAGTGTAGAGCTCCTCAAAGCGCTGAACCTGCTGCGGCGGCAGCTTCTCTTGGAATGATGACGGTCCGACCTCGACCACGTACAGGGCGCGCTGGATCTCGCCTGAGCCGCCACCCGATGTGATTACGCCTGTTACGCCGTCGTACTGCGGCAGGGACTGAATCGCTTCTGGAAGTGGCACACCTTTGGCGCGGCTAACCTTGAGTGCGTTGTTAAGAAGAGTCTCTGCATCGAAACCTTGCGCCGAGTGCACCGTTGGAGCTGCGTTGAACTTTCCCCGGTACGAGGCGATAAAGTCCTGCACCTCGCGACGGGTGCTGTTCTTGAAGAACGGAGCGACGAAGATCGCGCCGTTAAAGAGCGCCTGCGAGTGGGCTATCTTGTCCGGGCTGTCCCATGCAGAGGTGCCCAGCACCCGGATGCGCTTGCGGAACTCCGGCGAGAGGCTATTGAGCATGCGAGTCGTCACCTCAACGGTGTCAGGGATGAGCACCGCTTCAGCTCCGGAGCTCTCTAGCCGCTGCGCCGCCTCAAGCATCGAGACCTCATCGCTTGTGGTGTAGGCAACCTCGAGCACGAGGCGCAGATTGAGCGCCCCGAGCTTGGCGCGGAACGCCTCAAGGAACTCTTGGCCGGCAGCAGTCTGAGGGTGCACCACTGCGAAGCGCGTCAGCTTGTGCTCTCCGTAGGCGGCATTGACGAGCGCATCGATCTGGCTTGAGCTCGTCACTCCAAGCCTGAAAACGCCGCCGCCAACTGTGAATGGTTCCGTCTTTGACAGCGACAGGAGCGGCACGCCAACGTCACGCGCTGTTGTGGCGGCCGGAACGCCGAGCGGCCCAAGCACGGCAGCAACCTTCGGGCCGGCTGCCAGCTCTCGGATCACCGCCGAGGAGTCTGCAGCCTCAGTGCCAACATCTCGGATATCGAGCTTTACTTTAGGAAGGTCGGTCTGCGCTGCGGCCGCTAGCTCGATGCCGCGCTTCATCTCGTTGCCCACTGCGCCGTACTTGGTGAGGCTGAGGATTACGCCAACTCGCGCCTCATCTCCCGACACAGGAGCAACATCCTGCGACGCGATGGCCAACGCAGAGTACGGCGCCCAGAACGGGAGGGTCGACTTCGGATCGGGCTCCATCCAGCCTACCTGCGAGCGGCGCGCCCGCTCCTGGCCGACAACTGCATTCACGAACTCATCACCGTGCCACTTCGCCGCTACCGCCTCGAACTTCTCAGTCGGAAGAGATTGCAGGAGCATCGCAGCCCCTTGGCGAGCAACGCCTGAGGCGCCAGGCATCGCTGAGCCCTGCGTGCTTACACGGCTGAACCACGCCAGCGACTGATTGACATCGCCTTCCCGGCCGAACCCATAAGCGAGAAGAAGGCCAAACTGTGGACTAACAGAGGCCTCTGTTAAGCTGTTCTTGCGGTGGAAGGCTCCGACCTCGGAGAGAGCTTTCGTCGGCTTGTCGAGCACGAGGTACTGACCGCTGATTCTGAGTGCAGCAGCCTCCATCTCTTCTGCAGAGAGGCGCTTAGACTTTCCCCTAAGATAGGCATCGAGCGCCGAGTTGTTCTTCCCCGCTTCACGAAGCTCGTCTCCGTAGAGGAGGTCTCGGCTCGTGAGCGGCTGTCCCGCCACAGTCTTAAAGTGTGGCCACACCTCCCAAGGCATCGGCCTCGCGGACTCTGGCGAGGCCTCCTCTTGGCTCACCGGCACATCATCTGAGAGCCGCCCCTCGGACTTGCGTGACGATGACATCGCGCACGATGTTAGGGATGCTACGACGAGAGCGAGAAGCGAGAGCCGAAACAAAGATGTCTGCATAGAGGCCAGCGAAAGAGCGGGGCACTCGCCCCAGGCCTCTCTACTATAAGACCGCCAGGAACCCCCCGTCCATGGGGGTTTCCCGGCTCGCTCAAAGCTTCATCGTGCGCAAACCGGCGCGCGATTGCGCGTCGCTCCAGGCACGTACGTGCCTGCGGTCGCAATCCGGGCGACCTAGGTCCATCCGATGGAACCTCTTGCCAGAGGTTTCCCGGAGGTCTCCCGATAGGCGCCGAGGCTGAATCGAGCGAGCTACGAAAATATGTCCTTCATCTTGTCGAAGAAGCCCTTGCTGCCGATTTCTTCAACCGTCGTTCCCTGCAGGGCAGCGAGCTTCTCAAGGAGCGCGCGCTCCTCGTCGGTCAGCTTCTTCGGCACGTGCACGAAAACCCGCACGTGCTGGTCACCGCGGCGTTGCGGGCTGCTACCCAGAACAGGGATCCCCTTACCCTTTAACCGAAACACCTTGCCAGACTGGGTGCCTGCCGGCACCTTCACCTTAACCTTGCCTTCGAGGGACGGGACATCGATCTCGGCTCCAAGCGCCGCCGCCGCAAACGTGATCGGAACCTCGCAGATTAGCTCGCTCTCTTGCCGCTGGAAGACTGCGTGTGGCTCGACCTGAATCTGGACATAGAGGTCTCCGTTGCCTCCCCCGCCGGTTCCTGCCTCGCCCTCGCCGCGCATCTTGAGCCGCTGGCCGTTGTCGAC
>CANLJX010000032.1 GCA_947491545.1 Deltaproteobacteria bacterium
CGCGCAAAAGTCAAAACGCGAGCAGGTCGGTCGCTACTCCCCGCCTTGAGAGTGGTGGGCTGCTATTCCACGTTCCGAACTACGCAAGAAATCAAGGAAAGCCAGTGCCTTAGGCGACTCTCCGCACAGACCTAGCGCGTAGGAAACCCTATCCTTAAACACCCGACCTTTGACCTCAACCGCACTTGAGGTGAACACCGTTCGGTAAACCTCGCGCAGCACTGCAAACTCATCCTTAGAACATCCGTTTCGCTCGAGACCAATGCGGTTCAGTCCCTGGACAGTCGCACGATCACCCTGCGCCATGCAGAACGGGGGAATATCCTGGGCCACCATAGCGCCCGCTCCGATCATCGCCACATCACCGAGGCGCACGAATTGGTGAATTCCCGATAGACCGCCCACGATAACACCGTTCCCCACAGTCACGTGACCGGCGAGGGCGGCGCTGTTTGCAAACACGCATCGATCACCAACTATCGAGTCATGCCCGACGTGGGTGTTCGCCATGAAGAGGTTCCCGTCGCCAATTCGGGTGATCATCCCACCACCCGAGGTGCCCGGCTGCAAGGTAACGCACTCGCGGATGATATTTCCGTTGCCGATAATCAGCTCGCTTGGCTCTCCGCGGTACTTAAGGTCCTGGGGCGCTGCGCCTACAGAGGCGAACTGGAAGATCGTGTTGCCGTTCCCGATCTTTGTGTGACCCTCAACGACGACGTGGGGGCCTACTCGGTTCCCCTCGCCGATAACAACGTCTGGTCCAATTATCGAGTATGGACCAACAACCGTGCCTGCCCCAATCTTTGCAGACGGGCTTACGATCGCCGTTGGGTGAATCTCTGCTGCGGCTGTTGACATTACTCGCCTACGCCGCTGCCGCTGTGACCGTGCCGGAAGCGACGAGCTTTCCGTCAACCGTCACCTCACCCTCCATGATCCAGAGGGGGTTTCGCTTCTTCACGCTGCGCATGGTGATCTGGAGAGTGTCGCCCGGCACTACCTGTCGCTTCCATTTGAAGCCGTCGACCCCGACTAGGTAGAAGGTCTTGTCCTTTACCAGGGCGGGCTCCGAAGTACGAGCCAACACGCCGGCAGCCTGCGCCATCGCCTCGATAATGAGAACGCCCGGCATTACCGGCTGCTGCGGGAAGTGTCCCTGGAAAAATTCCTCGTTGCAGGTGACATTCTTGATCGCAACGATGTGGCTGTCCGTTACCACCTCAAGCACCCGGTCTATGAACAGGAACGGGTACCGGTGCGGGAGCCACTTATGAATCTCAGTTACATCCATCACCCGCTTCTGGGGCTCTGCCTGTTGTTCTGATGCCATACGACCTTCCATTTAGAGCGAAACTTTCTTCTTGTCGAGAATCTTAACTACTTCATTAGTGATGTCGAGTCTGTCTGAGGCGTAAAGCACTGACTGCCTGTCCCGCTCGAATACAAACTTGTACCCTCGCTCGTCAGCTAAATCCTCAACTACTTCGTTGATCTGATCGACTACCTTCTTGAGCTCTGCTTCGTTGGACTTCGCAAGCTTCTCCTGAATCTCCTGGTAGGCGCGCTGGAAATCCTCCTGCTTCTTCTGGAGCGCTTCGCGCCGGGACTCTAAAGCGGACCCCGACAAGATCGAGGACTGCTTCTCCAGCTCGGCTTTCTGCTTGTCAAAGTCAGACTTGAGGGCGGTTAGCTTCGCCTGACCTTTCTTTATCTGGCCCTCAAGATTGTTCTTTGCCGCCTTGCCGATGATCGACTCAGAGATAACCTTCTGGGTATCGACAATCGCTACAGTCTCGGCACGAGCGATCTGGGCACCGAAAAAACAGACTGTCGAGACCGACACAAGTAAGGCCACTCGATTCATACCCACCTCCCGTGACTACAGCCACTTACCGGTTCGCAGTCTACCCTCTCGGAGTGTCCCTGTCGAGCCTGTCCCGTCTAGTGTAGGTACCCCCCATCTCCCGGCATTTTATCGTCCAAACCGCCTCGAACGGATGACCCGCCCCTAGCCTTCTTCTTAATCTTAAAGCCTAGGGCTTGCTTCAGCGGCTCAAGAACCTCCGGCGTCAGCCCGGGAGAGAAATCCGAGTTCTCAAATCCACCCCCGCTCACAGAGGCGATCTGCTCAACGTCATCTATCGCCCCCTGTAGCCACGTGGCTGAAGTCTCACGCCAGGTTAAGCCTCCTCTCCCTCCGCCTTTAAACTGAGAGCTTAGGTAGGCGGCCATCGCGAGGTAATACTTTAGCTTCCAGCGGATAACGTTGTGCTGCGGAGAGTCGAAGAAAACCAGCGCCTGATGCAAAAGCGCGTGAGCCTCCTCATACAGCTCACCACCGCGACTCTTTCCCGCCTCAAGAAGCGCGAGTCCTGACAGGGCGTCAGTGAGTGCAACATCACGCGAAGAGCTGAGCTCCTCGTACACCTCGCGCGCCCTGTTTAGGCACGCAACAGCCGCAACTGCGTTCTTTGACATTACGCAGAGCTGCGCCCGTACCGACAAAATCTTCGCCCTTGCCCGCAGAGCTGACGACACTCGCTCAAACGGCCCGAGATCGCCCTCGGCCTGATTGAGCAGCGCCTCGGCTTTCTGTCGGCCTTTCTCGCTTAAGAACCCCCGGGTTCCGTGCTCTGCCATAGCAAAAGCCTGCGCTAACGCTGCTCGCTTATCGCTCGCCGACACAGTCGCCCTGCGCAAATCCTCAACCGATACGGCATCACCCCAGACCTTGCTCGCCAAGCCCCAGGCGCCCGCCGATGCGTGCGACGCTCCGAGGAGGTGGAGCGCCTGCGCGCGGCCTGATTGAACGCCGCGCTGCCGGTAGAGTCGCTCGCACCGCCCTGCACAGCGCACGGCGCTCTTGTAGTCACCGCACATCTGCGCTGCCTGAATGGCACTGAACCCAACGGCGCCGATTCCGATCTCTGATCGCAGAGACTCCTCAAGCACCCTGCGCGCGCTCGCAGCTCGCTCGGTGTCACCGCTTGAGTGTGCACAGTGAAAGATGCCGAGAAGAGACAGCAGTAGGGCCTGAAGGTTCCCGCCCTCACGGGCTGTCTCAGAGGCCCGATTGAAGAGTGCATTGCCACGTACCGTTGTCCCGCGAGCAACGGCATCATCAGCAAGGATGAGCAGCCCCTCAAGGGCGCCCGAGTTGAACTGAAAACGCCCGAAGAGGTCGACCGCTTTTCGCAGCCGCTCGAGGGAGTCATCATCAGAGGATCCCGTGCGCGCCAGGGAGAGCTCAACCAGAGCTTCCTCTACCTGCCCCACACGCTTCGCCAGAGAGCGCAGCTCCTCCGGAGCAACAGAACGCTCGGCCTGGTGCGCCAGCCCGCCCTCAAGGTGGTAGCGCAACCGTTCCAGGTCGAGCCGAGCCGTGGGCTCCCACTCTCCTTCATGCTCAGCATCTTTCTTGAGTCGCTCAAGCAGAAGTCGCGCCGGCAGAGGCTCGGGCTTTGGTGCATAGAGATAGGTCTTTGCTAATTCAAGCCCAACCTGGGCGCGGTGCTTCGACGTTCCCTCGTCTTCGCAGTCGTCCAGCGCTACCTCCAGCGCTGCGCGAGCGCGAAGCAGGTCCGCCTCCGGCAGGACACCGAGCGAGACCCCAACGAACAGGGCCCGCGCTACGAGCAAGGCTGCCCGGGCGCGATCAGCTGCAGAGTGTCCTCCCGATGTAATCTCTGCGTGCACCCCTTCTAGTGCCTGCACGGACTCAAACACCATGCCCTCCTCCATCATCGTGCAGAGAGCGACGTATCCGCGGAACAGCCGTTGGCGAGGCGAGCCAGCAACCAGCTCTGCCACTCCCTCAGCCAATCCTCTCGCAGCCCTAAAGTGCCCAGCCTCGACAAGCAACTCTAGAGCGTCTACTGCGTTCCAGGTTACCCCGGGGTTGTCGCCATCCTCTTGAAGCGTTTTCAGAAGTTCTGGAATGCGCTCACGAGTCAGCCGCACCGGGGCATCGCACGATTCAACAAATGGACATCCCTGTTTCATGCTACCGCCCCAAGGTTTTTCTGCGGGCACTTAGCCGGCGTATCGTAGAAAGAAAGTAGTGTTGAGGTGAGCGCAGCAGCCTCTCGCTCTCTCTCGCTCTCGCACAGCATGACCCGCCATGCGGTCGGCGCAAGCGCGGCGAGGCACTCAAGCTCATCCAAGACAAACTGCGATGCGCGACTCGTTCCAACCACGAGCAGTGGGGCCCGAAGCCTATGAACGTATGACTTGATGTTAAATCCGTTCCCGCCGAGACGAAGCGGGAGCCCAAATGGCAGCTTCTCCTCTAGCCAATCAACGAACCGCTCCCATCGTGTTAGATGTGGGCGTGATGTCGCATCGACTACAGCGAGGATCCGAACGAGTTTAGGTCTTGCGAGCGTCAGATTTTGCGCGAGGGTCGCTCCCGCGCCGAAACCGACCAAGCTCACCTGCCTAATGCCGATTTCTTCGATGGTCCGCGAAAGGGATTCAGAGAGGGATTCCCAAGTCTCATCACCCACGGGCGCGCTCAAGACAACGAGCGCCCTCCCTTTTTCCGAGATCTGCTTGGCTACCGACTCCGCGAGCGGCAAGTAGGCTAGGTCATCGAGAAGAGCAATAAAAACTCTTCCGCTGCCTCGATCCGAGACAACTTTCACGCCAGAATTTGGAAGGCTTACTTGCATCTTTGGAACCCACCCCTAGAAGCTTTCTGAAGGTATCGGAAGCCCTACCCTTAGTCCACTATCGAGCTAACTTAGTGTTTACACGCTTACATCTCCAAATTCTCCCATTTGATCAGAGGCGTATATTGTGTCACGTTGACTAAAGGAGCGACGTTGCTCCCGTTAATTCGAAATCGCAGGAATTCATGTCGAACAGCTCAGCAAAGTCGAATCGCTCAGCCGAGGAGCGAGGGCCCTTCCAGCTTGTAGGATCCGGGGATTCGTCTCGCTCTCCGCTCTCTATCAACTTCGGCGATTCCAACAAGGCCTGCGCCAACGACGATGATGATCCTGCAATAGGCTCGCTTGAGCCGCCGGTTCGCCAGTACGGTTGCGCCAACTACGACACCTGCCTGGACCTCGCCGCTGCTCTCAATTGGGCCAGCTTCACCTGCGGTGCCTGCCGCGGAACTATAAACGAGCAGCTTCTGTGGCGCGCTAGGCATATCACCCGAAAAGACTCCATCGCCAAGGCGATTTGCGAGCTGCCGCCAGTCGAATCCCTCGACACGGTCGGTACGGATATTAAGAAGAAGTAGTAGCCACTCGCGCCTCTTGGTTTCGAACTCCGAGCCAAAGCACTCCACCCACTAACGCAAGAGCGTACGATTTCGCCCTCAGCACGAGCGCCACCGCGAGGGCTTCAGCGCTACTCGCCCCTGCAGCCTGCAGGAAGAACACAAAAGCCCCCTCTTGAATCCCTAGTCCCTGAGGGGACACCGGGACCGCTCCGACCAGCAGTATGAGCGGCACGACCACAAAGAGCTCGCCCCAGGGAGCGCCGTCCCAGCCCACCGCTCGGGCAACCGCAACAGTATTAACGATGGTCATGACATGGAACATAAATGAGAGGCCGAAAGCTTGGAGCATTAGGATTGGATCAGAGGCGCCCCAGACAAGACCGCTTTCGATCCGCTCAGCAAGCGCTACCCAGCTCGCGGGCATCCGTAGGTTGCGGGCGAGCCACGAGGCACGACGCGAAAATATCGCTGCGCTTGCGCATGCTGCGACCAGCGCCACGAGCAGAACCGTGGCAACGATCTCGTTGGTCACGCCTCTACTAAAAGGAAGAGCAACGAGCGACATCAGTATCATCGCGACGAAGCCCGTGTATCGCTCCAGCAGCGTCGCTGAGACCGAGTGAGCACGATCGACGTTCGCCCCAACGTACAGGCTGCGCACCAAGTCACCTCCAACGTACGACGGCATTGCGAGGTTCACAAAGTACCCGACAAGGTACAGCCGGTACAGGTGAAGCACGCTGGCTGTAATGCGAAGACGGGCAAGGAAGAGCCTCCACTTGAGAACACTCACGAGGATAAGGATGGCTGCTATGAGCGCTAGCACTGCCAAGTCCCTAAGAGAAATATCCGAGAGCGCCGCTAGCAGGCTCCTGTAGTCCACTGCGTAGAGCAAGAGCACGAGGAGCGCTACGCCAAGAGCGACCCTAAGAAGCTTTCCCACTGACACGACAGCTTGTTGAGGCATCACACGCACCCTGCGTTAAAAGCTCGCCTGCTCTGGAGGAGCGAAGAAAACTAGCTCACCGATTGACCAGTCCATCTTTCCGTCTTTTCCTGTTTGGATAAGCGTCACACCAACGGCCTCCTGTGGCGGGAAATAGAATCGAAACCCTCCGTTCATCTGGTACAGGTAGCGGAAGGCCGCATAGTCCTGGGGCTCAAGAACGGTGATCCGGGTTCCATCTGTTCGCACGAGCTCTACTTTGAGGCCCCGCGGCGAGTCGTGTGGCCATGCCCCGATGTCGTACTCAAAGCCAGATAGTGTCACCGGTCGCGTGAACCGCACCTCGAACTCCATGCTTGGGTTCTGTGGCGCCCCGGTTCCCCAACGCGTTGTTCGGTCCCCGTCGAGTGCTTTAGCGGCATCCTGCTCACCCCAAGCAGTCACGCTCGCCACCTCGGAGCGCGGAACAGCCGTTCCGAGGCGCTGAGGCGGCTGGATGTCGTACACTATGCGATAGCTGCCCGCACTGCGCTCCTTGAACGGAATGTGGGCAGCCTCTAGCGCCCTTCGCACGAGCTTCGCCTCGGCAGGCACAAGCACAAGCGGCACGCCTTCGCGTTGCGTGGGCTCAAGCCCGCGCTCGTACTCGGGTATCCGAATGTGGTGCGGCTCCTGGAACATCGAGAAGGTGATCCGTTCAGAGGTCTCAAACGCCAGCCGGTACCCGATCCAGTAGTTCGTGCGAATGTAGGTGATACCAAGCTCATCAAGAGCCCGAATCAGCTCAGAGTGGTCTCGCGCAACGCGCTCTCCGCCGTACACTATCGGCTCTCCGGCCACAGCGCGGCCTCCAACGTAGGCCGAAGCAACGTTTGCGCCTAGCAGAAGCGCGAGCAGCGCCGAGGCAATGACCGTGGACCGCCTCTGCAGAACCGAAACCGCCACACCCGCAAGAGTAAAGAGACTGACATACACAGGCAGGAGATACCTTGGTGCCTGGAAGAGCCACCCGTAGGTGCTGACCGCGAATACTGCGCACGCTACCGGCACCACAAGCAGCACGATTCCAAGCACGGAAGCTGACGATGGGGTTCGCAAGAGACACGCATCAAGAATAGAGCGCCCACTGTGCAGTAGCGCAACCCCAACAACGATGCCGTAGGCCGCATAGAGCGAGAACACCGCCCAGGGAAAGCTCTCTTGGGAGTGCCAGAACCGGACCGCGCCGAGGATTATCGGGAGGCCCTGGCTAAAGAGCCCATCGACCTGCTTCGAGACGTCAGCGCTGTCTGCAAGCGCGAACATGCCTAGCGAAGGGAATCCGTTTCGGATGTTGTACAGCCAATATGGAAAGCTCCCTGAAAAGAATCCAACCGTCCCCACGAACGAAATGAAGGCGAGCTGAGTTAGGGAGCATTCTCGCCTCACGAGCTGCCCGACCAGGAGCACCATCGCACCTAGGGCGATTGGAAGGATAAAGTAGAGTATCTGATTGTTCACCCACCACCCGATGCCGAGCACGACACCGATCGCAGCCGGGTAGCGAATAGAGCCTGCCCTTGCCGAGAACCACCGCACGGTGAGTAGCAACGCTAGAGCACCCAGCACCAGCACCTCAATGAACCCGCCGCGCGCCTTAACGCTCCAGATAATGAGCGCCGACGGCGGGAAGGCAGCAAGCAGGGCCGCCGCCCTGCCTGCCGTGCGCCCGCCGAGGCTCGAGGCAAGCGCGTACAGCAGCGGAACAAGCGCCAGCGAAAAAATAAGCGGAACAAGTGACAGGGCTACCGGTGTCACCCCAAAAAGCGCAAAGGAGCCGGCGGCAAGAATCGCCTCAAGGGAACCCATGTAGTGCTGGCCATAGTAGAAGACAGGGATCCCGCGGCCCTCAAGGATATGCTTCGCCATAAGCCCAACGATCGCCTCATCACCGTCTATCGACCACTGAGCCGCTCGCATGAAATCCAACCGAACCAGGAGCGCGAGAATCATCGCTAGAACGAGAAAGGTCGTGTCTCTTTGAGCTGATCGCGCCATGGAGGATTCCTTACTCACAACGACAGAATCCCTGAGGGTGGCTGGCGCGGAACCCTCCCCCAACTTTCGTTGCGGCTGCATAGACCTACTCGCCCCCTACTCGCAACAGCGGATGGTCGCCGCTCACGGCCCCACCAGCCATCGAGTGTCCAAGCAGCTCGCCGGCGGCGCGATAGGCCTGGAGTGTAAGCTCTCCGGTCCTCTCCCAGGTAAAAGTGCGCGCCCGCTGGTGTGCTGCTTCGGCTAAGGAACGCGCCGCCTGTGAGTCACCCAGAAGCTTCAGCACTGCCTTGGCCCCGCCTCGCACATCAGTCGGCGTGAACGTCAGCCCAGTATCACCGAGAACTTCGGGCATTGATGAAACATTAGAGCAAGCAACTGGAACGCCTGCCGCCATAGCCTCAAGCACCGGTAGGCCGAAGCCCTCGTACAGGCTGGGGAAGAGAAACACAGAGCTTTCGCAGTACAGCGCCTGCAGGTCATCATCTGAGACATACCCAAGGCTAACCGTGTCCGAGGCCATTGAAAAATCCCACAAGGCGACGTTCAGCCGCTCCTCTTCTTTTAGAGAGCCGACCCGTCCCGCCAAGACCAGCACTGGGACGTCTTTCCCGTTTCGCTCCGCCTCCCGCACAACTTCTGCAGCAATCTCGACCAATCCACGTATGTTCTTCCGCTCGTCGTGGCCGCCTACGTAGAGAATAATTGGCCTTCCCGTCGGGATGCCGAGGCGGATTCGGAGCTCAAGGGAGGCATCCGAAGTGACAACATCTCGCTTGCCGTACGACTCAAAGAACCGCTTGTCGACACCGAGCGGCGTCACCATGATGCGATCGCGCGGCACGCCAAGCAGACGATGAAGATCGTTCGCAGTTGTCTCAGAGATCGCCAAGCAGAAGAGCGCTTGCTTGATCGCACGAATCTCAAGCCAGCGCGCAAACGAGAATCGCCATCCCGGCCTGTTGGCGCGATACAGGTCCTTCAGAATGAGTGGGATTAGGTCAAGCACCGTGAGAACGTATGGCTTTCTGCTCCAGGCCGGAGCATCCATGTGCGCCGGGAAGTGCACGAAGGAGAAACGACGCATCTCCCCGCTGTTCAGCTTGACGGGGTACAGGATCTGCTGCCGAGCGGTTGTGCGGCCTGCCGGCAGTGCATTCACCATCGTCGCCGCGAATCCGCTGTGTATCAGCGATTTGTGGTCAAAGGTCTCAACCTCGATGCCGTCACCGCTCTGCTGCGTCAGTGCTGGCAGGAGCTCTGACACGTAGCGGCCAATGCCGCGCTGCGCGTGGCACTTAAAGCTCGGGTCGAGTGCACTGACGTCAAAACCGACTCGCATTACGCCCCCTGAGCCTTCTTCGCCACACACTGCCGCGACACAAGGCCAGCCACACGCGTGCGAAAGCGTTCTTCGCTAAAGTGCGAGACACGACGCCGCCCTGCTTCAACAACTCGGTCACGCAGGTCCCCAGGCTGAGCCAGGTCAAAAAGAAGCTGCCCGAGCTCGACGTGGCGCTTCTCGCGCACCAAGACTCCCCCGTCGCCGAGAGTCTCAGCCACAGCGCCGCCACTGTACGCCACCACTGGCAGGCCGAAGTGCATCGCCTCTATCAACGGAAGACAGAACCCCTCGTGCTCACTCATGCACACGTACGCGTCCGCTGCCTCATACATCGCCCGAACACCCTCATCGGTCAGGCAACCGGTGCACTCGACCGCGCCTCCTATTCCGAGGCGGGCCGCCATCTCTCTCAGCGAGAACGAGTACAGTTCGGTGTCGGTGTCGATTCCCACGAGCCATAGCTTGCTGTCTCTCTCCAGGCCGTGATGAATAAAGCGAAACGCCTTGAGAATATCTTCGACGCACTTATTAGGAGCCAGGCGGCCAACGTGCAGGATATTGAGCCGCGCGAGCCGCTTCACGTCCTGAAAGACGCCCTCGCTTCTCGGCAAGCCCCACCTCGCAGAATCAACCAACAGCTCTAGAACATCGGCATGAAAGCCCAGGGCTGCGATCTCGCTAGCATTAAAGCCAGAGTCTGCCCAGATCGCATCCGCGACCGAACAGAGGATCGGAAGGTCTATGAGACCCGCTTCGATATCACGCGCGACGCGGGAGTTTACTCCCTCAAACCACTTGGCCGGCGTGATGTTGTGGTACACGAGCGTCTTCTTCCCGTGCTTCCATGATGAGAAGATCTCGTTGAGCGGAGATCCGAGGGAGTAGTGCAGGATAATGTCTGCATGCTCCTCACTGAGCACCTCTCGGTAGGGCTGAGAGCAGCCGCGCAGATTCTGATGCTCTCCAATCGCAAAGATCTCGCTCCGGTACCCGAGCGCGCGCAACGTCCGCTGAAGGGCGAGAACCTCTGTCGAGATCGCATCCCCGTAGCTTAGGGTATGCACTAGCTGGTGAATTGCTCGTACATCACTCATAAAGCCTCTGCAAACCTCTCCCGAAACCGGCCGTACACCAGCACGCCAACTCCCAAGGAAAGCGCGGCAATAGCTGCGAGAAGCGCAAAGGTGCCCGCCGCTGGAGTAACGCCCTGCACAAGAATCTGCTGATACGAGACCGTGAGCACCGCGAAGGGATTCGCCTCAAGCAAGAAGCGAAAGCGCTCGGGAACGGCGGATTCTGGGTAGACCACTGGGCAGAGGAAAAACACGAAGGTGAGGAGATTGCCCACCAGGTGCTGAACATCTCGAAAGAACACGTTCAGCGATGCCAGGGCAAGCGCGATCCCGTCGAGAATGCAGGCGTGGATAAACAGCAACACCGGGAGAAGCAGCCATGTCGGGGTGATTGAAACCCCTGCTGCCAGCATGAAGAGCGCAAGGATTGGAAGCGCAAGAGCGAAGTGTATCATCGAAGAGAGAACGCTGACGCACGGCAGGATGTGCGCCGGAAACATCGATTTCGTAATCAGGTGCCCGCTGCCGACAATCGAAGACGTTCCCTCGCTGAGCGCGCTGCTCGTCCAAATCCACGGAAGGAGCCCAGCAAACACCATCAAGTGGTAGTGCTCTCCGCCGTTGAACCGCATGTAGTAGTGAAACACGAGGGTGTACACCGCCATCAGGCACAGCGGATTGAGGAACGACCACAGGAACCCAAATAGAGACCCCCGGTAGCGTGTCGCAACGTGCCGCCGCACCAGGGCGTCTATAAGCGCCCTAAATTTCCACGTTTCTGCGCCTACTGAGAGCATCTGCAGGCCTCCCCGTTTGCTCGCCAGGCGCGGCGCGGCGAGACAAGACCAACTTGGCGCGAATCCGACCGCACAGAGAAGTGCACGACTCCCTTGTGGTAGTCGAATGCGTATCCGTCCTGTCGATGCAGCGCGACGTCGAGCCAGAATGCTCCGTCCAGTAGCCCAAGCCGCTCGAACTCACACTCAAGAACGCCCGAGCGGCCAAGCGCGGGGAGCTGCACACGGTCGATGTCCGTGTTGGTGCCAAAAACCGCCAAACCATCTCCGCGATGTATGCCGATCCCGCAGACAACATCTTCCTGCGGCGCATTAACTCGGTACTCCACTCGTATGCGCACTGAATCATCCGGATGAAAGACTCGGGTCTCCGCCCCAGAGCTTCCGAGGAGATCAACGGAGACTATCTCAACCTCTCGGCTGCCCCACCGTGCCTGCTCGGGTGTTGCGTCACCTTGCGGTGACTCAGTGGACAGAGTCGCTTCCTGTGCAAGAATCTCCTGTTCCTCTCCCTTCTCGATGAAGTGTCGGTACGCATCAATTACCCGCCGGGGGTAGCCACGCTCCCGAACCTCCCCCTCGTGCAGCCAAATCGCTTCATCGCACCATCGCTCAACGCTCTCGAGATCGTGCGTAACGAGAATGAGCGTCTTCCCCTCCCGCCGTAGCTCCGCGATCTTCTCTTTGCATTTGGCGACGAATCCGGCGTCTCCGACTGCGAGAACCTCGTCTACCAGCAACACGTCCGGGTCGGTGTGAACCGCGATGCTGAAGCCCAAACGCATGAACATGCCGGACGAGTAGGTGCGGACCGGGTCATCGATCACCTCCTCCAGCTCCGCGAAGCGAACGATCTCGTCGAAACGCTGCTCAACCTGCTTGCGAGTGAGCCCATGCATAACTCCTGCGAGCATCAGGTTCTCTCTGCCGGTAAAATCTGGATGGAAGCCTGCGCCAAGCTCGATCAGCGCAGCGGTGCGTCCTAAAACGGAGACTGTGCCCACGTCCGGCTTGTAGATCCCTGTGACGAGCTTGAGAAACGTCGATTTTCCGGAGCCGTTACGACCGATCAGGCCAACAGACGCGCCACGGGGGATTCGGAGGGTAAGATCACGAATAGCGCGCGTCTCGCATACAGCTGCCGCTCCCGAAGCCGAGCTACTGCCTCTCGAGAGCAAACTCAGCAGGGCGCTCTTGATCGTGGTGTACCCACCCTTGCCCCGCGTGCGGCGGCGGAAGCTCTTCGACAGGCCGAAGATGTCTACGACGTAATCAACGCCCCCGATTTTCTTCTCTTCGGGCACTCGCTCACGCGCCTCAGCCGCACTACCCATGGCTTACGGCTCCCGCCTAATGATGTAGACGCCGGGCAGATTGCGCCAACGCTCGCCGTCGTCCATCCCGTAACCGACAAACCACTCCAGACCTGAATACTCAAAACCAACCCAACAAGGGACGAAGGTGGGCTTGTTAAGAAGACGTCGGATCAGCACAACGCTACGAACCTCGCGCGCGCCGCGCTCTAGGAGCTCCTTTTCAAGAGCCTCAAGGGTGCGACCTGAATCGCAAAGGTCATCAACGACAAGAACGACCCGCCCTTTGACAGCAAGCCCTTCTGAGTGAATCTTCACCTTATCCTTCATCACCCCCGAGACGCTCGCCTCGTAAGCCTCTGTGCGGACAGGCACGATTTCAACCGATGATGAGATCTGACGCACGAGGTCTGAGAAGAAGAAGACCCCTCCCCGCATGACCGGGATCATCATGACCTCTGTGTGAGACTCGTCCCAAACTCGCTCGCACCACGAGCCGATCTCCGCACCAAGCTCCGCCACCCGTTCTGCGATCTGTTTCGGGGAGAACTGTACGACGAAGCTGGCTGGTACCTGACGGACAGACCCGCTATCTTTCGCTGTAGACACTGACTATCCTCTGTAGTGAGAAGGGAGACCCTTATGACAATCCGGCACTATACTGGCTTTTCGCTAAAAATGGCAATCACGACAGCCGCTTGCGCGCTCGCCGTGACTCTAGGGATAAGTGCTTGCTCTGATTCCGATACTGCCCCGGAAGAACAGGCTCAAAGTGCCCCGACGGTCGCCCCCGAAGCAGACCTCTCGCTCGACACAGTCCTCGATAACCTCAACGAGCAGCTCGACAAGGCGTCCGACCACGTCCAGGAGGCTGTTGGACCCCATGCCGACCAGCTGCAATCGAAGACAAAAGAGGAGGTCGAAAAGCTATTTAGGTGGGAGTACAAAGTGATGGACCTTCCAGCCAACGTGACCGCCGAACAAATGGAGAGCAGGCTCTCGCAGGTCGGCGAGGATGGTTGGGAATGTAGCTCTATCGTATCGGTGCCAAATGCCTTCAGGGTAACCTGCAAGAGGAAACCCCCAAGCGCCCTGGCGTACCTAAAGTACATCCCGGGTCTCTAGCCTTTCAGCTCTCAATGGTTTCTCGTGTCTCAAAGGCTTTCTCGTGAAACGTACCAAAAAAACAGAGAGGCTGGTCCGTTTCCAACTTCGCTCTTTAGTCAGGCTCGTGGCCTGCTCAGCATCGCTGCTTTGGCTCTCGGGGTGTGCCGCGTCCAGGCCTCCGATTCCTCCCGGAGAAGTCCCCAGCGCCACCTACGTCACTCCCGCGGATGAGGCGTACGGTCTTGAGGTGCTCCGGCAACTAAGCCAGCAGTACCCGATCGTGCAGAACGACGCGGAAGTCAATCGCGTGCGCGACCTAGTCGACCGCCTCGCCCGCGCCGCAAATGCAGCCTCCAGCCCGTGGAATGTTTATGTTCTGCAAGGCGACTCTGTTGTCAACGCGGCTGCCACGCGTGGCAATTTTGTGTTTGTGTGGACCGGGATGCTCCACACTGCCTACACCGATGCGGAGCTTGCAACGGTCTTGGCTCACGAGCTCGGGCACGTCTTGGCTAACCACACCCAGGCAACCCCAGAGGAAGAAGCGAACCAGATCATCGCGAACATGTCAGGCGAAATCGCAAGCAGCATCGTCGCCACGCAGGGACAGTACGGAGCTCTAGCGCAGGTAGCTGGCTTATTGGTTAAAGAGACCGTGAAGGCTTTAGTAGTAAACCCCGAATCCCAGCGGCAAGAGCTCGAGGCCGACCAGATCGGGATTTTCCTGATGGCTGACGCCGGGTTCGACCCGAACCAGGCGGTGTCATTCTGGGTGCGTTTTGGTGGACAGTACGGAAGTTCAGTTGACGGGGCACAGTTCTTCTCGACTCATCCGGCAACTGACGAGCGCATCGAGGCCCTTGAGGAGCTACTCCCAGCTGCTGAAGAGCGCTACAAACAGACTCGCAAGGGAGGCTCAAGCGGTCGAAAGAGTGGAGGCTCCGCTCGCGCTTCCGGCCGTAACGCAAAGCCCAATCTAGCAAATGCCTGGGTCGTTACTGAGCAAACTACGGCTCTCAGGCAGTCTCCAGACGACAACTCCCCGCTTATTCAGGAGCTTCAGCACGGAGATCGAGTGGTGGTCGGTGCAAAACAGGGTCAGTGGGTTGAGGTATCAATCCCATCAAAGGGCTACGTGCGAGCCCGAGACATTGCTCCCCCAGACGTCGGGCAGCAGAGCCCCTAGCTAGCCAGCCTCTCCGTAATAACAGGAAAAACCGGGCAACCCTCCCCGTTTCTGGGCTTTCAGGGTAGAGTCCACCCCACAAGGAAACGACCACCATGTTTGACTTTCTGCATGACAAAATTGACGGCGCCTTAAAAAAGATCCGCGGGCGAGGCGCCCTCACGCCTTCTGATGTCGAGGCAACGATGAAGGAGGTTCGCACAGCTCTGCTCGAGGGTGACGTGAACTTCAAGGTCGCCAAAGACTTTTGCACACGCGTGACAGAGAAAGCTGTCGGCGAATCGGTCCTCAAGAGCCTCTCGCCCGACCAACAGATTATTAAGATCGTTCACGAAGAGCTGATAGCAACGATGGGCGGCCAAGCCGCGGAGCTGAATCTACACAGCGCACCTCCCGTGGTAATCATGCTGGTCGGCCTCCAGGGCTCCGGAAAAACGACCACCTCGGCTAAGCTGGCGCGCCTGCTGCGTGACCAGTACAAGCGCTCTCCGCTACTTGTTCCTGCCGACGTGTATCGCCCCGCTGCCATTGAGCAGCTTAAGACCCTTGGCGCCTCGCTTCAGATCCCAGTCTTCGATTCAAAGCCCACAGACAAGCCACTCGATATAGCGATTCGGGCACGCGACCACGCCACTCGCTCAATGAACGATGTGGTTATCATCGACACGGCTGGGCGGCTTCAGATCGACGAGGCTCTTATGGGGGAGCTGACTCAGATCGCCGCCATGGTGCCACCGACCGAAACGCTCCTCGTTGCTGACGCAATGACTGGACAGGAAGCGGTAAACGTCGCGCAGGGCTTCTCGGAAGCGCTGCCGCTTACCGGGCTCATTCTGACCAAGCTCGACGGCGACGCGCGCGGTGGTGCGGCGCTGTCAATGCGCGCAGTGACCGGCAAGCCGATCAAGTTTGTCGGTATCGGCGAGAAGTCTGATGCTCTTGAGCCGTTTCACCCGGAGCGCATGGCCTCGCGCATCCTCGGAATGGGCGACGTGCTTACCTTGATTGAGAAGGCGACACAGCAGGTTTCGCTAGAGGATTCCCAGGAGCTTGAGAAGAAGTTCAAGAAGAACCAGTTCTCGTTTGAGGACTTCCTCGGACAGCTCCGGATGATCAAGAAGATGGGCAGCATCTCCTCGCTGGCCTCAATGATCCCTGGCTTAAACAAGCTTTCCAAGCAGGTCGACCCGGAGAAGCAGGAGCGCGAGTTCCGGAAGCTTGAGGCGATTATCCTGTCGATGACCCTTCAGGAGCGGCGCAACCACGAGATCATCGACGGAAGCCGTCGGCGCCGCATCGCAAAGGGCTCTGGCACCACCGTTGAGGACGTAAACCGCCTGCTTAAGCAGTTCGTTGAGATGCGAAAGATGATGAAGCAGCTCATGAAGATGGGGCCTGGGATGCTTGGTGGCCTGATGGGCGGCGGAGGAATCGGCGGCCTCGGTGGTCTACTCGGACGGAGACGCTGACAATTACGCCGATATTTCAGTGCGTTAGCAGCCCAAATATGCTAACCTCGTGGTTTAGCGGGCTCGCTTCTTTACCCACACCGCAAATATGGTGTACAGTCCGGGCTCGTTTTTCTCGTAACCTTTTACAGGAGTTACTGTGGCAGTAGTACTTCGTCTTGCGCGACTCGGTAAGCATAAATCACCGGCATACCGTGTTGTAGCCACCGACAGGCAAAACAAGAGAGACGGCCGTTTCCTCCAGGTCGTCGGAACCTATAACCCGCTATCCAATCCAGCTCGCGTCACCCTCAAGGAAGACCTGATCAAGAAGTGGATCGAGCTCGGCGCCAAGCCGACTGAGGTAGTTCGCTCCCTCATCCGGAAGGTCATCCCGGGCTACATCGAGGCTCGTGAGGAGCACAAGACCAAGAAGACCCAAGAGGTCCGCAAGAAGCGCAAGCTCAGGGCTAAGGGCAAGTCGAAGTAGGTCTTTCGACGGTTCCGTCTAATACGGCCGGAGTCCTTACGAGGCCCGGCCGTTTTTTTTTGGGTGCGCTGCCGTGTGGAACGTTGAACTCCTCACCATCTTCCCCGAAATCTTTGAGAGCTTTCTCAAGACAAGCCTCGTAGGCAAGGCTGTCGAGCGCGGGCTGCTCAAAGCCCGCCTAACCGACATTCGCGACTTCTCCGCCCCACCCCACAACAAAGTGGACGACTACCCATACGGCGGCGGCGCGGGGCTCGTGATGATGCCAGCCCCCCTGGTGCGCGCAATCGAGGACGCAAAGTCTCGGCTACCGAGCGCCAAGGTGGTGCTGCTCTCTCCCGCTGGAAAAAGGTTCTCCCAAGCGAAGGCCGCTGAACTAGCAAAGCTTGAGTCAGTCATATTTGTGTGCGGTCGGTACGAGGGCGTCGACCAGCGGGTAGTTGACCTCGTTGTGGACGAAGAGATCTCCGTCGGAGACTTCGTGGTCATGGGGGGAGAAGTCCCCGCCATGCTCATAATGGAGTCGTGTCTGCGACTGCGGCCAGACGTGATTCAGAATAGCGAGTCCACCGAGCACGAATCATTCTCTCCTGGGCTCGGTGACGGTTCGCTGGTTGAGGCGCCACAATTTACCAGGCCAGAAGAGTACCGTGGGCTCAAAGTGCCAGAAGTTCTTCTCTCGGGAAATCACAAGATGGTCCGCGAATGGCGCCTAGCTGAGTCGGTCCGGCGTACGGAGTCTCTTCGCAAGACGGAGCGCAGCTAACGCATGGCTCCTCTTCCGCTTAGCCTCAATGTAGCCCTCCTCCACGATGGAATGGTCGACAAGACCGGGAAGCGTGTTTCGACCTCCGTCACCCTGATAGATGTGCACGATATCTCGCGCAGCTCCCGCACGTATGGGGCTGACAACCTCTTCGTTGCGCACCCTTCTCAGACTATGCGCGCCCTCGTTCGCACCGTGAAGCGGCACTGGGATAGCGGCTTCGGCTCTGCCTACAACCCGAACCGTCAAGATGCCCTAGGCGTGCTGGATATCGTGAGCGATCTCGACGAGGCAATCATGAAGATCGAGAAGCGCACGGGGTCGCTTCCTAAGCTGCTTGCGACCTCCGCGCGCGATGGCGATGACCGAATTTCGTATGCCTCAATGCGAAACACAATGGAGACTGAGGGCGGTTCGTACCTCCTCATGTTCGGCACCGGTTGGGGCATGGGACCCGAGCTTATGGCGCGCGCAGACTACACGCTGAAGCCTATCTTCGGCCCGACTGAGTACAATCATCTCTCAGTGCGCGCTGCTTGTGCTATCATTCTTGACCGGCTGCGGGGCTCATAGCGGGTCTCCGCGGATTCTTTACCCGTTGAGCTAGCTCAGAAACCGATCGAGACTGCCGTTGTTTCACTCTGTTGTGGTCGTACATGGCAAAATTATCTCCGCGCCTCTCCCACCCCCCACCTTTTGACGCACTCGTATCAGCCGCTCTCTCTTCACAGGATGCACAGGAGGTCGAGATGCACGTCCGCTGCATCGGGCTTTCCACTGAGAGCGATGCCCGGAGAGAGCAGGCGCTCCTGGATATCCTTAAAGCGATGCCCACGGCGGGCAACGTCGTCTCAGCCTGCATGTTCCATCTAAAGGGGCTCAGCCGTGAGGCCTTACGGGCGGGCATCCAGCGCGTTCTCAATCAGCCGGACGGCTTCGACACTGACTGCGCCAAGGTAGCCGCTTTGATCCGGCTTATTCCAATAGACGCTCCGACAGCAGAGGATGCTCTGCTGATAGCATGCTACGCCCACCACCCGCGCAGCGAGCTTCGCAATGTGGCGCAACGTGAGGTTAAGGGGCTTATGGGCGCTAAGCGCGCGGCACTGCTCGAAGCCAATTGCGGAAATTCCGGAGAAGTCGGCTCCCGCGCAGAGGCGTTACAGCTTTTTCTTCGCGCGCTCGGCGCTTTATAGGCTCGCACTACGCCGCAAGTCGCCGATCAGGCCCAAGCGATTTGGAGGGGCGAACAACCATCGCTGCGATGAGGAATCTATTTTGCGGCCGAGAGCCGGAATCCCCCGGCGGAAACGAACAATTCTATTCCTAAGTGCCGGCAAGGTCCTTGTCTCTGAAGAGGGAGAGGCTCCTCTCTACGACTTGGGCAACAACATCGCGCACCCTATCAAGCTTAAACGTATCGCTGCCACCGACAGTAGCAGCCGCCACATGTCCCTGCTTTGAGATTGCTGCTACGATCTCCCGATCGTTTCCGGCCGCTCCCGCAGGGACCGCCATCCGATAGGAGCCGAATTTAGTGCGCTCAATCTCCACGACCATCGCTTTTGTCCCGACTACACCAAGGTGAAGCGACTTCCGCGTTAAGCCCCCCGCGAGCTCTCGCTCCAACATTTCTTTATTGTCGAGCGCTTGCCGTTCGGGGTCGCCCCCTAGCGCGCCACCAAACGCGTCATTGGTTTTTGCCCCGGTAACGATATCGTTTAGCGCGGTCGGGACGTGCAACTTAAACTCCCTCCCCAGCGCGCGCAGCTCGCTCTCGCTACGGGCTTTAGCCGTATCAACACCGCTATTTCCAGAAGGGTCACGCCAAATCTTAAGTTTTGTATCATGCATATCCTCGGGTATGGCGCGCCACTGCTACGCCGTAGCCTAACGCCAGTAACTTGCTGGATTGGGGGAAACGATGGGGCTCGCCCCTAGCGCGGCGGCCGAAGCTCGGAAAGGTCGCTGTCGCAGTCGGAAAGGGCCTGCAACACCGCCTCTTTTATCGGCGTGCGGCCAATAATGGAATGGGCGATCGCCTGCGCAACCTTAATCCGGGCGCCCTCGGGAAGCTGCTCCACCACGTTCTGTAGAGCCGATGCGAGCTGAGAAATAGAGCGCTGGACGATATCTTGCTTCATGATGCGGGGGCGGAACGTATCTCTCCCTAGTGTCCCCAGTCAATCTTGAGACCCGTTAGCGCATCTGCCGCGGGCGTATCGGCTATATTGAGCACCCACCCGAGTCGGCATCTGTTCGATCCAGATAAAGGCTGCGGGGCCGTTGCCGGCCCCGCAGTATTACCCTAATTCCGCTCAAATCCAGCCAGTGCCTCGAAGAGCCGCTCCTCAGCGATTGGATCCTCCAGAACCGTGACGGTTCGGCGATTCACTCCGTACACGGGCCAGGTTCCCACGGCGTCTCGAATCCGAAGCGTTCCTGCCCGAACTCCAGAGATCACTCTTGTATCATCTGTGCTCCGGTTCCATGGACGGGCGCCTGCATTCGCCATTACGGCCTCGAACACACCGTCCACGGGCATCGCAGCCGGTCCGGTCAGCACTCGCGTCGACGAGCGGAACTGACTCTCCACATTCGAAACGAGTGGCGAGATATTACCGTTGATAAAGAGTCGAGTCCCTGCCGGCGTGCGGCTCGAATACACCGCGTAAGCCGAGTCGTACCCCTCTGGTCCTGGCAGGTACACGTTCCCAATAACATCCAGGTACACCCCTACATCGAACCCGTCTGGGTCCGAGATGTTGGTTGTGTTCCAGGAGCTCGTGCCGCCCCATCCGAACACTACGTTGTTCACCATCTCCCCGCGCGTGTCGTACTTCCAGCGGATGTTTCTGTCGTAGTTCGCTGCGAGCAGATTCCCCTGGAAAACCACGTTGCGCGCCCCTTCGCTCACGAGCACTCCGTTGCCGCGGGCGCCGAGCGGGTGAATCGAATCGTACAGCGCCTCTGAGATGATGCAGTCCTTGAGCAACACATCCCGAACAGTGCCTACAGTCACGACGTTAGAGTCAACGCCCCATGACATAGACAGGTTCTTCAATGTGATGTTGTACGCTTCAGATCCCTGAAGCTTGATACTGCGCCGGAACGCTGGGTCAGTTCCACTCGCGCCGTCTCCACTGCGGAGTGCCATGTGCTCGATCCGCACATCGTGTGTAGTCACCTTGAAGCCACCGTTACTCACCAGGATTCCTGGAGCTGGCGCGGTCTGGCCAGCTACAATCAGATCCGGCTCACTCACGAGTAGGTCATCCGATAGGCTGATCCTTCCCGAAATCTCAAAAACGCACACTCGGGGGAATGGAAGCGAGACACAGTCCCGCAGAGACCCGGCGCCAGAGTCGGCTAGGTTGGTCACTTTGATCACGCTGTAACTTCGTGCAACACCGCCCACAGGAGTAGATGTTGGGGTTGCGGTCGGCGGAGCCGGCGTGTTCGTCCGAGAGGGAGTCGCCGTGGGCGACTGCGTCCAAGTTGGCGTTACGGTCGCAGTCGCGGTGGCAGTAGGCGTCATGGTAGCAGTAGGAGTCGCTGTCCAGGTCGCTGTCGCCGTGGCTGTAAAGGTCGGGGTCGACGTCGGGGCCGCCGTGTTGGTAGGCGTCGGAGTCCGCGTGACTGTGGCGGTCGCAGTAGCTGTTGCAGTTGGAGGCTGCGGTGTTGCAGTTCCCCCTCCTGCTACTGAGCCCGAATCTGCTGTGAACGAGAAGATATAGTTTTCCAAATTTGTGTAGCCGTTCGCTGCAACGGTCAATGGGTTGGCTGGGAGAATGAACGACCGAGTCGTTGCCGGAATAACTGACCAGGCATCGATTGGCTTCGTTGAGTCCTTTATAGAGCCATCGATAAGAACCCTGCCCGGCACCGGGCAGTAGCCAGATCCACCGGTGTTGGTGACGCAACACGTCTTGGTCGTCGTACAGTCCTTATGGCTACCGCGGTTGTTCACAACCTCAGAGACGATTCTTGAGTCGTGAGGGTAGCGGTTCCACGGCCTGGCACCGACGTCTGGCAGCAGTGCGCTTAAAAGCTGCCCAGGGGCTGAGAGCCTCGCTGCCGCATTTGATAGCGGGAAGGCTGGCGAGAGCGACTGCATGGTGGAAGGCAGCCCCTTGCCATTAGCGTTAGCAATTAGCCACTCGCTCCCAGAATCTGTTGGGCGGGTGTTCGTTCCTACGTTGTGCGACACGTAAACCTTAGAGGCTTTCGGCGTCGAGCTGCTGTAGTAGAAGACGGGCGATGCGGTATCTGCAGTCGTGGGTCCGCGCTGATACACGTTATTCATGAAGTTGATCCGGTTCGCGGCACCAGACGAACTGTAGTCCATGTTCCACTGGTTGTAGCCGGAGGTGCTCGTATTTGCGAAGTTGTATACGTAGTTGTTGAGGAACTCGACATCGGAGTTCGACTTCATCCGGATGTGTCGTCCGTTAGAATTGGCGACGAGGTTTCTGTAGTAGGTAATATTCTTGGTGTTTGAGCCGAGCAGAGAGAACATCGAGTGCTTCCCTTCGGTGTCGCTGTGGTTTGAGTTGTTGAGACCCTCGGCGATGATGGAGTTCGATATTGTGAAATCCTTAATCGGGGTCGTGCCATCAGCCGTCCCGTTTGCGCCGGTGTAGGTGGAGATCGACTCATCCATGCCCCAAGTAACCGAGACGTGGTCGAACACGATTCGCTCAACAGGATCAGATGAGCTGGTTCCCCACACCCCTAGCCCGTCTCTGTCACCAGCTTTCACGCCACTGCCGCCATCTGTCGGCAGGTTGCGGTCACCAGGACGCGAAGAAATGTGCTGAATCAGCACGTCGTCTGCCTGCACCACGATTGAGCCGTCACGCACCTGTATTCCTGGATACGGCGCAGTCTGTCCAAACACCGAGAGGTTCGGGCTCTTGACCGAAATCTTTGTCGCCAAATTGATGTAACCACCAACCTCAAACACGCAGGTGCGAGGGCCGCTGGCCTGCATACAGGCCCGCAACGAGCCAGTTCCAGTGTCGTTAAGGTTGGTGACCTTATACACGGTTGTTTTGGCTGGAGACGTGCCGCGCCCGGAGCCAGCCACCGTTGCAGTACCGAACCCAACCGCTCCGGGAAAGACCGGCAGCGATGATGACTGTGCTAGGGCTTGGGGGGCTACCGTCACAGCCCCAAACACTACTGCCAGGGAAAAAACGGCTCGAGTAGCACTACGACCGAAAGGAGAAAGACTCCGGCGAAACCTCATACATCACCTACAGAAAAATAAATTAAAAAATGTGCGAATCGAGCCGACGCCTCACCGTGGGCCCAAAAGTGGCATTCGCCTCCCCTCGCTATTGCGCTGGCGAGGGGAGCCGATGCCGCAAACCTTCTCTCTAGAACCGAGCAAAACTAAGGGGCGTCGTGCGTCCCCTCACGTTGAAAATACGGATCGGGCTCAGAGTGCACCAGGGTACCAACGAACAATTCCGCCATGATCTCCCGCATCTTCCGGCGCTGATCCCTAAGCGCCGTCACGCTCTTTCGTGCTCAAGCACTTACGATTCGTCGAGCTCGCTTACATTCCGAGTCGCAACGATTAAATAATTTAGAAATGAGTTTGATCGGGCAGATTGTAAGACCGCTACGTGGGTGGGGAATTAAGCCCAGATCGGTAGGGCGCCGAGCAATTAGCCCAGACGACGCTCAGTTATCGGCGTCGAGATGCTCTCGCCATTAATCGTCACGTACAACGACTGGTCGCTCCGGGAGATAGCGATTTCGTTTCTCTTTTGGAGCCCCTTGGCAACTCCCGCGACAAACCCATCAGCGAACGAAAAAAAACGGGCTTCTTCGCCCCGAAAGACTTTTCCCTCAAGGAGCTGCGCATAGACGAGGTCGGCCGAGCGGTGGCAGTACACCGCTACGCGTTCCGCTGCTTTCGCTGCGCGGTGAAGCCTCTCTGGAACCGGGGCTCCCACATCGACCCAGGTCCGCAGCGAGCCATCGAGCCCGCGCACGGCTACAGCAGGCTCGTCTGGCGACCCGATACCGGGGGAGAACGCTATCCCTTCCTCGTATTCGAGTGCCAGGGCAAGCACTCGCGTGACCATGAACTCAAGGCTCTCAGACGGGTGCAGCGCGACGGGGAGCTTGAGCTGCTCGTACACGCCCCGATCCACGTCGGAGAGCTCTATAGCGAAATGATACACGGTAGATTTCGGGGACAACGGGGCGCTCCAGTAATAAACCTATCCCCTTCTCCCATTTGCCCTGCCAATAAGGCAAGTCCAGCCCTTAACTTCAGTCCCTTACTGCGACGCGTCAGCTTCGCCTACTCGGAAACCGAACACTCGCTGACAGCATCAGCCAGCACCTGGTGGCTATTCAGCTAGGCCAATCAGGGCCCAGTGCGAATCTTTGGCCGCTGCGTGCGACGGTAGCTCTTTTAGTAGTTCGGGCCACGGAGTTTTCTCGCAACCAGCAAACGTTGCGTGCACCTCGCGCACGCAGTGATCCGGTGTTACAGCGCGGCAAGAAGAGGCCACCGGCTGACTGCATACAGTCTGAATACATTTCTCGCGAAGTTACCCGACCAGCTCTAAACGCTTTTCTGCCCTGTTCGCGACAGCTTCAACCGAGGTGAAGAATATGAAAACGGCGACAAACACAAACAGGATTCCACTTACCGCTACAATTCTTCCAAGATACTTCATAACATCCATTCACTTGCCCTTGCCGGATTGACGC
>CANLJX010000033.1 GCA_947491545.1 Deltaproteobacteria bacterium
CGTGGTAGTGGTCTACATCGACCTCGACTACATGATTATCCCTGACAAGATTACCTACCCCGGGACCGTCATCGGACTCGCAGTTGCAGCGGCAAACCAGTACCTCTCGCCGCCAAGTCGCCTCATCTTCTGGCCCCCCTTCTCCGCCAGCCTGTACGAGTCTGCGCTCGGCCTGCTGTGCGGTCCTGGCGTGCTGCTCTTCGTTTGGGCGCTCTACTACCTCATCCGACGTCGCGAAGGTCTCGGACTGGGTGACATCAAGCTTCTCGCGCTGCTGGGGGCTTTGTGCGGACCAGAGTGCGCGTGGTTTACGATCCTGATCGGCTCAATTCTCGGCTCAGTGTTCGGAATCGTTGGTATCGCCTTCGGCAATAGATCCTTCACTGCCTACATTCCCTTTGGTCCCTACCTGGCCGTGGCTGCGCTGCTCTACATCTTTAAAGTTCACCAGCTCGTTCTGTTCCTGCTGTACGGCCAAGGGCCAGCTCCATGGAGGATCCTGAGGTAGCCATGGCATCTCAAGCCTCAAACGCCGCGCCTTGGAGCATTCTCATCATCGACGACGACGACGGCGTGAGGTCATCGCTCTGTGCGGTGCTAGAGACCTCTGGCTACAATGTCGCCACTGCCGCTAGTGGCGAGGAAGGAATCTCCCTCCTCACTCGCTCTGCCTTTGACATTGTCTTGTGCGACTATCGCCTGCCCGGCGCATCCGGGCTTGAAGTGTTGCGCTCAACTGGCGGCACGGTGCCGTTCATCCTGATGACTGCTTTCGGCGCCGCTGACCTTGCGATGGAGGCCTTCAAGGGCGGCGTCTTCGACTACATCTCCAAGCCGATCTCGCCTGACAAGCTGCTCTTCACCCTCACGAAGTTCACTGAGTTCGAAGGCCTGCGTCGCGAGAACGCTGCACTTCGGGCCTCCCTCTCTGACAAGTACTCCTTCAACAACATCATCGCGCAGAGCTCTAGTTTCCGCGGCGTTTTCGACACCGTTAAGCGCCTTGCGCCGTACAACACAACAGTCCTGATAACTGGCGAGTCCGGCACCGGGAAGGAGCTGATTGCCCGCGCCATTCACGAGAGCTCTTCACGCCGTGGCAGGCCCTTCGTCGCAATAAACTGCGGAGCGATTCCAGAGAACCTGATGGAGTCTGAGCTGTTCGGACACAAGAAGGGAGCCTTCACCGACGCCAGCCGCGACAAGCGCGGACTCTTTGAGGAAGCAAACGGGGGGACGCTCTTCCTTGATGAAGTAGGCGAACTGCCGCTCCATCTGCAGGTTAAGCTCCTGCGTGCACTGCAAGAGCATGCAATTCGTCGAGTCGGTGATGAGGAGTTGCTGCCAGTTGATGTGAGGATCCTCTCTGCGACCCTGCGCGACCTCGATGCTGACACAAAGTCAGGACGCTTCCGCGAAGACCTCTACTACCGGCTCAACGTCGTTGGGATCCACCTATTGCCGCTGCGCGAGCGCACGGAGGATATCCCAGTGCTCGCCCACCATTTTCTTGAGAAGCACGCGAAGCGTCTCGGGCTTGAGATTAAGAGCATTCCCCAAACCGTCATGCACATGCTCATTGAGTATCCATGGCCAGGCAACGCGCGCGAGCTTGAGAACTCGCTTGAGCGAGCGCTCGTGCTCTCAGTCGGCGAGGAGCTTGAGCGCGATTCACTGCCTGAGCGGATCCTCTCTTTCCACGACCAGAAAGCGCGCGGTGGGCAGCAGCCTGCCGGGGACGCGGCGCAAGACGATGACGGCAACCTCTCGATCAAGCAGCGGACGAAGACCCTAGAAATTGGGCTCATCACCCGCGCCCTGCAGCAAACAAAGGGGAATCGCACCCACGCGGCGAAGATCCTAGAGATTAGCCACCGCGCCCTGCTCTATAAACTGAAGGAGTACGGGCTGGGTTAGCCCCGACCCTCCCACCAGCCAGCAGCTACTTAGCAACAATCCTCGTCTCACCACCGAACCAGGGGTTTAAGGGGCAACTCCCTAGAGCCTCTTTGGGCCTTTTTGAAGGGCTCGTCAGAGGTGGGTTTTTAGCTTCTAACCGCCTGAAAACAGGATCGCAAAAATAACAAAAAAAGGTGCGGTAACAGGCACCGTTTTACGACCTAAACAGTCCTAAAAATTACACATTTAGGCAGGTCCGAGCATTTGAGCCTGGACCCAAACCTCCCGTAATCTAGAAGTATGCTGACACGCGCCACGGTAGAGAGCCTCATCCCGATCCTCCAAAGGGATGCACGGCGCGCGCGCTCCATGCGTGTCCCCGGTTTTCCAAGCCCCTACTTCTGTTCCTTCCTCCTGAAAGACATAGACACCTTCAACACCTGGGCCTCCGCCGGTTCGACCTGCCGTTCACAGACCGACCGTTACCGAACCGTCTGCTGTGACCTGAGAGTGGGCTCCTACGAGTACGACCAGGTAACCGATGGGGGGCTGCGCGAAGTCGACGACGAGCTTGAGAGCAACTCGTTCCACACCGTGCCGATCGACGACACCGCCTTCGATGGGCTTCGCATGACTCTCTGGAAGCTCCTTGAGAGCAAGTTCCGGGAGGCGCTCTCAGACTTTAACCAGCGGCAGGCGAGCCGCATCTCAACTCCCGACCTCAATCGCGGTATTCGCTCTTTTGTGCGTGTTAAGCGCGCCTCCTCGCGCCGATTTGCGCGGCTCGATGTGGTCGATTACGAGCGCTGGAGCCGCTTCTGCAAGCGCGCCTCCCTCTGGATGTCGATGTTGCCGCGGCTCTCTGGTAGCTGGGTTGAGTTTGACGTGTCGCAAGAGACCCGCATCTTCGTTAGCACAGAAGGAAGTGTCACCGTGCAAAATGCGCAGGTGTTTTCGCTCAGCGCAAACCTCCACAAGCTGACCCGTGAAGGCTCGCGCCTTGAGCAGGACCTCGTGATTAACGTCGGTTCCCTCAAGGAGCTGCCGGATATGGCGCGCTTCAAGAAGATGATCCTAGAGAAGTACGAACAGCTCATGCGCCTCTCACGCGCGCGCAAGATTCACGCATTTTCTGGGCCAGTATTGCTCTGTGCGGGTCCTGCCGGACTGCTATTCCACGAGGCAGTGGGACACCGGCTTGAGGCAAGCAGGCTCCTGTCTTCAGGCGAAGGGCAGACCTTCAAGGACCAAGAAGGGAAAGAGATCTTCAAGCTCCCCATCACTGTCCGCGATGACCCATCAATGCACTCATACCGCGGAAAGAAGTGCATCGGAGCGTACATGTACGACGATGAAGGAGTACGCGGAAGGAGTGCTGTGCTGATTGAGGACGGCATCCTTAAGGGATTTCTCACTACCCGCGCCGCACACAAGAAGGGAAAGCATGAATCGAACGGGCATGCGCGCACCAAGCAGCACCAGCGCCCCATCAGCCGCATGGCGGTCACCATCATCGAAGGAAAGAAGGGGCTCTCGTTTGAGCGGCTCAAAGCGCGCCTCTTGCAGGAGATAAAGCGCCAGAAGAAGCCTTTTGGCATGATTGTGTACGAAACAAACGGCGGCGAAACCGACACCACCAACTACGACTTTCAAGCCTTCTCGGGCGATATCGCCTACGCAACTCTCGTGTACCCAAACGGCCGGGAAGTCTGCATTCGTGGCGTCAATTTTGTGGGCACGCCGCTTCAGGCTCTAAGCAACGTCATCGCTGTAGGTGATACCCCTGAGCTCGACAACGGCTACTGCGGAGCAGAGTCGGGGCTCCTCCCTATCAGCACGATCAGCCCTGCGGTGCTGATCAACAATCTTGAGCTGCAGGGAAAAGACGAGGAGCTCGTAACACCGAGCATCCTGGCGCGGCCTAAGATCTTAAAGCGGCGCCCCAGGCCGAAGCGGAGAGTGCGGCGGCCGAAGCGTTGAGACGCCCAAAAGGGGGCGGGGTAGATTGCAGCGAGGTCTAGCATTCCCCATCCTAATCCTTCTCTTCCTCCTGCACCTGCACCAGCTCCTGCTCATAATCGAGAACTTTCTCTGGATTGCCCGCGATGCTCGTGTCGGACTGTCCAGATGAGGACGAGGAATCCGGTGCAAGTGCAGGAAAAGGAGGAAGACAAGCAAAAGGATTAGAAAAATCACGGCCGCCTTTTTTGCAACGAAATCGAAGCCTGGTGAATCCTAACTTTGGATGTCTCTAGGAGTCGACATGTCCCGTAGTCTCAACCAGCCTCAGCTGACGCGCCGTACCGTAACCCTTGACCAAGACAAGGTGGTTAAGGATGTCCCGTCTGCCTCTGACGTTCGGATTATCCGTCCGCAGCGGGAGGTTGAGTACCAGGACCCCTTCCTCGGGCACGTCACCACCAAGGCTGTTGAGGGCGCCCCAATTCTGCCCCCTTCCGCCCGGATATCGAAGGATTCAAGCACTGTTTTAGTTATCAACGCGAGCCAGGGGCTAGCACAGGAGATTACCGTTGAGCTCTCGCGGACCCTGCCTGGAGCAACGATCCTCTTTGCGCCAACGCTTCACCTCGCTCTCTGGATCTTAAAGCGCCGCAGCATCGACATCATTCTCTCAAGCTCTGTGCTCCCTGACGGTCCGCTCGGCAAGCTGCACGAGTTTCTTGAGCTCATGACTCCGCCTCCTGAGCTGGTGGTCATCAGCGACCTCACGACCACTCGCTCTGAGATGGGCTCCCACCCGGGATATCGCTTCGTTGAGCTGCGCCGGGTCTCTATGCGGCAGCAGCCGCCACAGATTCCGCCATCGCCCGCCGCTCCGCTCTCGCGCATCTCAGAGCTAGGAGCCGACATCAGGAATGACCTAAACAATCCGCTGCAAGAGATCGTCGCTATGGCGTTCGTGGCGCACTCTAGCCAAGGGCTCTCGCCATCCGCCGAACAGGCGCTTTCTGCTATTCAGCGCGCGGCTTCGAATATGGCGACTGTAGTGAACAAGATTGAAGAGAAGATTCGCTCGGCTGTTGTAAGCGGTCCCGCCAGCTCCGAGCGTTAGTGGGCGCTCTCCTCGCCCTCTCCATGCGCTCCGTCCTCACCTTTGCTATCAAGCACGATGCGTGATGCTCTCGGCCAGATCCTTGCTGGGTCACTCGGTTTGCTCTTTATGTCCGTTCGGGCCCGATAGACGTGGGTCGGAAGCGTTGCCGGTGGAACGAGCTGCTCCTTCCCGAGAGCTGCAAGAATCCGCTCTGCGGCGATGCGGTGCGCGATCTCGTTTGGGTGATTGTCAACGCCAGGAATTACCTGCAGACGCTCTGGCGGAACGCTTCGGTACGCTCGGGTGAGATCGACTGAACGGATGCCTGCCGCCTCAAGGTCGCGGCGAATTATCTCGTGCGTCTCGGTGAAGGGGTACTGCTCGTTTATCGGGAAATCGAAGAGGGGAAAAACGACGGCAACTACTGGCACCTTAGCCTCAGCAGCTTGGGCTGCGATGCGCTTGAGGGCAGAGGCAAATGCGGCGTGCGGCTCAGGCTCCTTAAAGAACCTTTGGTGGTAATCAACGTAGTTTTGCACGGTTTGTGAGTTGTGTATTCGTTTGGCGAGCATCCCGAGAGACTTCCACCACGAAAAGATCCTCCAGGTAAGCCACTTCGGCTGGTAGACGGCTGCGCGCTCCTCGGGAGTGAGCGGGTGCGGCTCGGCGTCGTTGAGCGTGATTTCGAGGATGAGGAGATCCGGCGACTCCTCAAGGGCAAGACGCACGAGCTCAGTTTCAACAAACGTTGAGGCGCCATTGTGGCCACGATTGAGGACCTCCACTTTCGGCGCTCCGACATTCGTGTTGAGCATCTGCTCAAGCTTCTTCGGGAAAGTGTCTGTGAGCTGCACGTGCGGCCCGAAGGTGAAAGAGTCTCCGACAACCGCTATACGGAAATCGCCAGGCTGCTTCGGGTGGCGTTTGGAGTCCTGTAGCGTGTAGGAATCGCTCGGCAGGAAGAATGCGTACGGCCTGTCGCTCCAGCGCTCTGGCTTCGCAAGGCTGCCAGCCAGTCGGACTGCCACTTCGATGGCCGCTAGGCTAACCACGAGCCCAAGCCCCAGCAGAATCAGCTTGGCTTTGCGACTGACGGGAATTTTAGGGTATTGGTCCATAGGTAGAAGCCGCTCAAGGAGACTACTCCTGGAGAGTAACGGTGTACATACTTTGGGCTACCTACGGCCTGGCGTCTGCCGCCTGAACCGCTTGGAGATTCGCCTGCAGCTCAACGGTCCCGTTGAAGGTGTTGATCTCGGGACGGAACACGATATCCACCGAACTGTTTGGGCGGAGCGCTGGATGGGAGGGCTGTCGCCACATCACGCCAGAGATAAAGCGCTTGCCGTCGCTGAAGAGGGCCTTCAGGTGCTGGCCCTGCGAGAGCGGCCGCACTTCAACCACTCGCAGGTTCTTGAGAAGCACGAGCGGGGCCGGATTGCCCATGCCAAACGGCGCCAGGCCCGAGAGTTCGTGTACGAGATCGACTGTAATCTCTGGCAGGACCGCCTCTGTGTCGGCATCAACAAACGGCTCCGTCTCAATCGTCTCAAGCCGTTTGCGACACTCCTCCACGAAAGCATTCTTAAACTTTTCTAGGTTCTCTTCCTTCACAGAGAAGCCACCTGCACCCTCGTGGCCACCGAATTTAAGCAGGTGCTCGCTGCACCCGCTCAAGGCTTCAACAACGCTGAAGCCCTTAATTCCGCGGACTGATCCCTTGAAGATTCCGGGTGTGTCCATGCCCATGACAGCCGACGGCCGGTAGAAGTGCTCAACGAGGCGCTGCGCCACGATGCCAATAACCCCGGTGTGAAACTCTGGGTTCCACACCACGTTCGCCCAGCCTGGGCCACCGCTCTTCTCCACGATCTTGATAGCTTCTTCCTTGACTCGCCCCTCAACCTCTTGGCGCTCAGCGTTTAGCTCGTTGAGCTGCCTTGCGAGCTTGTCGGCTTTCACTGAGTCGCTCGTGGTGAGCAGCTCTACCACAAGCTCTCCATGCACGATGCGGCCGGCGGCGTTGAGGCGGGGGCCGATTCCGAACGATACGTCGCTGCACCCGACGTTGCCCTTAATTCCGATTACGTTGCGCAGCGCACGGAGCCCTGGGCGCTTGCTGTCAGAGAGCAGCTCCAGCCCGCGCTTGGCGATAACGCGGTTCAGGCCGACAAGCGGCACCATGTCGCAGATAGTTCCGAGGCACGCCAAGTCGAGGTAGTGGCGCGCGTCGATCCCTTCAGCCTTCAGCTCGCGCTTGAGGCCAACCACGAGGTACCACGCGAGGCCGGCAGCACACGCGACCCCCTTAGCAAAGCCGCAATCTTCCTGGTGCGGATTGATGAAGACATCTGCTGGCGGCGGAGCGGCGCTGATGTGGTGGTGGTCTACGACTACTGTTTTGAGACCCAGCGCCTTCGCAGCGAGGATCTCTTTGACGTTCGTGGTGCCGAAGTCGATTGTGAGCAGAAGCTTGAAGCCTTGTGCAGCTATCTCGCGCACGGTCTTCTCGTTTAAGCCGTATCCGTCGACGAAGCGGTCGGGAACAAAGACTTTCGAGGAGACTCCAGCAGCGTTGAAGAAGTCGTGCACGACCGAACCGCCAGAGAGGCCGTCGACGTCGAAGTCGCAACAGATCGCTATCGAGCCGCCGCTGCGGTGCACATCAGCGATAAGCTTCGATGCTTCTGCGAGATTCTTGAGTGCAGCAGGGTTGGGAAGTCCCGTTTTGAGCTCAGGCTTAAGGTAGCTTGAAAGCTCAGCGCCCGGTTGGTACTTGCGTGCCGCCAGGATGCGCCCCACAACCGGGTTGGTCTTCGTCTCAGCCGTAATCGCCGCTGCGATTTCTGGCTGCTGTTCCTTGAGCCGGATACGCTTATTGACGCGGGACGAGGCCGGCTCGTTTTTGAATGCGGGGATTACCATAGAGGAGATTGTCATCTATACCACCGTTCCACGCAGAAGTCTCTCATCTTGAAAGTGGGATAGATCGCCGAAGAATCTGACTTTTTCGCCATCCTGACCTCTCGTCTTCAGATCTGCCTCGGGGCACTCACGCCAGGCTAACCACGATAAAAAACTGGAGCCTGTAGTCAGATCCCCTGCCCGCGGCCGACCGTGGGGTGCCAACGGACATCTCAGATCAAGAGAGCAAGCATTCTGATGCCGCTGAGAGGGGGAGGGTTTTTGCTGACTTCCTTGCGCTTCCCTCTAAAACAAATCGTCGTACGTTGAGCGGCTTTCGCATGCATACTTTCAGCGATAATCGCCGGGTTATAGACGCAAAAATATCCAAGAGCTCGGCAAGCACGCGGACCAGATGCCAGAACAGCAAACTCCTACCCGCCCAAAGCGCCCCTTGCACGACTACCCTCTTAAAGTCAGGGCTCTCTTCGCGCTTACCCTGACGACTATAACGGAGGCAGCCGAGCTGCACTGCTCCGTTTCGTGCGGAGTGCTGACTCGCGGGGAGTCAAGGTAATAGTCCTGAACCACTCTTTCCTTGGGGCGCAACAAGCTCACTACGATCTGCCCTGGATATTTGAAGCAAACAGCCCTGCCGAGATTAGGTCGCAACTTGGGGTTCCATTCGATGGAATCCCTATGGTTGTTCTTCCTACCTCGTACATCACTGGGTCGCCGAAGGCAGTCTACCAGCAGCTTGAAGACCTTATCCCGGCCGCCTCCTGGTCCGACGGACCGCCAGACATGCAGGGAATCCCGCTTTACAGCTATGCGACGCTAACGAATAAAGCTTCGAATTAGCATCGTGCCTGAGTGAAGCTGCCATCGTCTCCGGCTGAAGCCGCTCTGTGATATTTCATCGGCTAGCCAAAAGATCCCGTCATCATTGACAGACCTGAACCCGCGCACGATTCTACACTCGATGAATCCAAATCCCTCTTCTGGGGCCTCTTCGATACGCGCAACTATCTCAGTAATAGCCGCGACTACGGCCATTGCAGTCGGCTTCCTGGCGCTGGCTCTCGGCATGACTCACCCTGTTTTCGCCGCAGCCCTGCTCTTTGCTGGCTCGACCCTCTTCTTCATGCCTCTGACTGATTCAGTATTTGGACGCAATGGCTGCAACCGCAAGGTGCCCCAGCTTCTCTGCATCGCTGCGGCTGTAGCGATCCAGATCTGGCTTTTTGCTAAGGGCAGTGTTTATGGCGAGCTGTTCCCCCTTCGAGCACTTCTTCTTTGGATCGCCGCGGTTTCGCTGCTCCTACTCGCCGCGCTTCGAAGCGACCTGAACTCTAGCCGCCAACGCTGCTTCGAAACCGCTGACTGGAAGCTTGCCGGCCTCTTCTTTCTTCTTGCGCTCGCGTGCCGACTGCTTGGTCCCCAGAGCTTCACCGTCGATGAGGCGGGGGTCTTTATTGAGGTGATGCGGAGCTACCCTCGGCCACTTGGAGCTCCCTGGGCATGGTCCTCCGATAACTTCCCGATGTTCATTCATGACTCCTTTTTCGCGGTCTCAGTAGGCTTAAGGTCATTTTTCGACCCAATCGACACCATGAAATTTGTCGTGTGCTTCGTTTCGGCGATATCAGTAGCCGCTTGGTACCTGGTGGTTCGTCTTTTCGCGCCCCGCTTCCTTGCCTCCTCGGCGGCTATTCTCCTTCTTTTTTTTGGACTGCATTGGGTCAACTCGCGCTTTCTCTACCTCTACCCATTCGACATGGCCTCCCTCACTGTGGGCATCCTCTGTATTGTCCTCGCATTTGAACGGAAGCTCTTATTTCCGGCCGCCATGGCGGGAGTTTCACTAGCTTTTGCGGTGAGCGGACGTCGTATCGGGCTGATAATGGTTCCGCTATTCGCGTACATCTGCATGGACTATTTGCTCGGCACTCCGCGCGGAGAGCGCGGCAGGGCTGTAAGAATATCTTTGGTGGTCATAGCTGCAACCCTATTTACATACACCCCGATATTTTTTAACGGAGACCCTTTTGGAAATCTGGATCGGATAGCGGAGGCAGCGACAGCTCACCGTAGCGAGCTGGCTCGCTTCGGAATGACTAGTGGTGAGGCGCTGTTGGCTATCCTTGGAGACTCCCTGTGGCAGTTCTTTGTTGCCGGATACGACGTGCCGCGACACCTACTGCGCATGAATGCTCCTCTCCTGGATCCTGTGTTTTCTGCTCTCTTCCCTCTGGGAGCTGTCTCGATGCTTCTTAGCCTAAACAAGCGGCGGGCTTCTCGCTTCCAGGCGGTCGGCCTTTTCCTTACGGTGCTACCGATGGCTCTCACCTTTCCTCTCGACAGCGCATACCCTCATGGACTTGCCAGGCGCATGAATTGCTCGTCTTTTTTCCTCGCTTGGATTGCTGCTGTTGGCTCGGCTGCCCTGACCACTCGGCTAGCGAAAGGCTCGATAGCCACTGTGCTGACTATCGGCTTGTGTATCGCATCTCTCGGCTTTAACGCCTACTATGTGGCTGCTCTCTACTTTAAGCCGAGCCTCGATGTCTGGCACTACGACTACAGAGTCAGCAGTCGTGTTCTGATTGATTTCGCTCGGAAGACAGCGGCCCAGGGAACGAAGGTAGTCGTCCTGAACCATGCGTTCTTGGGTACGATTGGCACGCACCCCGACTTGCCGCTGGTCGTTGACGCTAAGAGCCTCGACGAGTTGAGGGCTGAACTTCGCGCTCCCTTCAACGGCAGTAGAATGGTTGTTATACCCACTCTCGTGGTGACAAATTTCCCAGCAGAGATCTACAGCCAGTTAGCTGACGTTGTTCCAGCAACTCTGTGGGTCGACGGCCCTCCTGACATGCAGGCGGTACCGCAATTCCGGTACGCGGAGCTGCCCGCCAATCAAACCAAATAGCGCGCTGGCACACTTTTCTGCGATTGCTTTGAGCGCAAGTCCTAGTCCGTTGTACATTCAGAAGTATGGCGAACACCTAGACGCGGCCGGTCGCCTTCTACACCAAGTCAAACCGGTCCGCATTCATGACCTTCACCCAAGCTGCGACGAAGTCATCGACAAACTTCCGCTTGTTGTCATCTTGGGCGTACAGCTCTGCGTAGGCACGCAGCACTGAGTTGGAGCCAAAGACGAGGTCGACGCGTGTTGCCGTCCACTTCGTGCGTCCAGTGGCGCGCTCGACGATGTCGTAGCTATTGATCCCTGTCGGCTTCCAGCTGTAGGACATGTCAGTCAATTTGACAAAGAAGTCGCTGCTGAGAATGCCTTCTCGCTCGGTGAAGACGCCGTGCTTGCTTCCGCCGTAGTTCGTGCCGAGCACTCGCATGCCACCCACCAGAACCGTCATCTCTTGCGCAGTGAGGCGCATAAGCTGCGTGCGGTCGAGCATCAACTCTTCAGGCGTAACGACGTAGTCCTTCTTGAGCCAGTTACGGTAGGCATCTCCCAAGGGCTCAAGCACCGCAAACGACTCAGCATCGGTCTGCTCCTGCGAGGCATCTCCACGCCCTGGGGCAAACGGCACGGTTACCTCGAAGCCGCCGGCCTTCGCAGCTGTCTCGATCCCAACACAACCTCCGAGCACGATCAGGTCGGCGATGCTCACGCCGGTCTCTGCAGAGATCTTCTCGTATACAGCGAGCACGTTAGAAAGGCGCTCTGGCTCGTTCCCCTCCCAGTCGTTCTGCGGTGCCAAGCGAATGCGAGCGCCGTTGGCGCCGCCGCGCTTATCTGATCCGCGGAAGGTTCGGGCGCTATCCCACGCCGTGCTGACCATCTCAGAAACTGAGAGGCCAGTTGCGGAGAGCTTTCGCTTGAGTGCCGCAACGTCGTAGTCCTTGCGACCCGCTGGAACTGGGTCCTGCCAGATGAGATCTTCCTTGGGCACATCTGGACCGATGTAGCGGGCTTTGGGGCCCATGTCTCGGTGTGTAAGCTTAAACCACGCGCGCGCGAAGACATCACTGAAGTAGGCAGGATCGGCGTGAAAGCGCTCGGAGATCTTGCGGTACGCCGGGTCAACCTTCATCGCCATGTCGGCGTCGGTCATCATCGGCATGCAGCGAATGTTTGGGTCCTCGACGTCTACCGGCATGTGCTCCGGCTTGATATCGACGGGAGCGTACTGCCAGGCACCCGCCGGGCTCTTGACCAGCGTCCACTCGTAGTTGAGCAGCATGTCGAAGTAGCCGTTGTCCCACTGAGTTGGCTTGCTCGTCCACGCGCCCTCGATACCGCTCGTCACCGTGTCGCGACCGATGCTGCGCGTCTTGTGGTTCATCCATCCCAGCCCCTGCTCTTCGATCGGTGCCCCCTCTGGAGCCGGCCCGAGGTTAGCGGCGTTGCCGTTGCCGTGCGCCTTGCCGACGGTGTGTCCGCCAGCTGTGAGCGCAACGGTTTCTTCGTCGTTCATCGCCATGCGACCGAAGGTGATGCGGATGTCATGTGCGGTCTTAAGCGGATCTGGCTTGCCGTCAACGCCTTCTGGGTTGACGTAGATGAGCCCCATCATGACGGCAGCGAGCGGGTTCTCAAGGTCACGCTCACCGGAGTAACGGCTCCCTTCGCCGCCGCTCTTCTGCAGCCACTCGCGCTCGGAGCCCCAGTAGATATCCTTTTCGGGGTGCCAGATGTCCTCGCGACCGAAGGCGAAGCCGAAGGTCTTAAAGCCCATGGACTCGTAGGCCATGTTGCCGGCCAGGATCATGAGGTCAGCCCAGCTGATCTTGTTGCCGTACTTCTTCTTGATCGGCCAGAGAAGGCGCCGAGCCTTGTCGAGGTTGGCGTTGTCAGGCCAGGAGTTGAGTGGTGCAAATCGCTGGCTGCCGCTTCCTCCACCACCGCGACCGTCTGCGATGCGATACGTGCCGGCAGCGTGCCAGGCCATGCGGATCATGAGGCCACCGTAGTGTCCCCAATCAGCCGGCCACCAGGCCTGGCTGTCGGTCATGAGCGACTTCAGGTCGCGCTTGAGACCTTCAACATCGAGCTGCTTGAGGACCTCTCGGTAACTAAACGAGGGCCCCATCGGGTCGGTCTTCGTGTCGTGCTGGTGAAGAATGTCGAGGTTAAGCGACTTCGGCCACCAGGCGACGTTGCTGGTTGCTTGGCCGGTCTCGGTGATGGCACCGTGCATGACAGGGCATTTTCCTCGTGATGACATGAAGCTCTCCTTGATTACACGCCTACAGGTTCTACGTTTAGGCTGCTTGCCGGTGGGATACTACCAAAAGATCCCCTCAACTCCGCAAGTTCTCTCTCATGGGCGCCGGCTTTTCGCTACAACGACGGGCTGCTGCTGCGGGCCCTATGAGCCCCGCCTTCGTTTCGAGGCGCCATGTCCGACCCTCTTGGCCTGAAACTCCTTCAGGGCCGCCTCGTATCCAACCAATCGCCGCGGCTGTGCGAGCTTACGCACCATCGACACTGAGGCCCAACGCCAGCGCCTGAACTCTGGCTCCTTGTGTGCGTCGAGGTCGATCTCGCTGCGCTTACCGCGGTACTCGACCATCCAGAAGGTCTGTGACTGCCCCCGCCACTTCCCCTTAGCGTAGCTTGGGACCTTCTCCCAGTCGTATTTGTGGGTCGCCTTTAGCTTCCGGATACTGCCGATGGTGCGGCGCGGAATGCCGAGCTCTTCTTTAAGCTCGCGCAGGACGTTTTGTCGCAGCGAGTAGGCTGGCTCGGCTCCGCCTTGCGGGAACTGCCAGTGGCCCTTATTGCGGAGCCTTTCGCCCAGGAAGAGCTGTCCCCGAGCGTTGTAGACAAGCATGCAGACGTTGGGGCGCAGTGGGAGCTTTCGCTTCGGCATAGAGAAAGAGATTGAAGGTTTGGGGCGAGGGGCACTCGCTCGCTGGCCCATCGAGGCAAAGCTATCCTCTGACGCTAGCCGTAGCAACCCGCGACGAGATGCAACTTCCCGTTCCTAGCAGCTCTCGCGCTCCAGAAACTCACTCGCCTGGCGCGCAGAGATATGCCCCGAACGAGTCAAAGCCCGTAGGCACACCTCCCACGGCAGAAACGCTCCTTCGGGGAGCTCCCTGCCGAGACTCTCTGTCGACCGAGCCCGAAGCGCCGCCTGCTTTGCAGCTTGAGAGCGCAGATCGAGCAACTCCGCCACTGCAACTCTGCCGGAGAACCCCGCACCGTGACACGCCTCACAGCCTGACGGAGCGTACACATCGGCTCCTAAAGCACGTGATGTGATGTCGTCACGCCGCTTGCACGCCCCACACAGGGCCGGTAACAGTCGCTGCGACACAACAACTGACACTGATGGAACCGCGCTTTCGTGCGAGACTCCGAGCGCCTTCAGGCGATCGAGCGCTAACAGCACAGAACCCACGTGCAGTGATGAGAGAGTGAGGTGTCCGGTCGCTGCGGACTCTAGCGCGATGGAAGCAGATTCCCGGTCGCGAATCTCGCCGATCATGATCACATCGGGGTCGTGCCTAAGTACTGACCGAATGGCTCTTGGGTATGTCAGGCCCTGCTCGTCGTTGACTGGGACTTGGACAATCCCCGGCAGATGGCTCTCTACAGGATCCTCGACCGAGACGACGTTCCGGCCTCCTTCCTTTATCTGGCGAGCTAGGGCGTAGAGCGTCGTGCTCTTTCCGCTTCCAGTCGGGCCTGTCACCAGCAGTATCCCCTGGGTCCGAGCGATGGATGCGCGCAAAACTCGCACCACGTCAGCCTCAAAACCTAGCTGCTCTACGCTCGGAACCTCTCGCACGTGCAGGAATCGAATAACGGCACTCTCACCGTGTGACGCTGGCAAGATACTTAGCCTAGCTGCTCGCTCCTTCCCTGCGACTGGAAAACTAAACGCGCCGTCCTGTGGCAGTCGCCGACACGTTACGTTCAAGCTGGCAAGGGCCTTGAGCCGCAAGACTACTTGCTCGTGCAAGGAGGAGGGGTACGGCTGAGACTCCTGGCTCATAAGCTCACCGTCGATTCGAATCTTAACGATTGCGCCGCTTCTGGTAGGGCACAGGTGCAGGTCCGAGGCGTTTCGGGCCGCTCCGAACTCAAGCAGCGCAGAGAGGAACTTCGCCGCATCGCCCTTCGGCTCGGGGATTGCCTGCTGCTGCCCCTTGCTCGCTGACGCAACCTGCCGCCCTGAAATCGCTGAGAGCCCGGCTGTTAGCTGCTCGACTGAGCCTAGGTAGGCCCGCAGGATCGCATCTTCCAGCAGAGCGCCTGGGACAACTGTCACCGAGACTTCGATGCCACAAAGAAAGTTGAGTCGCGCTCGAAGATCCGGCGTGTCTTCCACAGCAGCACAGCGAAGCATGCTGCAATGCGAACCTCCTACAAGGCTAAGGGGGAGTGTTGCATGACTCATCGCCTCCTCAAGAGGAAGAAAGGCCCGAGCCTCGAGGGTCGAGAAGCGTGCCAGGTCGCTTGCTGACAATAGGTGCGCGGCTCCTGCGGCCAAATGGCCAGCCTGAAGCGAGAGTTCCGCAAAGTCCATGTGTTGACATTCGGAGTTGCTGAGCCGAAGTTTCCTGGGGATCTAGCTTTTTTGCAGCATCGAGGCTTCGGCGCCTGTTTCAGCATGCCATCACCCCGCGTAGCTTAAACGTCGGACTACCGCGAGGTCATTTTTCCGGCGTTTTCCAACGCTCTCTCCGCTCTTTCGATGCGCAGCTTCAATGAGGTCTGAAAATCGGCACTTGCCTTGGTGTAGTTGTTTATTTTTTCCTAGATTCGGGCACGCTGTTCATAGACCGTGGGCTCTTTAGGGAAGAGCTCAATCGCTTTTGTGTAGTGCACAATTGCTTCGGCGTGTTTCCGGTCGGAGGCAAGATCCGCCCCCTGGTGGATCAGGTCCTAAAGCTGTGGCGAGGAAAAGATTGCCACATTTGAGCCTCCTGTTCTGGCGCCTGCCTGCTCTCTTTCCCCTGCCCCTTTCGCTCCGCTCTCGGGTTGAGCCGCTGCCCCAGGTTGGCCTGGGGTCCCAGGCTTGCTGGACTGAGCTCCAGATGGCTTTTAATCATTCGCGGACGAGAGCTTTTTTAGGAGCTGGTCAACAGTGTCTGATACCCCCTTTACGCTCTGCCTCAATCTATCAAATCTTCGCGAGGCACTATTTGAATCCGCTTTTAGGGCCTCTTCCATCGCTGGGGTCAACGTTTGTCGGGAGATGAGGTAGTTGAAGGCATCCCCTTGAGAGCCGAGGACTGTGACCACCGCATTGTAGATCTCTCTGGCTCGATCGAAGGAATGATCGCCACTTGTTTCGCGGAACGACGAGTCCTCCAACATCAGCATTTGGGTGTCGAAAGAGAACTCTGGGTAGTTTGCAATTAGGTGCGAGGCAACCACATTCTGCAAGGCGATTGCTGCAGCGTGTTGCATCGGTGTTGGCGCACTGCCGCTCGAAATCGCTTCTGGTCTTCCGTCTGCCCTCTCGGTGCTCTGCTTAATGAGAACACCCGTTCCAGCCGCTAGGCGACCAAGAACTCCCTCGTACTTCGCGAGCCCTTTACCCTCGATTACCAAAACTCTCCTCTTTTCAGCATCTACTTGGTAAGGCTCTCCAATTGAGGATGTGATTGAGAACGTCACGTCGGGGCCTAGCTCCTGGCCTGTCACCTCTTTGACTAGCCGACGCAGAAACAGGTCGGGGCTGCCGTACTTGGCGAGGTAGGGCGACTGTAAGTAGTGCGCAGTGTCTTCCCGAATGCGACTGCTTGGAATGTCGAACAGCAGCGCTGCCCGGTCCTCTGCTGGCTTCAGCGTCTTAGCTACCTCAAGAAGCTTATGTTGAACCTCTCGCATCACAAGACGATACTCACTCTCCAGACTGAGCGCTGGGCTAACTACCGTCGACGACTTTAAGTCCCTCTGCTTGAGCGAATCCTCAGCGCGCTTGATACTGCCATCCAGATCCGCAAGAAGTTCTCGAATTTCTTTCTCGGCTGCTGGATCTATATCGACCGATTTAAATTGCGCGGCCTGCTCAGCGAAGGTTTTTAGCTTCGGAAGCTGCTTCGACACCACAAAGCCTGGCTTCGACCTACTACCGAACTCAGTCAAGATATTCGGATACTGAACTTCGTTAGGCGTCGGTCGAGTATCAGTTGTCGCGATTTTTGCCGGCTTTGTTTGAGCCACCTCGGGAAGGATTCTTGGAACGGCTTGGCCGTCCTTGAGGCCTCTTGTGTACGCTTTGATAGCGAGCGTGATTGCAGCAGCATCGGGATCGCCGGCAGGTTTCGGAAAAGCATTTCGGTACTTAGCGACGCGTTCCAACTCCGCTGCCTCTGATAAGACTGCAGGGTCCGAGTCCCTGAGCCCAAGGCGGTAGTGCTCTGCCATGATGCTCAAAAACTTCTGCTGCGGGAGTCGGTCTGCCCAACAGGTTTGCAGCTCTGCATTGCTTATCACTGTGCCTGTAGCTCGGAACTTAGCGATAATCTCGTCTTCTCCCTCAACAGGCTGTCGAGAAGCTGATGGCTTCGGTGCACCCAGCCTAGCTAGGGCTTCAAGGAGTGACTCTGCGGAAAGTTTTAGTTCGACCTGATTGCCGGTGCCTGGTGTTTTGGGCGCGACTGCCCCACTTGGTGGCGGGGGAGCGACACGCTCTGGTGTTGTAGGCGGGCTAGTTGCCGCCTTGCGCTGAAACAGGTCGTGCCGGGCCTGCATAAGTAGGGCAGCCAGCAAGCCAGAGCCTAAGCACAGAGGAAGGGTCCAGCTCTGCTTTTTCGCATCTACCGCAGGTGGTTGGTGAGCAAGCCCCGGCCCCTTCGGCTTGCTTGTCGAGCTGCCAGTGCTAGTTACTGAGGGCTTAGGATTGTGCATCATAAACAGTCACGGCTGAAACGCTGGTACGTCCGCAATTTTTCGAGTGTATCGCAAATAGTACTCAAGCCAAGGAGGCTTAAGACTTTCGGAAAAGCTATCTGAAGGGTTCCTAGCCAGGATTCAGATTCAACCGCTATAGTTGGACGGCCCGTGAGCATACGCGCCGAGTTAGCTAAGGAGCAGGGACCGATGTCTCGCCGGGGCGAAGGGGCACTCAGCTATAGACCTTCACCGCCAACCGTCGGCTATCTCCCTTGCGGGGCTGCATAAACTTCGGAACAAACGAGCTGCTCGACTCTACGCGAACCGATGCGAAACCTCGAGACTTTGACTCCGCAGCAACGGGGACCTGCACTGTGCGCCGCTCACCTGCTTGTAGCGTCTTAGACACGGGCGATCCGTCTTCATCCTGGAGGGTAACAACCTCTGGCAGAAGCCCTGCTTCGATCGTCACATCGACCACCTCCGCGCCGGGCTGTAGCTCACGCCTCAGTGTTGCCCGAGGCCCGCACCAGCGATACGCGGATCTGCCAGCGGGCGTCTCTTGCCTAAAACACCCGAATTCGCGGCGCTCAGCGTAAAACGAGGCTGTGCGGCCGGGCTGCAGAAACTCCCATGCAAGATGCAGGAGTAGCACTACGACGCAGACCCAGGGAGAAACGAGTAGTCGCTTTGACGAAAACTCTGATCGTCGGTACGCGACGGCAGCAACTAAGCCGGCTAAGCCGAAGAAGAGAAACTGCAGCACTTGAACGTAGAAGATCTCTTGAACGTTGCCGTAAATTAGGAACGCGCAGCCGAAGCAAGCTCCTGTGAGAAGAAGCAGCTTCTCGGCTACTGTCCGTTCCGGGGCCCGCAGGCCAACAAGAGCCGCACTAAGAATGGCAAACGGTATCGCCACCAGTGCGAGGAGTCCGCAGATGCCTTTTCCCGAGAAGGTCTGCGCGTAGACGTTGTGAGCAGAGCCGTGCAGCGGTAGGTTGAAGCGGCCGGCAAAAGCGCCTGTTGGGGCTTCAACCTCTCGCTCGAATTGCCACGCGAACGAGTCGGCTCCAGCGCCGAGAATAGGGTGAAGCGAGCCGATCAGCACGCCGGCCTTCAAGAAATCTGTGCGGTCGCCTGTGCGCTGGATCTCCTTGAAGCGCGAGACGTAGGGCGAGATCGCTCCCTCGACGGAGTCGCGCCCCTGAACGGCGACCACCAGAAGCAGGCTTACGGCCACGGTCAGGGGCAGCGACACCAGAACTTTAAGAAGCGACCGTCGGAACGCACGCCAGATATCTGTCTCCTTTCGCTCCAGCAGCCGCACGACGTAGATTGCAGCCCAAACCGCAACAAGGGTGATCGGATACGAGAGCCAGCCCCCGCGCTGGTAGGTGAGAATGAGGACAAACTCGCCAAGCGCGAGTGAGGCAAGAATCGCTGAAACGCGGAACCAGAACGGTGCCCTGAGCGCCAAGATAATGAGGCACGTCGGCATCGCGAGGGTCAGGTACTCTGCGTACCAGCCAGAGTGCCCGAAGGTTGATTGGAGACGGAACTGCTTGCCGCCCCGGTTGACGATCGGATCGAGATCTCGGAACGGAAGGAGGTCGATAAAACCGTAGTAATCGAGAACGCCGATTACGAGAGAGAGCAGCAGGCCGCTGAAGGCTGCGCCGATGAAGAGCCTCGCTGCGCCGACCGAACCAAGACGGCAGATTCGATACACCGCAAGTCCGAGCAGGTAGGCGAGCGCGGTGCAGTACACCGAGAGGAAGCTGTAAAAGAACGAGTGCTCTCTGGTGAAGACCACTTTCTTAAACGAGAGCACCATCGCCTGCCATGACTCACACCCGACGACGTTACGCAGATTATCGAGGGTGTGGTTAAGGGGTATGGATGAGAGGCTCGCGACTGAGAAGATACAGTACAGGAGCGCAAAGAAGATGATTGGGTTCTTTGCTTCCTCCTCTGTGATCCGCGCGAGGGGCCTGGCTCGCGAGGCGAGCCCTCGCGCTGCGATTCCGAAGAGCAAGGCACTCCCGGCGAGGATTGAGAGGAAGGCCTGGCCCGTACCTGGACGATTTCCGCCCAAAGGCAGGAGAAGAAGCCCGAGCGCACACCCCGCGCGTGGCGCAATCACGCCGAGCGCCACAGCGCCAAGGGTGAGCGTGGCGCCGAAAGGCGAGTAGAGCTCGCCACACACACCCATGAGCACGAAGAGCCCCGACACCACGAAGGTTATCCAGAAGATCAGGGCGTGAAAGACGGTATAGAATCGCATGCTAAACCTTGCCGAGCGGAATGCTACAAGCATTCCGCAGCCGAAGCGAGGCGTTCGGATCGCTTCGCCTCTGAACTGGCTACGGCTCCGGAGAGCGCGCACCGAACTCTCCACCTTTAGGTTACGACAGAGACCGGCTCCGATGTTAGTTGAGGAGAACCCATTAAGTGGATTTCAACAAAGAGGGCAACGAGAGTTAAAGATATGTTTTTGCTGAACTATGCCCCACCTCGCTGCTCTCGCCGCTCTCTTTGTCCCCACAACCACTCAAGCACGACGGGACCTTTTGCAGGCTACGGTTGGAGAGCGCCGAAAGAGTACAATCTCCACAAAGAGAGCGGTGAGATCAGCGAGGGGTTACAAGGTACTCGCCGAGCCTACCTGGCCCTCTCCGCTCTCGGCGTAAAAATGTGTCCCTAAGAGCATCCTGAGCCGGCGCCTCTCTCCTCGAATCTACTGGCTCGATTTCGCGAAGCCCTAAACCTTTTAAACTAACTACTCCACAGAGGTTGGCATCAGGACCGCCCCTGGCACTACAAAGACACAAACGCGTTTCTAAAAACATCACGGAGGCGCTCAACGCCCTATAAATACCCTAGCAACTATCTGTATTTACTACCTCTTAAGCTTTTTGCCTGTCACCCCTCCAGGGTGGTAAAACCTCCCTCTTGGTCGCCAGCCACCCCAGCCGAGCTGTGGACTAGCTGCTTAGTTAAAAAACGAAGGGTTGCCCGTACTCTCACCCACATGAATGTTGCAGCGTCCGCAGCCCTACTACTCCTCGTGCTCGGCTTCTCCGGTGGAGCCTGGCACCTCTGGACGCCCCACACTCCTGCCATCATACCTGCAGGCCGCTTCCCAATTGCTGCCGGGCTGCTGCTCGCTACGTTTGCCTGTGCTCGTTCGCTAATTAAGCAGCACCGCTTCCCGAGGCTGCACGAGTGCACCGACCCAGTCGTCTGGTCGCTCGGCCTCGTTGCTCTCTTCTGCTCTGAGTGGCTCGTTCGCCCATGGGGGTTCTTTGCAGATCCGTTCTCGCGTGGACCGATCCTCGTCGGAGCAATTTTGTTCGCGTGGCTGCTGACGCTGCGCTGGTCGTCGCTGCTGAAGCTCTGGGCAATCGGCTCTGTTGCGCTCCTGATTGCAACCTTTGTGAGCGAGTCCCGTGGGGAGCTGCTGCTCGCCGATGACCACGCCATGTTCCTCTTCCGCCTAAAGCTGCTCAAGGAGCACTTCCCGTTCATTCCGTTCTGGTCACCGCTCTGGAACACGGGTTTTGATGCCCGAGACTTCTTCGCTACAGGGGCCCTGAACGCCTTCCTCATCTCTTCGCCGCTGGTGTACCTGTTCCCAGTTGAGTCGGTTTACAACGTCATCATCATCGGCATTCTTTGGGTGCTGGTGCCGGGCTCCTCCTACGCTGCCTCGCGTATCCTTGGCGGCAATCGTACCGCCTCCTGCATCGCAGCCCTGCTCGCATGCTCGCTGAGCCTCATCTGGTACCGCTGGGCGCTCAAGTACGGCACGATCGGTTTTATCACGAGCACCGGGCTTCTGCCCCTGGTGGTTGCGCTGGCTTTGCGCTTCATCGAGAGCCCGAAGCCCCGCTGGCGAGATTGCCTCGTGCTCGCACTGCTTTCGACGCTGATGTTTCTCTGGTCTCCCTCCGTGCTTGCTGTACTGCCGCTCGGTATTGTCGCGCTTCTGCGGCTTCCTCGATTGATCGCTTCGCCGCGCCACATCCTCACTGCGCTGCTCTTGGTGTGTCTCAACGCGCCTTGGGTCTCGATGATGTGGACTGTCTCGAACGTGGGGAGCTTCCTCAACGCTGAGGGCTCTGGCGCACCGTCCGCGATACAGGCACCGGCGACAGAAGAACAGGCTCGGGGCGAGGGTGATGAGCCTGCCCAGATTCGTCCGCCGACTCAGCAGAGCTTCCGGCACCGCAAAGGCTCCCTCGACACCCGTCGCGCGATGCAGGAGCTTCACACGCAGGCTACCGCCACTAATCCGCTCCTCGTCATCTTCGCAATTCCAGCGATCTTGGCTCTCGGCGGGCGCAAGCGGCTTACGTACGCGCTGACCGCCGCTTGGCTCCTCTTCCTCGGAACCTTCGGCGTGTCATTGAAGCCGCAGCTTGAGCTCGACCGGATGGGGACGATCGCTGCAATGCTGTGCGTAGTGCCAGTGTCTGCGTACCTCGTCCGGCTGTTTGAGTCAGCAGGAACTTCAAAGTGGCGGAAGATGGCTGCCGTGTTGGCAGGAGGGTTCCTGCTCGCCTCGCCGCTGTCTGCTTCGACCATTATCCAGAATCGTTCCCGTGAGCGATACCAATTCGAGGATGAGCAGATGAAGGATCTGGCCACGTTTCTCAAGGATCGTGAGACTCCTGGGCGTGCGTTCTTCTCGGGCTGCATACTGCACGAGGTAAACGGAGCGCACATTGCGCCGGTAGCCTTGTGGGCCAACAAGCAGCTTATCGCAACGAGCTACGCTCACAACATCTGGCAGTACACGCAGCCGATCCCGGAAAGCTTTTTAGAACGCAAGGCTGCCGGCATTCGTGAGTATCTCGACATGGTGAACGCCACAATCGTCTTTGCCCACGAAGAGGACTGGATCAATCTCTTCCGGCACAATCCAGGAGAGTACCGCGAGGTGTACTCTGGGCCTAAGCTGCGCGCGTTTGAGCGCACTGCGTACCAGCCAACCTTCTTCCTGCAAGGAGACGGGCGCGAGTACTCATTCACGTCAGGCTCTGTGAGCTTCACCCCGCTCACAGAGCGGGTGGTGCTTAAGCTCAAGCACTTCCCATTCCTAAAAAGCACGCAGTGCGAGCTCAAGCCCTTCCGAGCAGCGCCCGAGCTAGAACTCGTGGAGCTCACCGGCTGCGCACCGGGCGCCCCTGTCACGATTACCTCGGTTTCTCCCCTTGAGCGGCTCATGGCACACCGAGGGCCAAAGTCATGATAGCTCGACTCGGTGCCTGGCTCTGTTTCTTCATCGCTGCGGCTGCCGTCATGGTCCCGGTCATCCTTCTTGACCCTGTAGCCGTGCCAGGTGATGAGGTTCTTGGCTCATGGCGAGTGTTGGTCAACCTGAACGTGAACGCGTTTCATCTCTGGCGCGCTGACCCCTTTTCACAGGCTATCTCCGCTCTCACAGCGCAGCCGACGACGGCTTTTCAGATGGTTCTGATGCTGGTCGGCACCTGGCTCGCGCTCCGCCAGCACTCTCCGCTCTTCACTCGGAACCCCGGGCTGCGCTGGCTCTCTAGTGCAGTTCCGAGCTTAGCCGTCATCGCCTCAGTCGGCTTCGATCCGTTCGTGATAGGCGCACTGGCTTGGCTGCCGCTGCTCTCTATGATGCTGTTTGCGCTTTTGAATGCAACGCGAGCCCGCGCGGCAGCACAGGTCCTTCCACTCTGGATTTTCGCCCTCTTCGTCTCGGTTCAGAACAGCAACAGCGCTAATCAGGCCTCGCTTTTTACTGCTCTCTTCGCACTGCTTGTCGCTCGCTATTTTTGGGAGCGTGAAGCTGAGGGGCGTCCGCTTTCGTTGCGTGCTGGGGGTGCAGTGCTCCTCGTTGCAGCCGGTCCAGCTCTCTGGGCGTCGTTTGCTGCTCCGGCCGCAACACTCCCTAGCTACCCAGAGAACTCGCACGTTGCCCCAGAAGACGGCACCGGGCTCTTGTACCATGCGTTGGTGGGTCCGGCGTACTCGCTCCTGACCCTCGATCGTCCTGCGACTGCATCGCTCTACCTTCCGGTGAGCGTGCTTCTCCTGGGTCTCTCTCTTGCCCTCCTTGCCACAACTCGACGTGCTGGGTCCGAAGGGCGAATCAGGCTGCCGCTCTTCGCGAGTGCCGCAGCCCTCTGCCTTGCGCTTGACTGTGCTCTTCCGCACGATTGGTCGCTCATCGCGCCTCTTGCAACGATCTCCCGCCTTATGCCGTGGGGCACCGTAGTGAGCATTACCTCTCTGGCGGTCGGTCTCGTAGCGTGGCTCGTCGCAGTTGCCGCCGTCAGTCACACAAGCCGCGCGGTAACCCTCTTTACATGCATGACGCAGCTTCTTGGAGCGCTTATCGCACCACCGGAGCTGTGGGCCCCTATACTGGCGAAGCACCTCACTAGCAGCGCCTCGACAGAGGCGCAGCGCGTCATCAAGTCTCCGTCTACATCAGTTGTGCGGAACTTCCTGCTGCAGGACCCGAAATTCCTGGAGCGCGTCCCATACTACCGAGAGCAGAGCGCCCGGCGCATGTACGACCTCTTTAGGCTCGGAGGAACCTACACCCTTGAGCCCTCAGTCTCTCGCAACGATCCTAACCGTCCTGGCGGACGCCCCCGCCTCTCAACTGGCCGGGCTGGGCAGCTTGGAAATGAGCTCTGCACAGCGACCATGCCGAAGGAAGAGACGCTTACTGGAATCGAGGTGTCACCAGGCAAGAACTGGGGAGACTTCCCGCGCAGCGTAGAGATATCA
>CANLJX010000034.1 GCA_947491545.1 Deltaproteobacteria bacterium
TTGCACACCTGAAAGCGGACGGAGTGCCTTTTCCTAATCCTCACCCTGCTCCTCCTCTTTCTCCTGCACCTGCAATTATCTCCTGATCATAATCAAGAAATTGGCTCGGGCTGACTGCGCCCTTCCGGTTGAGATACCCGGATGAAAATTAGGAGCCCAGTGCAGGTGCAGGAGAACGAGAAGGATAAGGAGGAGGAAACGACTGTCCTACCGGGAACTTTTTAGCGACGAGAGAGGCTCTCTAAAGAGAAGTGCGTGAGCGAGCACTGAATATCTAACACCAGTGCTATTCGATATCCCGTCGCTTCGCTTCGACTACATCGCAATCGGCTTAGACAGCCACGCGCCAGAGACCACGTGCCCGTCAAAGAGCGATATCCCTACATCCATATGGATGATGCCGCTTGATAGCGCGGGAAGGCGCACAGCTGCCGAGAATCCAAGCTCCCCTTCTTTCGGAGTAAGGTGTGCAACGTCGAAGGCAAACCATACACGACGCAGCGGATAGAGCGCCTTGAATACGCTCTCTTTAGCTGAGAAGAGGCGCACTGCTCGCTCAGTGCGGTGGGCTGGGTCAGAGAGCACCCAATCAAACTCATCTGGGTCAGCGAAGCGGGCGATGAGCTCATCGGTATAGCGCTCTTCGACCTGCTGGATGTCGACTCCGATTGCCGGAATGTCTTGCTGCCAGGCAGCAACCGCAACGCCGTATCCTCCACCATGAGCAATAGAGCCGACGACACCCACCGGCCAGAGCGGCTCGCGGTGCTCGCCGCGAAGCACTGGAGTGACTACTGGGAATCCAACACGCTCAAGGGCCTGACGCGCAGCGGCGCGACCGAGGGTAAAATCCTTGCGCCGCTTCGGCGACACAGCCTCACCAAGGGCCTGCTCCTCAAGCGGGTGCAGCGCAAAGCCCTGGGCGTCCTTCTCCGACACAATCGCGAAGGCCACCATCGGGTTGCTAAATGGGGATATTGCTTGCCAGCCGTCCTGAGTGTCGGACGGGTTCTTAAACGTGCTCAACGTGCCACTCACAGTTCCCTCGTGCGGATAAAAGTCCTAGGAATGAGTATCGAAACCAAACAACAATAAGTTCGCGTTTTGGTTCAAACGCATCCTTTAACCCTAGCAGAAAGCGCCACCCCGAGCAAAAGAGAGCGGCTTTCAGGCGGAACCTAAGAGATTGATATGCATCGGCTTTTCGGTGATTTCGTGAAAATCGGAAAAGAACGGCCCGAAAAGTCGTGCTCCGGGGCCTTCAGCGACTAAAGGGCTCTAGGACCTAAGCTCTGCCCGAACGAGCTCCTCCACTCCCTCTCTGACCGTATGTGACGGGTGGTAACCCAGCGCCTCGTGGGCGCGGGAGATATCCGCCAGGGAGTGCTTGATATCGCCATTTCTAAAAGGCTCCATAATCGGCGCAGGAATGGTCCCGACGTCGACTCCCTTCTGCCGAGCAACTTCACTGCGAAGCATCTCATGGAGCTCCAGCAGGGAAGTTGTGGCGCCACAGGCGATGTTCACAACACTGTTAACGACTGAATTGCCTGCTGCCACCGACGCTGCCAGCAGGTTCGCCTGGACAACATTCGCCACGAAGCAGAAGTCGCGCGATGTGCTGCCGTCACCGAAGATCGTGGATGCCTCCCCTCTCTTCATCGCAGCTAACCAGCGAGGGATGACGGCCGCGTAGGGTCCGTTGGGATCCTGGCGTACCCCGAACACATTGAAGTAACGCAGGCCGATTGCCTCCATGCCGTACGTGCGCCCATACACCTGCGCGTAGATTTCGTTGGTGCGCTTCGTCGCCGCATAGGGAGAGAGGCAGTTGCCGATTACTCCCTCAACTTTCGGGCTAGTCTCCAAGTCGCCGTACACCGAGCTTGACGATGCGTAGACAAACCTGCGCACCCCTGCTGCCCGTGCGGCCTCAAGCATGTTGACGAATCCGTCTACGTTGACCTGGTGAGATGTGAGCGGATCCGCAATCGAGCGCGGAACTGAGCCGAGCGCCGCTTGGTGCAAAATGACGTCTGGCGCGTGCTGCTTCACCAACTCAACTAAGCCCTCCCGGTCGCGAATATCCTGCTCGAAGAACACGAGCTGCGAAGCTTTTTCGGCTTCAACGGACGAACGGACGGCATCGACGTTCTCGCGCTTTCCCGTCGCAAAGTTGTCGACCGCGACCACACGCTGGCCGAGCGTCAGAAGCCTCTCAACGAGGTGCGATCCGATAAATCCGGCGGCGCCGGTGACGAGCCAGGTGCGGCGCGCTTGCGGTTCTGTGGGCATCGTTACAGGCTCCAGTAGGTGATATGTGAGGGAAGCGCCTCGCGCTTGAGCAGGCTCTTGACGTCTACCAGCACTCCTCCCGGCTCGACAAGCCCCGCCAGCTCGCCCGCTCCGCGACGCCGGAAGTCGTCGTGCCCAACGGCGAGCACAAGCGCCTTAACGCCTTTGAGTGCTGTCCACGGACTAAGCTCGAGCCCGTACTCCTCACGCATAACTGCACCGTCAGCTAGTGGATCATGCAGGACTGTCTCAATTCCAAACTCCCGCAGCTCGTAGGCGATGTCAGGAACGCGGCTGTTTCGAGTGTCAGTGACGTTCTCCTTGAAAGTAACTCCGACGATGCCGACCTTTGCTCCTTTGAGAGCGATGCCGGCATTAATCATGAGCTTCACTGCCCGCTGCGCTATAAAACGCCCCATGTCGTCATTGATGCGGCGCCCAGCCAGAATTACCTGCGGGAGGTACCCGAGCTGCTGAGCCTTCGCTGTGAGGTAGTACGGGTCGACGCCGATGCAGTGTCCGCCGACGAGACCTGGCGAGAACTTGAGGAAGTTCCACTTCGTTCCCGCTGCCTCTAAGACGTCCTTAGTGCTAAGCCCCATTCGGTCGAAAATGATCGCCAGCTCATTCATGAGAGCGATGTTGAGGTCGCGCTGCGTGTTCTCGATTACCTTTGCTGCTTCAGCAACCCGAATATTTGGCGCGCGGTGCAGCCCTGCCTTAACGACGGCACCGTACACTTCGGCGATCCGCTCTGTTGTTGCCTCGTCTTCTCCGGCGATGACCTTCACTATCCGCTCGAGGGTGTGCTCTTTGTCGCCCGGGTTAATGCGCTCTGGCGAGTAGCCGAGGAAGAAATCAACTCCTCGTATCATGCCAGACTCACGCTCAAGAACCGGCCCGCATACCTCCTCAGTGACTCCAGGATAGACTGTCGACTCGTACACAACGACAGCTCCGCGCTTCATGTTGCGCCCGACGGTCACACTCGCCGAGATCATCGCCCGAAGGTCTGGCTGGCGGTTTTCGTCTATCGGCGTCGGCACAGCGACGATTACTACGTCGCAGGAAGCAAGCTTGGATGGCTCACTGGTGAAATCCACCGCTGAGACTTGGATCTGTGCTTCAAGCCCCTCGCTAGTGGGGTCCTCGCCGGCGAGTAGCTGCTGCACCTTGCGTGCGCTCAGGTCGTACCCGACGACCTCCCTGAAGGCCCTTCCCATCGCAAGGGCTACAGGCAGCCCAACGTAGCCCAGCCCCACGACTCCGATCTTTGGTTTGGAGTTGATCATCTCTCTTTTTGCCCCACAGCGCGGCGGTTCATCCTAGCACCAATCGGCGCAACCTCAAAAAGTCTGGGAACCAGAAACTTCTACTGACTCCGAATGCTTAGCTCTCCCCACAGCCACAATGCAGGGAGCCGCGAACTGCTACCACAGCCCCGCACCGCGGCGATATGTCGAAGCCCATGGGAGCTCGGGAACACGTGCTTCTGGGGGGCGCCTGTGGCAGTACCCATCAATCTACGAACCGTGTAGCATTTCCGACTCACGGTCGCCCGAACCCCGAGGCGCCAACAGAAAAGGAGCGAAAGAGGTGAACCAGCACCGTTCAACGTGGTCAATCCAGGTCGGCTCAGTCGCCTCGATAGCGATCCGTATCCACGTTACCTTCCTGCTGCTCTTCGCGTACTTCGTCTACCTCTCGCCCGCTGATGCACGGCTCAATGAGGCGCTCTTCATCACAGCGGTATTCGGATGCGTGTTGGCCCACGAACTGGGGCACGCCCTCGTCGCCCGCTACTTCGGTATCCACACCAACGACATTACGCTTTACCCGTTCGGCGGAATCGCCTCGATAACCTCTCAGCCAGCCCCGAAGGCCGAACTTGCGATTGCCCTTGCTGGACCGTTGGTGAACGTGCTCGTTGCCCTTCTGCTCCTCCCATCCCTCGATTTCAGCCACCTAGCAGCGGTGTCACAGGCGCCCCCTGAGGAGGCGCTGCTGTCATTCCAAGAGAAGATCTTCATCGCCAACGTATCGATCGGGCTTTTCAACCTGCTGCCAGCCCTTCCCATGGATGGCGGTCGGGTGCTGCGCGCCCTGCTCGCCCTCTGCAATTCAAAGAATGCGACCTTTATCGCGGCACGAGTCAGCAAGGTGCTGTGCGTTTTGATGGCTCTCGGCGCAGTGCTGATCGGGCAGCCGATCCTGCTCCTCATCTCGTTCATCATCTTCATCGGCGCAGTCCAGGAGCATGTGCGTGCCGAGAGCCGAAGCCTGGCGGAAGCGTTTCTCGTTGAGGACGTAATGGTGGCAAAGGAGAACCTCGAGACACTCCCGCACGGCACCACCATCTCAAAAGCACTGCGAGCTTCATTCAATTCGCTCCAGCCTCTCTTCCTCGTTACCGTTGGCGATGAGCCGCAAGGGGTCGTGTTTCGAGAAGAAATCCTCGAACACGCCGCCACGACCCCAGACGACTACATCTCGGCGATAGTCTTCCGCGACCTTCCAGCTGTCGATGCGCGGGCGCCACTATCGCAGGCGCTCGCCTTGCTTGAAGAGGAGCAGAGCCACGTCGCGCTGGTCACTCGTGACGGCGTTTTTGCAGGCATCGCATCGTACGACCGCGTAGCGGACTTCCTCCTGATGAAGGGGGTCCGCAACCACTTTCCACCTGAGGAAGAGACTGAATGGCCGACGCCTCCTTAAGCGACACGCCGACAGGCACCACTGAGGCAACCCAGCCCTTTAAGCCACGCCACCTGGGCGATCGCTTAATGCTGGTGTCCGTGCGTGTTTTGGCTGCCCTGCCGCTCTCCCTTCGGGGAGCACTCGGGTACCTCCTTGGTTTCATCGTTGGGCTCTTGCCGCTTCGAGAGGCGCGGATTGCCCGGCTTCAGCTAGCGGTCTTTCTGGGCCGAGACTCCCGCATCCTTGTCGCTCGCACCTTCGGAAATGCCTGCCGGACGCTGCTAGAGAGCCTCAACCTAAAGCCGCTTCTCGCTAGCGAATCGCATCGCATCTCTGCTCCACAGTGGGAGAAAGTTGAGTCTTGGCTTAACGACTCGCGCCCCCTGGTGGCGCTCACGGCACACACGGGGAACTGGGACCTGCTGGCCGCATACACGATCTCCCGGGGAGTGCCCCTCACCACAGTCGGCCGCGAAGCCCGCAATCCAGCCGCGCAAGAGATCCTACGGAGCATCCGTGACGGGTACGGAATCGAGACGATCTGGCGCTCAGATCGCTCTGGAGTGAAGCGGCTCCTTGGGTGCATGCGGGATCGCCGGACAGTAGCCGCTCTGATCGACCAGGATACCCATGTCGAGAGCGCCTACGTGCCCTTCTTCGGCGAGCCGGCGCGAACTCCATCAGCCCTGATTGGGCTTGGCCAGAAGTGCAACGCGCGCTTCGTCTCTGCCTTTATGTTCCGCACCGGCCGTGGCCGTTTTGAAACCTTCATCGAGGAGCTCGACAGCTCGCTCTCTCCAGAGGAGCTGCTGACGGAATACAACCGAAGGCTCGCTGAGCTGCTTCGCCGCTTTCCCACTCAATGGGTCTGGTTCCACAAGCGCTGGCGCTCTCGCCCAAGCGGCGAGACGCTCCGGTCACGCGAGTACCTGCGCTGGCTGCGCGAGAAAATTCGGTAACGCAGATACCCTTCTCCATCGACAGCATCTGTAGCTGCCCTTATAGTGATCGGATGACCTCGACTTTCTCCCTCCTGCACAATCGTGCCGCTGCACTGCTGGCCGTGCTTGTGCTCGGCTGCCACGCTCCCGGCGAAAAGATACGTCAAGCTGAAGAGATCAGCCGGCAGGGAGACTACAGCTCCGCAATAGCGCTCTACCGTGAGCACATGCAGGAGCGCCTCAGCGTGGAGGATCGTCCAGAGTGGGAGAATCCCTACTTCTACCTTCTGCTGATTGGTGACGTGCAGCTCGGCCAGGGACAGCCAGAGGCAGCGCTCGCAACCTACGAAGAGGCAGAGCAGATGAAGGTCGAGCCGACTCTCATATCAGACCGCTACCGCGCGGTGGGTCGCTGGTACCAGGAGCACGGACAGCCGCAGAAGGCTCTTGAGGTGCTGAGCAAGTACAGAGACCGAGACTCCCTGCTGTTTGACGCGATGCTTGACCGCATAGCGAAGGAGCTTACGGCGAAGGAGGATGCTGAGGCTAAGGCGAAGAAGCGGTAGTTCTTTGAACCTACGCGCAAGACGTTCCTCGGACTAAGCGAGGTGTTTTACAACGTCGATTAAGGTCCGCCCCGAGGGGAGAATCGCAACCTTTCGATTGAGCCCCCAGAGACGGCTCCTAAACTCGTCGCTAATATCCTCGGGGCGAATCGACGTGATGCGCTCGCCGGTCAGAAGGTCCTGCAATTCAAGTCCAGCCGCGCTTGCAAGCGCGAGAGGTGCCATCAGGTCCCAGAATCGCTGGCTGCCTACCACTGAGCCGTGAAGTCGTCCCCTTACAGTGCCAGTCATGTCGTAGACACTCGAACCACTTGAAACCCACGGAGACCGAAGCTCTACAGCGTTATCCGAAAGCCAGCGGCGATCGGCTGAGCTGGCGGAGATCTCTGCCTCTGCCCTCTCCTGTCGCACCAAGGGAGACGATTCTCCGGAGCTTATGCGCTCCTCTGTGACCGACTCGCCATCACTCACGAACATGACGTCTTCAACCGGGACAGCGACAACCCCTGCTATGGGCCACACGCCGCCCGGGACTCGGCCGACGAGCGCAACCGCGATGCAGAACTCTCGGTGCCCCTCGACGAAATTCTTGGTGCCATCGATCGGATCCACCACTATCAACGGAGCATCGCCTCTCATCGGCGCGTAAAACTGATCCGCACTTCCGGTGAAACCCGACATTCGCTCGGCTTCAGACTCTTCAGCTACAACAGTTGCTTCAGGCAACGCTGCACGCAACGCCGATATGCAGCGGCGCTCAACTTCATGATCCGTGGAGGTGACGAGACTGCCATCGCTCTTGCGTGACGCGGCGCGACTCGGAGCGTGGTGCGCCTCCAAAATCATGGGCAAGACATCCCTTACGATCGTGCGTGCTGCGGCCAGGAACCGCTGTACCAGCTCACGCTGAGATGGGCTTAGACCTTTGGCTTTAGAGACCATTACTCAATCCGGCCACGCGAGAGCTGTGAACGGAGCATCTCATCCGTAACTGCAGCCTCGATCGCTGCTGCCATCGCCTGTCCGAGCAGCTCTCGCACATGCTCCTCGTCAAGGAGCGGGTGTGACACCGTCGCTTCGCCGCTGAAAACGCCACGGTAGAGAACGTGATACTCTGAGTCTTTTACAGTGACCCGGATCTTAGCCTTCGCCTCCGCATCGGATGACGGGAACCCCGGCAGGACCTTCGATGACCACTCCGAGATCTCCCCCTCAAGGATAGGCGCATCACGTCGCACGATCCGCACTCCCACGTCCTTGAAGTAGCGTTCGAACCCCTCCTGCACTTCAGCACCAGCGGAACCTGCCGATGGAATCTCGCGGTTATCTACCTCGGCGATAGTCGTAGACAATCGGGCATCCTCGAAGGCGCCAACCTTGACCTGCAGGGCGGCCGCATCAGCCCCTTCAGGCTCAACGTGCTGCGCCTGCGGTATGGGCGGGACCTTCATCGTCAGGCCGAAGTGCGGCGCACAGCCAGCGACGAGCGCGGCGAGCAATGAGGCAAGCGATACATTCAGTGTCTTCATAGAGCCGTAGTGTTGCGCCTGGCAGCTAATTTGGCAACCGGCTGAGGAGGCTCCTGGCCTCCGCTGCGACCTCGAGGGCAGGGTCAGCTAGAGCTTTTTCGAGCCTTCCAACAGCGCGGCCGCTTCCGCTTGAGCCTGCATCCATCGTAATCGCGACGTACGCCCATAGGGCATGCTGCCGCACTACCGCAGAGCTGTCCTCAAGCGAAGCAGCCAGCAGTCCCGCCTCTAGCCGCTCAGCTTTGCTGTTTGCGGCAACAACAGCCGCATTTCGGAGCAGTCCCTCACGCTTGGTCCGCATCAGCGCCGTGCCACCGAAGCGACGCTCGAAAGAAGCTGTGTCACGGATCGAGAGCACATCCTCAAGTGATAGCGACGGGCCGATACCTGCTTCTGCTCCCAACTCAGGAACATCGGCTTTCCGGCCCTTCTTAATCGACACGAAGTTAAACGGGCACACCTCCTGGCAGACGTCGCAGCCAAAGAGCCAATCGCCGATCATGCGCCGCTCTGCCTCCGCAAGCGCTCCCCGCTTCTCTATCGTGAGGTACGAGATACAGCGCCCCGCATCGAGCACGCGCTCGCCCACGAAGGCCTGCGTTGGGCATTCAGTCAGGCAGCTCTGGCAGGAGCCGCAGTGCCCGCGCTGGGGCTCTGCCGCTAGCTCGTCAAGCTGCACCTCAAGATTTGAGAGCAGCTCACCGAGGAAGAAGAAGGTGCCCTTGCCGGGCAAGATAAGCATCGTGCTCTTTCCGACGAAGCCGAGCCCGGCCCTGCGCCCAAGTGCCCGCTCAAGCAGCGGTACCGAGTCTGAAAAGACTCGCGCCTCAAGACCTGAGCCTACTTCACCTCGAATAAGGTCAGCCAAAGCCTCAAGCCGCTTTCGCAGCACCTTGTGGTAGTCCCGCCCCCAAGCGTAACGAGCCACCCGCCCGTGCCCTGCGGGCAGAGGACCAACCGGGGTCCGGTCGTAGAAGATCGCCACGGTAATGACTGATCGTGCTCCAGGAACCACTGTAGCCGGATTAGCCAGAAGCTCGGGCGGACGCAGCATGTAGCTCATTCCTGCCGCCAAGCCCCGCTGCTGCCAGCCTTGCAGCCGCTCAAGGTCAGCCTGGAGCTGCTCCACACCGGTTACCCCTAGCACCGAGAGACCGCACCTGGCGGCTAGGTCGCGTAGCGTGGTTAGCGCCAAAGATTGCATAACATGTACGAATAAAATGGATCTGGAGCCCAAAGGGTTGACCCGGTTCAGCAAACCGGGCTAAGTAGCGACAGTAGCACTGATCGGGCACGAGTCCATCGCCTGCCCTCATGTTCGCCAGTCCCTATCGTCTAGCCTGGCCTAGGACGTCACCCTTTCACGGTGAAGACACGGGTTCGAATCCCGTTGGGGACACCAGTATCCCCCCTACTCGAACCTGGCTTAGCCAGGATTCGAATGTACGGCAGGTGATGTCACTGGACACCCGCCGGCTTAAGGCCGAACTCCATTCGACTCGCTGCAAAGCAGGCTACTTCCGACTTCATTTTCGTTGTGTCATCGTCCTCAAGCAAGAAATCCGCTTGCTCGGGTAAACGGAGAATGAACAAAGACGCTCTTTCGGGACGACAAATTATTGCGGCGCGAGCTGTGTTGGTTTCGGCGGCGGTCGGGCTCATCATCGCGTCATGGGGCCTGCTGCGCGCGTCGACAGGGCAAGGTACTGGCGCTCAAACCTGGACCACTAGCATCGATTTTCGCTTTCAGGCGTGGGAGATGCTTGTATTGATCCTGGCCTTGGTCGCAGCGTTGAACGCGCGGTCGATAGTGTCCGCTTCCGCGGATTTTCCGAGCCATCCAGCCCGCAACAGGGGCCTACTTTTCAAGACAGTACTGGCCCTAATCCCTGCCAGTGCACTGGTCTGGCTCGGACTGTCCCGCGCCAACCTAGTTGGTGCCACCGCAGGCGTCCAGGCTGGACTTTGGGCGCTGTGTCTTCTCCTTGCCTGTTTGGTGTTCCCTCGGGGACGCCGCACTCCCTCTCCGGACGGCGAGGAGGAAGGCTGGTTGCGCTTCACGCTGCTGGCAGTTGCTATGTGCGTGGTCCACATTCTCGCTTGGAGTGGTCGACTGGGCTCTTGGCGTCTCGCTTGGCACGGCGATGAGTACGGGTTCTACGATGGTTCGTTGCAGGCCTTTCGGGCGACGGGCACCAACATTTTCTCGACCGATGGGACCTACTCGTTTCCGCGGCTCAGCAACATCGCTATCGGCACTGTGATTGAGCTCTTCGGGGGCAGTGTGGAGGCTTTCAGGCTGTCTGGGCTCCTCCCCGTTACGGCGTCGATTCCAGCCGTAATGCTGATCGCTCGAGAGCTAGTGCCCTCACGGTACGCCTGGCTATCCGGCCTTTTCCTCGCCCTGGATCCCTTGTCATCGAGCATCGGCATTATCGGTTACAGCAACACCCAGATCCTGCCGGTCGTAGTGTGGTCGTGTGCTCTAGCAGCACTTGCACTCAAGCGAGAGAGCCCCTTGCTTGCTTGCATGTCTGGCAGCGTTGCCGGATGCGGTTTCTATGTGCCGTACATTGGCCTCATGGCCGTTGGCGTTTCGCTCCCGTTGTTGATTCTCCTGATACTCCTGCGGGGACGCTCATTTCGACCCCCTGCTGCCGAACTTCTCGCCATGCTCCTAGCCTTCGGCTTCGGCTTCCTCGCCGTCTCTGGTCCACGATTGGTTGATTTCGAGAGCCAGCTCAAGGATATCATGTGGCGAGCAAGGCCTGAAGTTGATGGGAACGCTCTCGGCAACCTGTTCAACGTGATGTTAGCGCCGCTCTTTTTCGATGCTGGTAGCCATCAGCTTAAGGGGGCCGTCTTTCTCCCCGTCGTTGGAATGCTCTTCGGCATCGGGCTGTTCGTGTCTTTAATGAAGATCTCTAAGCCGGGCTTCCTCTTTGTTACCCTCAATTTCGTGGCGGCTGTCGCTGTGTCGGGACCCTTAGCTCCCTACCGGTACCCATCGGTTACGAGAATCCTCGCAATCTCGCCGTGGGTCGCAATTCTCGCTGCTATCGGCTCCGCTGCATTATGCTCTGCGGCAACAGTCGTTTTTCGGCGCTCGCGGTATGCAGCGTGGACAACGGCTATGCTCCTCGCTCTGCTCGTACTCCAAAGCGCTTGGGCTGAGATGTCTCGCCTCTGCGACGAGGGGAGCTACCCGGGCATCGCGCACATGCTACGGGTGGCGATGAAGGGCTCATCGGGGCAGGTTCGAGTTGCTTACCCACCGGACGCAAACCTGGCTCCCCCTCGCTTCGTGTTTGCAGCCTACGGGTTGGGAGACCGCGCCGAGGTGTTCTCGGGCTCCGAGCTGCTCAAGGAAGCAGACTCCCTGAGCTTGGAGCCAGAGGATCTCGTCATTATCCAAGCGGATGTTCCAGAACGGGAGAGCATCCACGTCGCCTTGGAGAAACGTTGCGCAAGCCTCGCCTGCTCCGGACTACACGTGCGTTCGCTAACGGGTGGAGAACGTGATTTCGACGTTATGTTCTTTCGGGATGTGCCAGATAGTGAATGGGCTGCGATCGCGTCGCAGCGATGTCCTAGGCCCTTTTCGGCGATGTAGGAGCGGAGCCAGCTAAGAGCGGGTACCGTGAATAGCCCCGCTCGGTGCTTGCCTTCACCGCAACGACCCTGCGACAGCCCAAAACTCGCCAGAAGTGTAGTGAGAGCTTCCTGACTGTGCTACGGTCGGGCTCGCAATGAGCTCTCCAGTTCCGCCAAATCCTGGGCTAGCCGTGCCCCTCCCGAGCGCCAAAGAGCGCTTCGCCCACGCCCTTACTCTCGTGCCCGAGCTTGCAGACGTCGAGACGGTCATCCGCGCTTCCTTTAAGTCTGACGTCGCCGCTATGCGCGACATCCCCGACTACCTCCTCGGCTTAGGCGGCAAGCGCATCAGACCGGTACTGACCCTGCTGTGCGGAAAGGCGCTAGGTGTCGAGGCGATAGACGACGACTTGCTGGATGTCTCAGCCGGAATCGAACTGATCCACATGGCGACCCTGATGCACGACGACATCATCGACCAGTCGCCGGTGCGTCGCCACCAGCCATCGCCCTACGCCAGGTTCGGCACAGCTGCCACCCTGCTCTCGGGCGACTTCCTCCTAACGCGAGCTTTTGGGCTCTGCGCCAAGCTCGACGATGAGATAATCACTGCCACGGAGCAGGCCTGCATCGAGCTGGTGGAAGGCGAGGCCCTTGAATCAGCGCTTCACACGCAGCATCACACTAGAGCCTCAAGCCTCACCATCGCGCAGCGCAAGACAGCTTCGCTTTTCCGCTTAGCGGCATTCTGCGCGACTCACCTCGCGGGGGCACCCGCTCGCACGAAGGAGCTCATGAGCACCTTCGGTGAGTCACTCGGGATCGCTTTCCAGATTATCGACGACATTCTTGACGTCACCTCCGACGAGGCGACGCTCGGCAAGAAGCAGGGGCTCGATCTGCTTGAGAGAAAGCCCTCGCTCGTGAACGTGCTGTGGCTTGAGTCAGGAGATCCAGAGGCGAAGCGCCTGCTCGCTGCGCCGCTCGACGAAGCGCAGGAGCAGCTGTGGGTCGACTCGGCTCTAGAGCGACTCAAATCTGGGCCTGTCGTTGCGGAGACGAAGCGCCTCGCTGCCTCCTACGCAGACACCGCTTCAAAAGCGCTCACAGAGGCGCTAGGGGGCGACCTGCACGCGCTCAATCCTGCTGGGGAGGCGCTCTTTGCCGTTGTTGATTTCGCGCTAGAGCGCGTTCTGTAGTTCAGGCCTGTCCGGCCTGTGAGCTGCATAGCTGGAGTCCCCAAATGTCCGGTTTTTCCCGAAACATCACGGTATTCCAGGGGCATCCCCAAAAGCTCACGCAATATGCGCGCTCATTTCAGCTACTTAAAAATGCCCTAAAAACGGCTCCACCATTAAGCGCGCCTAATCCGAGAAACCCTCATAACCCGTGTAGTTTGTCGTCAGGGAGCAATCTCTGGCGGCTGGTTCAATTGCGTTGATTCACAGGTTTTGGAAGCGTGCAGTGCAGTGGCGCGACTTTCCGAGAGACCTTCTGGATCTTGGATGTCGTGAAACTAACAGCTGCTTCGAGGTAGGTAAACGTGGCTTTAAATTTCACGGAGTCTGTGGTGAGCAATTCGGACCGGTTACCTGAAATGGACCTCGCGCATCTCGGCGGGAAAGGATACACGGCGGTCAGTGAGTTAATGCGGGCGATGATTCTTCGTACCATCGAGGACCTCAGCTCTGGGCCCGAGCTCAGGCAGGAGGCTCTTACGTATCTGATGGATGAAGACGATGAGTACATCCTGTCGTTCAACTCGATCTGTCGGTACTTCGGTTTCGATCCCGACAAAACGCGCTATGCCATCCTGAACGCCAAGACGAAGATTCGTACTCGGCGCCGGGCAGCATAGGGACAGTGCCATACTCTGTCTGCGTCGCCGGCAACCCCGGCGACGCTCCCTGGAATGGGACCCCGAGAGGTCCCATTTCGCTTTTTTGGGCCCGGATGATCTCTTCAGCCCGGGTACGGGCATGAGCACGTGCACGGAGGGGGTAGCACAAAGAGACAGCGAGGACGGAGAGAGGGTGAGGGTTGCCCCGCACATGGCACCCCTCGTTGTTCTCGCTGCTCTCTTTGTAACCTAATTGAGCACCTTCACGCCGGCATAGCACCGAGTCGCACCACTCGGTTTCACGAAAAGCCAAACAAAAAGAGAGGCCCTAGGGCCTCTCCTGTTTCTGCGTATGGTTGTTGAGGCTACAGAGTTGCTGCTGCGCCGCCGCCAACGAGATAGAGCATCCGTTCAACTCCTTTTAGCTTGAGTTGCTTGAGCTTCCGCTCCTCCTGCTCTTCAGCGGGAGTGAGAAACGATTGCCGCGCCAGCTGTCCGAGTCGATCCTCGAAGTCTCTGTGCTGCTCGTACAACTTCCTCAATTCGAAGTTTCCCGGCAGCTCTCTCTCTATCAGATCTCGCTCAGCACGCTCCATTACTCATCTCCCTCAAAAAGCCCTGGGCAAAACACCCAGGGTGCGATTGAACAACGGCAGTCCAACAGGACACGAAGTGGTCCCACCATGGTACCACCGTTGTCTCGCCCTATGACTAAAATTCGGTCGAAGATGGGGAAAACTAAACGCTCCGGACCGCTGCCTGCAGGAATTTACGGGTTTCCCTGAGCGGGTAGGAGAAACGTCACGGCTCGCCCTGCTCTCTCCCCATCTCTGCGGTACGAGTGAAAACGGGTGTCGGTGATGGTACAGAGCCCACTCGAGGCGACCTTAAGTGTTGGCGAGATAGCGCGTAACTGATTGACGGCTGTAGCCGCTGCGTCGAGCAGAAAGCGCCCATCCCGACCGGTCTGTTCCCGGCAAACGGCCGTGGTTCCGATGGCAGAGACCACTTCCTGGCCGACCTCGTACGCATCACCCCCAGCGCAGGGAAACACGGCCGCCTCCACGGGTGCCCGAAGCTTGCCGACCGCCTCTCTGATAACTCCGTTTGCCAATCCCCGCCACCCAGCGTGGATGAGCGCCCAGCCATCCTCCCCTCTAACGATGACCGGCACGCAGTCCGCGCTCATGACACCGAAGGCTACCGCTTGCTGCGACACTGTTGGAGCGAGCAAGGCATCCCCCTCCCTAAAACGGCACATGCTGCCGCCACTCTGGGCAAGCGCCCGCTCAAGAACCGCGCTACCCCTTAGGTCGATTGCCTCGTTGCCGTGGCACTGCTTCGGAGCTGCAAGGGCGGTAGCGCCGACTGCTCCACAGAGCAGGGAAACAGCTTCATCCGATTCCCCTGCCACAAAAGACAGCGGGCGCGTAGTCATGCCATGTACCACACCACTCTCCCACCAAGAGCGCACAACGATTAGGTCTACATCACCAACCGAGACCTGGCCAAAAGACGAGTTCATGGCTAAATCTCACAACGTTTCGAACTCATTCGCAAGACATCGGGAGCCGCACCCTCCTCATTGGAGAACCTGCCAAGTTAGGGATGCTGGAGAAGGTAGCGCAGACACAGGTATGTCCGGGGCAGCCCCTAGTAGTCATACTGCACAAAAAACATAATCACCTGCGCCCAACGCGCCTCAAGACCGAAGCGCTGAGTGTGCTGCTCGACGAACCCGACTTCGTAGCGCGCGTTGTCGATTTTCCAGTACGGCCCTATAAAGATTCGATCCTGATCGTATCCGCCAGTTGGGCCATTCGGGACAGAGTTGTAGTTCACGAAGATCTCGTTGTAAGCCGCAATTCCAAATGTCTCGTCTTCAGAGAGCGGGTAGCTTCCCTTAATCAGGTAACGGCCGCGGTTGGACACGGCACCATCCGTGTCAGCGATAAAGCGCTGCTCCTGCCGAAAGCGGTGGAACCAGTCTATGCCCCAAAGCCGATCCGTGTAGGCCAGCTGCAGGAAGGTGCGGTTCTCATCGCGGTAGGTGCGGTGGTAGTCGGTGTTGAAGAAGAGCGGAGCCCACGCATATCCGACTCCAGCGCTGAATTGCTTCGTGAACTGGTACGACATTGTCGGCCGCACGATGTTCTGGTTAAACCTCTGCCAGTAGTCGCCCTGACGCGCCTGCTCCTCAAGGGTCAAGATCCACTTCCGCTCCGGGTCAACTCCGATGTTAGCTACGTACGCAAACCAGCCCTGAAAGTCGCTCTGCTGCGCCTGTGCCGACCGCGGGCAGAGCGCGATGCCTGTTAGCACTGTGAGCGTTAGAAGGAGCTTGCTCATCGTATACCGAGTACTGCACTACAGCGGCACCCGCAAGCGCTCCGGTGAGGCTGTGGGTGCTAAGCTGCTAGAACATGACGCAACCGGTTACCGAGATTCACAGCCCGCGCTACCCCATACCATGACGAAAAGCCTGGAGCAGCACCTCGAAATCGTTCGGCAGCTTAGCCTGGAACAACAGCGTCTCATTCGTGACTGGATGGATAAATGAGAGTGTCGCGGCGTGCAGCGCCTGACGACCAAGCTCGTCCGCCGCCTGCCGGAGCTTTACCGGGAGCCCGGAGAAGTCCCCGTACGTCCTGTCACCCACCACAGGACACCCGATGTGGCTCATGTGGACTCGTATCTGATGCGTCCGCCCCGTTTCAAGCGCGCACTCAACGAGGGTGCCGTAGGGGAACCGCTCTACAACACTCCACTTCGTCACTGAAGGCTTTCCCTTGTCTGTGACGGCCATTCGCTTTCTGTCAGTGGGGTGCCTACCGACCGGCGCCTGCACTGTGCCGCAGTCGCTCTGCTGAACCGGGCGCTTCGCACGAGGGGTTGTGAAGACAAGCGCCTTGTAACGCCGCACAATCGCGCGCTCCGCAAACTGCTTCGAGAGCGCTGCGAGCACAGGGGTAGATTTTGCGACAACTACGACCCCAGTTGTGTCCTTGTCGAGGCGATGAACAATTCCCGGCCGGCCCGGCTCTCCCACCTGCGCCTGCTTCTTGCCGACGTGCGCCACTACAGCATTGGCGAGTGAGTGATTCGCGTTCCCTGCTCCAGGATGCATCGAGAGGCCGCTCGGCTTGTTGATCACCAAGAGGTGCTCATCTTCGTACAGCACCTCGAGCGGCAGCTCGAGAGCTGCCATGGTGACGGGCCGCTCTTCCGGCTGCTCAACTTCGATCAGGCTGCTGGGGTCAACTTTTAGGGCAGGCTTCGTCACGACCTGCCCATTGACTGAAACCTTGCCCTCTTCAATCCACCGCTCAACCTGCGAGCGGCTGCATGCGCTCGTCTGCGATAGAGCCGCAGTTACAAGCTTATCTAGCCGCTCAGCCGTCCCTGCATGCTCGAATCGGGCAATTTTTTTACTCATGCGAAAGAATCTCGCGCGCCGCGGCGATATCGAGCCCGATCTGAGATCGAAGCTCCTCGACCGAACCGAATCGCTTCTCGTCGCGCAGCCGACCAATAAAGCTTACATGCATCCGCTTTCCGTACAGGCTGTGCGGCACGAAGTCGAGGATGTGCACCTCTAGCCGCTCTTCATGCGCGTTAAAGGTGGGCCTGATTCCGATATTCGCCACAGCCTGGTACTCCTCACCCTCTGCTTGGACTCGGCATGCGTAGACCCCGCGTCGCGGGATGAGTCGCTTGCCGACCGCGATGTTGGCCGTCGGAAACCCAATTGCTGTGCCCCGCTTGTCGCCGTGCCCAACGCGCGCCGAGATAGTGAACGGCGAACCTATGAGACGCGCCGCACCCCGGACATCCCCCTGCTCAACCATCTGGCGAACGGCTCGCGAGCCGGCTCGCACGCCATCAAGCTCAAACCGAGGCACAACGTGAAGCCGAATGCCGCGCCGAGGCAGCTCACGCGAGAGAAACTCCAAGTTACCCTCTTTGTTGTGCCCAACCGCCACATCCTCACCCACTACTACCGCAGTCACGCCCAGAGCTTCGACCAGCACCCGGTCAACGAAGTCTTGAGCCGACATGCGAGAAAACTCCTTCGTGAAGTGAATTAGGTAGAGAACATCCACCCCGAGAGACGCCATGCGCTCAGCTTTCTCTCTCACAGAGCTTATGCAGCGGGGCTCGTTGCCTCCGCGCAGCACTTTGATCGGGTGTGGATAAAACGAGAGCGCCAGATTCGGAGTCGTGCCTGCAACTGAGCGCAGGTCGTTCAGCACTCGCTCATGCCCAAGATGCACGCCATCGAAATTGCCGATGGCAACAGCGCCGCCGCGCCACCGCTCGGGTAGCCTTTGTGGGAAACGGGCGAGTCGCGCTCGTTGTTGAAAGTCCATCTCACCTTTTACCACTTTCTGCGAAGCCCGAGGGTTGTTTCGCATGACGCCCCGGAGTTTTCCTGGCCGCTCCGACCGTCCGTTCCTCGGCAGCTAGCCGATCCGACCAAGGCAACGCTTACGCGCGACCCTATTTAGGCGTCGAGCGCGCGGTAGCGTTAGCACAGCCACCCTAGCAAGGTTCCGGCCAAAGAGACTACTTCAGCTCCTTCAGCTTCTCCCTGGCTACAGCAGCCTCAGGCGACCTAGGGTAATCTTTGATAAGCTTCTTTAGGCTATCACGCGCGGTAGCCTTGTCGCCAAGGCGCACAAGGACATCAGACTGACGCAGGAGGCTCGTTGGCGCCCGCTTGCTCTTTGGAAATCGACCGACAACCTCAGCGTACGACCGCAAAGCCCCCTTGTTGTCTCGGAGTCCGTCGTACGAAACTCCCTGCCAGAAGAGCACCATACTGCCCTTCTCCCCCGAATCGGCCTCTTCCGCAGCTCTCTGGAGAAGGGGCAAGGCGTCCTCGAAGCGGCCGTCGCGCAGCGCTGCAAGCGCATCCATGAATATCTGGGCTGTCTCTGGAGGAAGCGAATTGGCCCAAACTTCGTCGGCCTCAAGCTCAGCCACGGGAACGGTTGCCGGTGGCGGAACTCGTCGTCTGAGAGACGAGACGTCTTCTTTGAGGGCTGAGAGGTCAGCGCCCATCGTCTTGTGGGTGCCCAGCTCAAGCTGCTCCAGGCGCCCTTCTATGAGCTTTAGCTGGCCGTCTAGCGCTTCCAGGTCAGCACGCTGCTCCCGCTGTATCTCACTTAAGTCCTCCATGCGCCGTTCGACGCGGCTGATCTTCTGCGAACTAGCGCATCCGCTAATCAGTGCAAGTGTTAGGATTACAAGAACGGGTCTCATAGGAAGTACCGTGAAAAAAGAAGGACCTTAGGGCTCGCCGTCTCCGGAAGCCCTAAGGTCCCTATAAAGCCGCGATTTTTATAAAGCCGAAGCTTCCCAACCGCAAGACTTTAACTGCTTAGGTTAGTCCACCTTGAAGTGATCGCGACGGTTCTTAGCCCATGCAGCCTCGTTGTGAGCCGGATCGATCGGAAGCTCTTCTCCGTAGCTAACGGTGCTGATGTCCCCAGCTGGAACGCCGAGGGTCGTTAGGTAGTCAGCTCCAGACTTCGCACGGTGAGCGCCGAGAATCATATTGTACTCAGCAGTTCCGCGCTCGTCGCAGTGACCTTCAACCTGAACCTTCTTGCCAGCGTTGGCCTTGAGCCAATCAGCGTTAGCAGCAAGAGTGCTCTTAGCCTCGCCATCGAGCTTCGAAGAATCGAACGAGAAGTGAATATCCTTAAGCGGACCGTCGCCCGGAGTTGGAATATTTCCGCCATCGCCAACTGTGCGGCAGTGACAGCCCGTTGCAACCACTGCTACGACGCTTACTGCCAGTACTTTCAAACTACGCATAGTTTCCTCCCGAAATGCATGATTGCCAAATGTGTTCCCGGAAAGTCGCCGTCGAGTCTAAACAGCAGCGCGACCGACCCTTGCCAGAAACTAAAAAACCTCCGGTAAGGCCGTACCGAAAGGCACGACAGACGCAAAGTCGTCTGCCCTGCCTCCCGAAACAACCCCACACGGGGACCGTCAACGAGCTACAATCCGGGGGCGATTTACACCTCGCCAGGCATCCTTTCGCGTTAAGCCAAAGGACGTGCCCATGATTTACGTCGTCCGCGGTATCGACTTGATACTTTACTAAGACCGACTTTGCAAGAAGGTAACCGTCAAGAATTACAGGTGGCGATGACTACCCTCACCTGCCTCTGAGCTTACGGCTAGCGCGGTATAGGACCCCAAGCTGGCTCAAAGTCCCCGCCTCGGCTGCGGGCTACCTGCTTAAGGTTTGCCCCGTCTGTGCGCATAATTGCGATACTTCTGCCGTCGCCAAATGAAGAGGTTGAAAAGACCAAGTAACGCCCATCTGGCGAGAACTCAGGATCTTCATTAGTCCCCGAGCTCGTAAGTTGAACGGCGTTTGAGCCGTCTGGGTTACTAACGAAGAGCTGGAAGTTGCCATCCGCCCGGCAAACGTAGGCGAGCTTATCCCCTGTTGGCGACCAAGCTGGAGATGTGCAGTAGTTAGAGGTAACGAAGCTCACCCGATGCGGATTAGAGCCGTCGACGCCCATGACGTAGATCTGAGGCCCTCCGCCCCTGTTCGAGCAGAATGCGATCTGAGAGCCGTCCGGCGCCGGCACCGGTGACACATCGATTGCGCGGTTAGCCGGTGTAAGCTTTCGAACAACCTTTCCGTCAAGGTTCAAGAGCACGATATCGCTGTCTGCGCCTTCAGTCTTCGATACGAGTATCTCGCTCGCGTTCAGGTAGTGCCCACCGACCTCGAGATCCGTCGATCTTGTGAGCTGCTTAGAGCTCTTTGAGTCCACATCAAGGATAAAGAGATCCGGGACCCGATTCCGAAAGCTCGTGTACACCAGCTTCGTGCCGGAGGGATCCCACGAGGACGAGAGAGCTAGCCCCCGCTCCGAGGTGAGCTGCGTGATGGCCGAGCCATCCATGTCCATTACGAAGAGCTCCTTAAACCTGCCGACTCGCGAGGAGAAAGCGATGCGAGAGCCAAACGGGCCAGGAGCGCCTGTGTAGTAGCGCATTATCTCATTGGCAAACTTGTGTGCGATCAGCTTGGCCTGCTCTGAGTCCGCGTCAGTGTACTGCTTCGCGACCACCTTGAGCCCCTTCTGCACATCGAGCAGGTAGAGTTTCGCAGAGAGGTCGCTGCCGTCGTAGTCTATCTCTCCCTTAACCAGCCCTTCAGCGCCGATCACCGTCCAGTCGGAGAACACCGTAGACTCAGGCTCACCGCACTTGCCGGGCGTCTCGATGAATGACTTAGGATCGAGCACCTCAAAAAAGCCCGATAGCTCAAGGTCTCGCGCGATAATCTTGGGAATCTCCGCTTCGGGTCCCTTGTCCTCACCAGGATTACAGAGCTTGGGCAACGCGATCGGGATGAGGCGGCCAGCGCCACGGATGTAGAGGTCAGTCTGGGCAAACGCCGCCGAAGGGGCGACTACGGCGCACAGAGCGGCAAGCAACAGCTTCTTCATGAGAGATCTCCTAGGGAGTGTGGGTGCCCCGTAAAAATGCCTCACTGGGCTGCTAGGCGCAACCGTTTCACGTCTTTCGCGAGGAAAAGAAACGGACCAGAAGCCCCGACGCGCGCAAGCTTAGTCGCGCGGGTCGAAGGTAATCTGAACGTCCTTTTTGAAGTACTGCTCGTACACGCTCGCGGGTGGAGGGGGAAGCGGGCTAGCCTTCATGACCGCCCGAACGACTGAGTCATCCAGCCCGCTGTCACCGGAGCCACGGCGTATCCGGACGTTTTTCACGGTCCCGTCTGGCTCGATGTCGAACACCACCTGTGTCTTTAGCGACGTGTTGGGGTCGTGCCAGCGCCAGTTATCCTTTATTTTCGAGATGACGAGCTTGCTGTAAACGAAGAAAGCCTCCGGCCGAACAACACCGCCTCCCATCCCGCTACCGCCGACCGATGCCGCGCCGAACCCCTTGCCGCCCGCATCGGAGGATTCGCCCAGGTACCGCTGCATCGCCGCTTGCAGACGCTTATCGACGTCGTCCCCATCACTCTTCTTCGTCTCTTTGTCCTTCTTGTCGGTAGCCTTCTTGGTCGGTTGCGGCTTCGCTGTTGGCTTAGCCGTGGGCTTCGCGGTCGGAACGGGCTTCGGGGTCGGCTTCGTCTCGGCGGTACTTACCTCAGCGTCATCAGGCGCCTCCTCCTTGGGCACATCCTGAGGCTTCTCCGGCTCCGGTGGCGTTTCAGATTCTTTCTCCTGCGGCGCAGTGACGTTCTTCATCGGAGCGAGCTCGCTCTTCTTGTTGTCCTTTGGAACCTGGCTTGCGCCGCCAAGATTCTTGCCGCTCTCAATTGAGATCGAGTAAACGACGGGATCCGGAAACTCTCCCATGTCCGGAATAAGCTTGAAAAACACGAAGTAAGCCAGGACTACATGCCCGACAAGAGAGGCCGTTATTCCGGCGCGGTAGTATTCTCCCGGCTTTTGCTCAAGCAACCTCACGGTCAATGGACGGCCCCCTCTTTACGCGCCCTTTCCTTCTGGCGATGCGGATACGAGACCTATCTGCGTAATTCCGCCCTCGTGCAGCGCAGCCATCACCTCCATCACCCGGCCGTAGCCGAGAGATGAATCGCCCTTTATGTACACCTTGTGCTCTTCGGGCGGCTTGTTAGCAAAGATCGCCTTCACCTTCGCGGCGAGCTCGGGAACCTCAACTTTGTTGCCAGCTCCAAGGAACACCGTGCCAGCCTTGTCGACTGAGATAACGATCTGTTCGCTTGAGCCTCGCAGCGGAGCCGTCGTTGCCTTCGGCAGATCGACTTCAACGCCCTGCTGAAGCATCGGTGCCGTTACCATGAAGATGACGAGAAGAACGAGCATCACGTCCACAAGGGGTGTCACGTTTATGGCCGCTATCGGACCGTCGGTGTCGCTCTGAAAGTTGCTGCCCATGGCTCTCTGTTTCCTTAACGAGGGGGGACGTTTTTCGCACTACTTGACGAAGTAGCGGCGCGCGATGTTGAGGAACTCTTCTGAGAAGTTGTCCATCGACTGACGGAACTTGCGAATCGATGCCGAGAAGTAGTTGAACGCAATCGCTGCCGGAATGGCAGCCGCGAGGCCCACCGCCGTAGCAACCAGCGCCTCAGAGATACCAGGCGCTACCGCCTGAATGGTTGAGCTCTTTGCCTCGCTCAATCCGTGGAAGGCGTTCATGATGCCCCACACCGTTCCGAAGAGCCCGATGAAAGGAGCCGCGCTCGCCACAGTCGCAAGGAATGTCACTCCGCGCTCAAGGCGGTGCGTTTCTTCGAGCTCAGCTCGCCTGAGAGCGCGCTCTACTGTGCCAAGCTCTGCCGTGACGTCTGTTGAGACCGCCCTGCCGGAGTCCTTGTTCTCTTGAAGAGTCAGCAGCAGTTCGCGATAACCTGAAGTGAAGACTGTCGCGAGCGGGCTGTCGATCAGCCGCCGGGAGGTCTCGTCGATGCGGGCGAAGTTGCGCGAATCCCAGAAGACCTGGGCAAACTCGCCCGAGGTGCTCTGCGCCTTCCGGAACTGGATAGTCTTGGCGATTGTTATAGCCCAGCTCCAAACTGACAATACGATCAACATGATGAGTACGGCCTGAACCACGAGGCCAGAGCCGAAAACCATGTTCAGGATGCTGGGGGCCTCGGCCACAACTGGCGACACCACGGCGGCGGGGAGAGTGACTGGATCCACGGATGTTCCTCCTCGAAGTCAAATAACGCCGTGAAATATGCCATATACCGCCCCCCGGCACCAGTCATGGGAGGGGCTGTTTCTTTTTAATTCACGGGGGGTTATAACTGCTCGGCTCGTTACCGAGATTTTTTGAAAAAGGAGACCCCATGAGCGTTTCAATCGCTATTAACGGATTCGGACGAATCGGGCGCAATATTCTGCGCCAGCTCTTCACCAACCACCAGTCAAAGCTGGTGAAAGTGGTGGCAATCAACGATCTGACAGATCCCGCTACCCTCGCCCACCTGCTCAAGTACGATTCGGTTCACGGCCGCTTCCCCGGCACCGTAGAGGCGGGCGACGGCTTCATCAAGGTCAACGGCCAGGAGATCAAGGTTCTTGCTGAGAAGGATCCAGCCAAGCTTCCTTGGGGAGCTATGGGCGTTTCGATCGTGCTTGAATGCACCGGCATCTTCACCAAGAAGGACAAGGCGGCTCTGCACATCCAGGCTGGTGCCAAAAAGGTGCTCATCTCGGCTCCCGCTCCGGACCCAGATATCACCCTCGCCTACGGCGTAAACCACACTGCCTACAAGCCTGCTGAGCACAACATCATCAGCAACGCCTCATGCACCACGAACTGCCTCGCTCCGGTAGCGAAGGTGCTCGTGGAGAACTTCGGGGTTGTTCGTGGCACTATGACCACAGTTCACTCCTACACGAACGACCAGCAGATTCTCGACCTCCCGCACAAGGATCTACGCCGCGCTCGTGCAGCGGCTCTCTCGATGATCCCGACAACAACTGGGGCTGCCAAAGCTGTCGGCCTCGTGATTCCTGACCTCAATGGCAAGGTAGACGGGTTCGCTATCCGCGTGCCGACTGCCGACGTCTCCGTGGTCGACTTCGTAGCCGAGCTCTCTCAGGACACAACTGCCGAAGAGATCAACCGCGCGCTCAAGAACGCAAGCGAGAACTCGCTCAAGGGTATCCTCGGATTCTCAAACGAGCCGCTCGTATCGATCGACTACGTTGGAAACACGCACTCATCGATCGTTGACGCGCTTTCAACGATGGTAGTCCAGAAGAGGCTCGCCAAGGTTGTCGCTTGGTACGACAACGAGATGGGCTTCTCGGCTCGCATGTGCGACGTAACCGAGATGATCGCCAAGAGCCTCTAATCAGCTCTCGGATCCTCGAACGGCGGGCGCTTTCGCGCCCGCCTTTTTTT
>CANLJX010000035.1 GCA_947491545.1 Deltaproteobacteria bacterium
TCTCAGCTTCAACGAGCCCGCTGTACAGCGCAACCGGCCCGGCAGAGCCCCTGACAAGCTCGGCAGCTCCGCGCCAGTCTTCGATGTAACGCACCTGCGTCGCGAGACGCAACGCGCAGAACCCAGTGAGGGCGGCCAGCGCAACGTTTCGGCCGCGAGCGCCCGAGAGCGATGAAACGAGCACGCCACCGAGCGCGGCCCAAGCCGCTGGCTGCCATCCCCAATACCGGGTGACCCAGAGAGACCCATCGCCAAGCGCGCTCACTGCGCCAAAGAGAAGCGGCGGCACCACAATATACGGGAGGAGGAACCTAGCGCCTTCAGAGAGCCTCGCGCGGCCGGCAAACTTGGCTCCCCAGACTAGCCCTAGAGCTACCCCAAGCAGCGCTGGCGCAACGACTGGCACCGGAACTGCTCCGTCAAAGACGCTCTTGATGCCGAGCGGCGGGGCGAACGAGAGCCCCTCTCGACGAGTGAAGAGGCTTAAGAGCTGCGGCACAGCCGGAAGCGACGCCACGAGTGACAGCAGGATCCAGCCTGCCATGCGGCGAAAGAGACGAGGTGTGCGGAGGATGTGCCAGCCGTGCGCGATGCAGATAGCAGCAAAGAGGTAGTGGGCATAGAAAGCGGCGCAGCAGCTCACTGAGAGGAGGGCAGCTTCACGCCAAGAGAAGGACTCGGTGAGCCGCCGCAAGTAGAGGAGCGAGAGTAGCGCTGCAAGAAGCCCAAGTGCGTAGGGCCTCGCGCTCAAGACGGCATCCTGAAACACGTTTGCGCAGAGAAGCAGCGCCACTGCGGCGCATCCAGCCACTCGCTGGCTCGTGAGCCTGACCGTTATTCGAAACAGCACTACAAGGCTGAGCGTCCCGCACACGATGCTCAAGACGCGCAGCGCTATCTCGGAGTGGCCAAGCAAGAGCCCACTGACCCAGAGCACAACGTAGTAGAACGGAGACTGCCCCTGGAACTCTGTCGAGAGCCGCACCACGTCAGCAACACCACCGCGCACGATCCACGCAGAGATCGTCTCGTCGAGCCAGAAGCTAGCTGTCCACGGCGCGCGAACAGCGAAGAGCAGAAGCAATGCCCCAGTGAGCACTGCGCCAATACGCAGCTCCCGCACCTCCCTCTCTTCGCAACTCTCGGTGTCCATGCCTTACGAGTACACGCTCTCCTCTCCCCCCTCCGGCCTCGTCTTCCAGCGCCGGTGCAGCCAGAACCACCCTTCGGGGAAGCGGCGAATCATTTCACAGTAGTGGTCCGAGAGCCTCTGGGTCAACCGCAGAACCCTCTCATCGGACGAGAGGGTCTCGTCTTGGTAGATGTCAGCCGTTTCACACTCGCACGCCTCAATCGAGTAATGGTCTGCCCCGCAGTACCGCATCGAGGCCACAACAACGGGAGCCTCTGTCTTTATCGCTGCGAGCGCCAAGGCTCGCGTGGTTGCGGCCGGAACTCCGAACCATGTTGGAAACACTGCGTGGTTACGGGTCACGTTCTGGTCAAAGAGGACGGCAACTGAGCGCCCAGCGCTGACGTCTGCCACCATTGCCTTGAAAGCTCCCCGGCGATCGATAATCGAGTTGCCCCGAGCCTCACGCAGCGATGTCCACCAGCGATCAAGCTGCGGCGAGCGAAACTTGCGGGCGATTGCAGAGAGGGGCATGCCGAAGAGCCCGATGGCGTGCCCAAGTAGCTCAAAGCTCCCCAGATGCCCGGTAGCAATCAGGATTCCTTTTCCTCCACTGCCCGACAGCAGCTCGGCGTAGCGCGGCAGGAAGTCGCACGAAACGTGCTCGCGCGCCCAAGACTCGCTGAGCTTGGGAAGCCTGACCATGTCGGAAAGCAGTCGAGCCATCTCAGTCTTGCTCTTCGAGAGGATCTCGCGCCGCCACGCAAGGTCTCTCTCCGGGAATGCGATCTCAAGATTGCGGAGAGAGATGCGCCCAAGCTTAGGCATTATCAGGAACGCCAGGCGGAAGAGCAGTGTGAAGAACGCCACGCGCAACGGCTGTGGGAGGAGTCCGAGGCTGAAGAAGAGCCCGCGCACAGAGGCGTAGACTGCAAGGTCAAGCAGCGCCCTCATTTCTCAGCTCGCGGGGTTTGGTTCATGGTGTTCCCTAGGTCTAGGGGGGCGCCTAGCTTCAAAAGCGCTCCCCTGCCTCGAAAAAAGAAGGATTTCTGCTGGTTGTAGCGTATGAGGACGAGCTTTGCCAGACCTCGAAGTTGGCCCTTCAACGTGCACGGAGCGACACTGGGAGTCGGCTCGGCTTCTGCGGATTCGGTTCAGCGGAGGCGTTGCGAGCACGCTTACGGAGGCGCCTCAGCCAGTTCGGCCGACTTAGCGGCGCGGAGAAGTGCCACCAGACGAGTTCGCAAGTGCTCGTCGCAAGAGGCCTCGGTCTACACCTAGCAGTCGCGCTGCCTGAACCTGATTGCCGCTGGTCTGCTCAAGGGCTCGTGCAATCGCTTCTGCCTTAAACTGCTCTACTTGCGCATGAAGCGACGAGGAGTTCTGGGCACTGCTCGGCGCCCTTGCGCTCCCGGCAGCCGCGAGGTCGCTCAGCTCTATCACCGAGCGTCCTGCGAATTGTGCCCTGTACGCGGCTGCCTCGACGACTGCCTGAAGCTCGCGCACGTTTCCCTCCCATCGGCGGCGCGCGAGCTCAGCCAGTGAGCCTGCCGAGGCCTCAAAGACGTTGAGCAGATCGCGCTCTCGTAGCCGCTGCAGGAAAAGCTGCGCCAGGGCTGGAATGTCTTCCGCTCGCTCGCGAAGCGCCGGCACGTGCACAACACACTGCGCTAGGCGGTAGTGCAGATCCTTTCTGAGCTTTCCGCTCCCGATAGCGTCGGTGATGTCACGGTTCGTCGCGGCGATGAAGCGGCAATCGACCTGCTGTGCTGCATCGGATCCGAGCGCCCGAAAGCGTCGCTCCTGCACAAGATCGAGAAGCTTGACCTGCGTCTCAAGCGGCACCTCATCAAGCTCGTCGATGAAGAGCGTTCCTCGGTCCGCCTCCAGCACGAGCCCACGCCGCGATTCCGCCGCCCCTGTGAAGGAGCCGCGCACATGCCCAAAGAGCTCGCTGTGCACGATATCTCCGCCCCCGAAGTGCGGCTGGTAGTGCACAAACTTGCCGGCGCTGCGCGCGCTCAGCTCGTGAATGACGCGAGCACAGAGCCCCTTCCCGGCGCCGGTTTCGCCGAGTATCAGGACTGACTGTGGTGTTGCTGCAATAAACAGCAGCTTCTTTCGCAGTTCCTCAATCACTGCGCTTGAGCCGCACAAAAGCTCCTGCGCCGCTCCTCCAGGGCGGGAGAGAAGCCGCACATGCTCGCGCCGCAGCTCGGCTGTGGCAGCGGCATCTTTTACAAGCGCAGCCAAGTGCGACAGCTCAGCCGGCTTCTCCAAGAAGCTCGCTGCGCCAAGCGACATTGCCCGGACCCCATGCTCAATTGAGCCGTGCCCCGTGAGCACGATCACTCGCGCGTGCGGCGAGCGCGCCCGGATCTCGCGTAGCAGAGAGAATCCGCTCTCTACCCCTCCACGCTCCGCGAGACAGAGGTCGAGCACGATCACGCTTGGAGACTCCGATTCAACAAGCTTTAGCCCTTCAGAGGACGTGGATGCTGCACACAACGAAAGCCTGCCAACCAACGGGGAGAGCGCTTTGGCAAGGCTCTGCACCAGCTCAGCATCATCATCGATCAGCAGTATCTCTCTCATGCTGCCTCCTGCGAGTCGTTGCGCAAACCATTTCCCCATAGGATGGCCTCTACGGTCTCGTCTTGAGCGAGGACTCTAACTTCGTACCCGAAGTGCTGCCGAAGCAGATCGCAGAGCGCCGCCTGGACGACCTTGCGCTCCCCCACTTCCGCGCTGACAAAGCTGCTGAAAGACCGAAAGGCGCCGTGCGTTGCGCTGCGGTGCTGTAAGCTCATTCGGACACGCGGTGCTCCGGGGGATTCTTCGACAACGGCTGCGTAGCCCCATGAGCCAAGCACTGATGGCAGAAGAGAGAAGATTGCAACAAGCGACGCCCGGTCACCCTGTAGGCTCCACTCTCTGTTGGCGCCGTGGCCCCCCGTCTCGGCGAGAAGCTCAGAGAGCCGAACCGCCTCCTGAAACGGCGGTGCATGCGCCAGCGTCAGCTGCCCAAGCTGCGCCGCAATGCTGCGGCAGCGCGCTAGCGCCCCACGCACCCGCTCTTCACCGTGCTCCGCCGACAGCGACGAGAGCTCATTCTGTATGAGGGAGAGGTCACCGCGAACAGTGTGGAGCAGCGCCCGCACGAGGCGCTCGATGAGCCCGAGCGGCGTCTCGTCGTGGGGAAATATCGCGTCACCCTGGGACCCTGGCATCGGAGGCTCTCCTGATCAAAGGGAGGTCCCTTACTACCACTACGACCACACTTTTTAGCCGATACATTTTGCGTTGCGAACTACTTCGAACAGATTCCGCCCTCTGTTTCCCGGCCCGCTTTTTACTAGGCTGCCCTAACCCTCTATTCTCTTGCGGATGTTGAAAAAAGACCCTTCTGACCCACAAATCACCCCGACCGAGGAGGTTCTTGCTCCCCTCGTCCGTCCGGCCGTCGATCGGCTGGTTCTCAACGCAGCATTCTACGCCAACACCTCCCGCGCTGTTGTCGACTGCTGTGGGCATGAGGTGGGCACTCCGGACTACCACTCCGTTCTGGACATGCTCAATACGAGGCTGCACCTTGGGCTTGATGCGCTCGACCGCACCGCCTTCTCGCTCATGCTCACAGGGCTCTCAAACTCGCGTCGCTTCGCAGGCGAGATTCACATCGATTCTGTGCAAGGGGAGAACTCGGCCGCTCACTCGTGCCACGCGGTTGTGCTTGGAAATGAGATCGTGCGTCGGGCAGGCCTGCTTGCGCCGGAGCGAGCATCAGCGGAAACCGACGAGTTGCGGCGCAGCATCTCAATAGGCTGCTTCATTCACGACATGGGCGAAATCCTCGGCGAGCTTTCCTCGCTGGCACAGCGCAACGCTAACCACTCCCTCGAAGAGCTTCCAGACATCGAACGGGAGATATTTCGCATCACCCTCTCAGAAGCTTACCGCGCAGCGAGTGCAGAACCGTCCGACCCTGCAACATTTTACGCTTTCGTGCGAGAGCTGCGGGACCGGGCTGGTCTCAGTAAGCATGGAATAGCAGGCACCTCGCCAGAAGCCGTTGCCGGGGTTCTAAAAGAGTTTTCCCAGCGACAGGAGACATCTCCCCTAGACGGAAGGTGCCGAGCTGCTGTTCAGGCGGCGCTCATGCTGTACGACATGGCTGAGCTTAAGGGGAGCGTAACGGGTGCGCGGCCTCTCTTTATCGGAAACGCGGTCAAAGTAGTCGAGCACTTGCAGGGACTCCGGCACTTTATGCGGTTCGCGAAGGTAGACCGCAATCGCATACGGCTGCACCTCTTCTCGCCCGAAACCCATACTCAAACCGCAGAAGGATTGCAGAATGCAGCTCCAACGAGAGAGACCGTCCCTCTGCAGTACGTCTCGAGCCGACGGTTCCTAAACAATGTAAAGTACATTGAGAAGGAACTACCCCGGCTCTTTCAGTACGCTTCCTCGCCGGAGGAGAAGTCCCTTGCAGGAGCTCTTCGCGATGCCGCGTACCAGACGCAGATTGAATGGTTCAGCATCAGCCGTAACTTTATCGATCGCACCCCAACCTCAGAGCTTTCGCATCTCGTTAAGCTCCAAACACAGCTCGGTAGCGCTGATTCCCATTCAGAAAAAATCGCCATTCTCCGTGACCTAGAGCGCCTGCTTGACCTGCAGATCATGAAAGATCGAGAGCTCTTTAGGAAGGGGCACTCAAGAGCGAAGGAGGACCCGCGCTCAGTCTCTCAACTCCTCAGCGTTGAGAGCCGTGGGCGGATCGTAGCTCTCTACCAGGAGGCGCTGCATCAAGGCTTTGAGCCGAAATCTGAAACCCCTCTTCTCCTGCTCGATGAAGTCCCGGCTGAGCTGCGCGGATTCCTTTGCAGAAGTGCGGAGCCCAGCCCCGTGCTGCCCCCAAGGCCTTCGCTTGACGACATGTCGCCGCCGGCGTCTCTCTGAGTTTTTAGCAACAACTTCAAAAAAGAGGCTAGCCTGCTCTGTCAAAGGCAGGCTCTATCCCTGAGGAATTCATAGCAGCCCGCCTGCGCCCCCCTTCTCTTCGTCTTTTTCCTGCTCTTCATCCTGCACTTGCAACAGATTCCTGATCGTCGTCTGGCTATCTCGATGAGCACTGCGTCCGCAAGCAGCGAAAATTCTGGGATTATGAGCAGGGAATCGGTGCAGGTGCAGGTGCAGGTGCAGGTGCAGGTGCAGGTGCAGGTGCAGGTGCAGGAGGAAGAGTAGAAGGAGGTCCCCGCACCACGCAATTGCCTAGGACTAAACAGGTTTTCTACCGAGAATATCCACCCTTTTTTGTCTGAGCCCTCCGGCCAGCTCCTGGCATCAGAATTGGAAGTTTGCTGCTGGAGGACCCCTCATGAAATCCCTTGTCGCGCGCGCCTCGACACTCGCGCTCCTTCTTGTCGCTGCCAACGCCCAGGCGGATGAGATCTACTGTCCAGCGGTTCGAGGGACTGCCCACCTGACTTCACAAGGAGAGCTCGGAGTAAGCCTCTCGGTGCCTCTCGACGGCCCTCCAATCTTTGAGCCTGTCAGCCCGGGCGATTGCTTCTACGACGCTGCTGCCCAAGACATGCAGAGTGCGTGTGGCGCCTTCCTTGAGGATCCCGGCTCAATCGGTGACGAGCCGGTGGATGGTGAAGTTGCCCAGTCAAAGGCCGAGATGCGGAGGGCCATCAGCCGACTCAAGAAGAAGCTGCGCTCTCTCCGTCGTCAAATCTCGCGGCAGAACGCCCCCTGATTACCAACAGCATCGACACTATCGGACCAAGCGCACGAGCCATCCTTGCCTTGTCTCATCGCCCAAGCCACTTTAGACTGCCGCCATGACGCTTCCCCGAGACGAGGAGATCCTGGCGCGCTGCTTCGAAGAGGTTTCTGGCTCCGCGCCAACTTGCGTCCAGACCCTCCGCCCGCATGCCTCGGAGCGGCGTATCTACCGCCTTTCATCTGCCAGCGGCTCACTCGTCGGAGTTGTGAATGCATCCCGCGCCGAAAATGACTCTTTCGTCGCTCTCGCCCGTCACTTCCGGCGCTGCGGTCTCCCGGTTCCCGCAATTCACGCCTACAAGGCGGAGCTCGGGGTGTACCTCGAAGATGACCTCGGAGACCAAACGCTCCTCGATCTTCTTGAGGCATCCCGCAGCCGCTCCGCCGAGCCCTTCCCGGCTGATGCGGCGAGCCTGTACCAGGCCGCGGTCGAGGTGCTGCCTCGCTTCCAGATCGAGGCAGCAACTACGCTCGACTTCTCCCAGTGCCTCAGCTCCCAGGGCTCCTTCGCGAGCACCCTTAAGCGTGATGTCGAAGCCTTCCTCCGCGAGTTCGTCGGTCGTGTTCTTGCAGGCCCCCCTCCAGCCAACCTAGCCGGAGAGTTCGAGCAGCTTGCCTCCTTCCTTGCAGCAGCACCCAGCGCCTACTTCCTCTACCGCGACTTCCAGGCACGCAACATCATGGCAAAAGACGGCAAGCTCGCCTTCATAGACTTCCAGTCAGGCGGCCAAGGCCCGCTCCAGTACGACCTCGCTTCGCTGCTCTTTCAGTCGAGTGCCCAGATTCCCGACCCGGAGCGCGAGCGGCTGCTCGAGTCGTACCTAGCTGCTGCAGGGCGCCATACCTCGATCGACCGTGAAGACTTTCTCGGGCGCTACCCAGCCTTCGTCGTTAGCCGTATGCTGCAGGTGCTGAGCGTCTACGGTCGCCAGGGGCTAGGACAGAAGAAGGAGTACTTCACTCGTAGCATCCCGCTGGCGCTTGCAACGCTCTCCCGCTGCCTTAAAGACCCTCGCATGCCGCTTCGGCTGGCGGGCCTTGAGCAGTGCTGCAACGAACTGCTCGCCGCGACCGCCACATGAATGCAACAACTCAGTCACCAATCCTGACCGTCGAGATTACTAGCTTCTCGTTCAAGCAGCCCCTTCCGCCACACCTCTTCTCGCTCGATGCTGGGCGCCACGGCGGCGGTTTCGTCTTCGACTGCCGCTCGCTCCCAAATCCCGGACGCGAGGAGCGCTTCAAGGCCGAGACCGGTCTCGAAACAGGTGTGCGAGAGTTCCTCGAAGCGCTGCCTGAGGTGCGCGAATTCCGCGCTTCAGTCATATCTCTCGTCGAGCCCGCAGTGCGGAACTTTCTTGGCCGACAGTTCACCTTCATGAACGTAAGCTTCGGCTGCACTGGCGGACAGCACCGTTCAGTTTTCTTCGCCGAGGAGCTGGCACGCCACCTCGGCACCACCTTCCAAGGCGCAGTCACGCCGACCGTGGTGCACTACAACCTGAAAGCCAAAGGATTCATCTGAAGAGCCCCATGAAAGCGATGATCCTCGCCGCCGGTGTCGGCTCACGCCTGGGAGAGCTGACGAAAGAAACTCCGAAGTGCCTGGTCACTGTCGGCGACAAGACCGTGCTTGAGCGGGTTGTTGGAAGCCTCAAAGCTGCTGGCGTGACTGAAGTCGTCATCAATCTACACCACCTGGCGGACAAGGTGGTGTCGTTCGTTGAGTCACGCAAGCACTTCGGGATCAAGGTGCATTTCTCTCGCGAGGAATCACTGCTCGACACTGGTGGAGGCCTCAAGAAAGCAGCGGCCTTCTTCTCTGCAGAAGACACATTCTTCGTCCACAACGCCGACGTGCTGAGCACAATTAACCTCTCGGCTCTCGCCGCGCTGCACCGCTCACGCGGCGCCATCGGCACCCTAGCCGTGCTGCGCCGGCCATCATCTCGCGGCCTCTACCTCAATTCAGCTAAGGCTCTTGTCGCTTGGACAGGCGAAGGGAGCCCCGCACCAGCCGGCGCTGAGCTGTTCGGTTTCTGCGGAGTGAGCGTTGCATCCTCCAATCTCTTTTCGTTTATGCCGGAAGAAGCGGCCTTCTCGATTATTGCGCCCTACCTCAAGGCCGCTCGTGCCACAAAGCTCGTCTGGGGAGAGCCGTGTCCTGAGGCCGACTGGATCGATATTGGGACTCCGGAGCAGCTGGCTGCAGCGCGCAGCAAGCTGCCTCTGTAGGAAAGCAAGGCTACTGCGCGCCACTCACAGAGAGGCTCGCAGCGTTCCTGTGTCCGCTCCCATCAGGCTCAACGCCCAGAACATTCGACTCAATCGTCTCGCAGATCTCGTCGAGCGGAAGGTGGCTGAGGTTCTTCTTGGTGAAGGGGTTCTGCAGCTCCACGCCGATCTGGTCCAACGAGAAGAGTGCGTACGCCACCAGCCCCGTGACGAACGGCGTGCCCCAGCCGATGCGCTCGACCAGCGCCATCGGCAAGAGCACGAGAAAGACAAGGATGAAACGCCTCGCCTTAATGGCGAAGACCACAGGCATCGGGGTCTTGAGAATTCGTTCGCAGGCACCGAGCGCATCAACTATCAGCGCCCGTTCGCGATCAATGCGCTGAAACTCGAAACCATCAATCAACGAGCGGTGGCGTGCCTCCGCAATGAGCCGGATTATCTCCGCATTTATCCATGATGGGAGGTGCTGTGCGGTCGCGAGCTCCGCCACTTTCTTCGGCCCGAGCAGCTCGGTTAGGTCCTCGACATCGCGCTCACCTCGGAGGCTCTTCCTGATGATGTGCGGAAAGGCAGCAACTGCGCGCAAGAACTCAGAACGCCACTCAGGACCGCCGCGGGCATACCCTGAGCCAATTGCAGCAAGGTTTCGCGACTGGTTAACGATGCTGCCCCAAAGCTTTCTCGCCTCCCACCAACGATCGTACCCGGCATTTGTTCTGAACACGAGCAGCAGTCCGAGCGCAAATCCGGAGAACTCAAATGGCGTCATCTCGATGCGCAGGTGGACTATGTGCGGGAGCTCAAGGCAGACCAGCGTTGAGAAGAGCATTGCCGCCAGGACGCGTCGGGCGATCTTTGGGCTAACCGATCCGTGCCAAGCGAGGGCGTTCTTTAGGAACCCGTCGTACTCTTCGCGGTTTTGCTGAGGCTCCAGTGCTGCGCGCCGTAGTCTCTGAATCATGCCCCTCGCTCCTTAACTTTCCAAAGCTTCCGAACTGCCTTCGCTGCTGCAACTATCTCAGCCGATTGCCCAGCCTGCAGATCGAGCAGCTGGAAGCCCTCGACGAGCCACCCCGCCAGCCAAGGCTTCTTGAGGCTGTAGTACACGTGATGGCCCTCCCGCCGCGCCTCAACGATTCCCTTGCTGCGAAGCTGAGATAGGTGCTGCGACACCGTTGCCTGCTGCAGCCCGAGCTCTTCTGTCAGCGTCTGCACATCTTTCTCTTTGGCACCGAGCTCCTCGATGATGCGAATCCGGTGCGGATGCGCAATGACAGAGAGGATCGACGCAAGCTCTGAAGAAACGAGAAGCCTCTGCGGCATACAGCCTCCTACAATGCGAGCGAGTGCGGCGTTGAGAGTGCCCGTTCCTTGACCTCGGAAGATGGGACGAAGGCGTTCTTAGATGGGTCGTAAATTCGCACTAAGCCATCCTCAAACTGGTAGATCCAGCCGAAAATCTCAAGCGTTCCGCGACGAAGGGCCGCCGATACCGCAGGATGCGTCTTGAGGTTCTCTGCCTGAACAAGCACGTTCTCCTCCCCTGGAGAGAGCGCTGTATTTTGAGCTGCCTGGACCCTACGGCGCGTCGCTGCTGCATGGCGGAGCCAATGCTCGACTGATGGCAGGCTAGCAACCTTCTCGGGCTCCATGAGGGCGTTCATCGCTCCGCACTGTGAGTGCCCGCAGATGACGATGTTAGTCACTCCAAGAGCCTCGATAGCGAACTCGATGGATGCCTCTTCTCCCCCACGTGACGAGCCAAACGGCGGCACGATGTTGCCCGCGTTTCGCACCACGAAGATCTCGCCCGGCTCGGTTTGCGTCACCAGGTTTGGGTCGATGCGCGAGTCGGAGCAGGTGATCATCAGCGTATGTGGCTTCTGCCCCCGTGACAGCTCCTCGAACAGGGAGCGCTTATCTGGGTAGACGTCGTTCGAGAATCTTCTGAGTCCTTCTAGCAGGGTTTTCATGCGCTCCTCCAAGTTGCAAGAATAAACATATGATTATTTGAATATATGGATAGTTTCAGAAGTTTTCCAACTCTTTTCCCAGCGTGTTTGTTTTAGCCAACTGGCGGAAGCCTTCATCCAAGTAACATCAGGTGTTTAGGCTCGGATTTTATTGTGCCCGTCCAGCGCCGCAACTTTGTAGCACTCTGCCAGAGTCGGGTAGTTGAACACCGCATCCTTCAAGTAGTTGAGCCCGCCTTTGAGAGCCATGACAGCCTGCCCTATGTGGATCAGCTCGGTCGCGTACTCGCCAATAATGTGCACACCCAGCACTTCTCCTGTCTCACGGTGAAAGAGAACCTTGAGCATGCCGTTCTCGTCACCGAGGAGCTGGCCCCGGGCGATTTCGCGGTAGCGGGCGATGCCAGACTCGTACGGAACCTCGGCTTTCGTTAGCTCCTCTTCGTTTCGCCCTACGTACGAAATCTCTGGAATGGCGTAGATGCCAAATGGCAGTGGGATATCCATGACCTCTTCTTGGATACCGAAGGCATTGCATGATGCTAGCCTTCCCTGCCGAGCCGACGTGGAGGCGAGCGCTGGGAAGCCTATCACATCGCCTGCAGCGAAGACGTGCAAAGCTGCCGTCTGAAACTGCTCATTGACCGCGAGCTTGCCCCTCTCGCCGGGCGCAATCCCGACCTTTTCCAGGCCAAGGTCGTCAGTGGCACTGACACGGCCTGCCGAGTAGAGCACGCAGTCGGAAACGATCACCTTGCCGCTCTTGAGCGCTGTCACAACCTGGCCATCTTCCCGGGGCGCGCAACTAGCGACCTCTTCTCCGAGCCGCAGGCGCACGCCCATACTCCGCATCTGGTAGTGGAAGCAGTCAATCAGCTCCTCGTCCACGAAGCCGAGCAGCCGCTTGCGCTGGTCGACAATTGTCACGTTCACCCCAAGCGCCGCGAACATGGAGGCGTACTCGGTTCCGATGACACCACCGCCCACCACTGTCATTTCCCGCGGCAGCTTCTTGATCTTAAGCACGTCGTCACTGTCAAAGATCGTCTCGCCGTTGAAAGCCACGTTCGGTGGGCGGTACGGGTGCGCTCCGACAGCGATCACGAACTGCGCCGCGCTCTTGCGCGAGACGCCCGACGAGGAGACAACCTCTAGAGTGTGAGGATCAACGAAGCGCGCATGCCCATAGAGCGCATCAACATGGTTGCGCTGGAGCTGGTTCTTGATCGTCTCGATCTCAATCTGCATGATGTGGTTGCAGCGGAACGTCAAGTCCGACATCTTAATGTCGCTTTTGACGCGGAAGCCGGCACCGTACATCTTTCGCTGGCGAATGCCGGTGAGAAACAGTACTGCTTCCTTGAAGGACTTGCTCGGAATAGTGCCAGTGTTTACGCACACGCCTCCGACCACCTCACGCCGATCGATGATCGCCACGCGCTTCCGAATCTTGGCGGCTTGGATAGCTGCTCGTTGGCCGGCAGGCCCGCACCCGATGACAATCATGTCGTAGCCGTAATGGGCGCTTTCTTCTTCCACTGCTCTCTCCGCTTGAATTCGGTTGGACGCTCGCTGTCGGCACCAACTCTAGCTTGAGCAGAAGTGTACTCACCTCGCTGCCCAACCCTTGTGACGTGACACATGCGCCTGTGAGAGGCGTGGCAAAAAGTTGCGAATCTTGGGGTCAGCGCGCGCCCGAACGTGAGCAGGGCGCTTCTCCCGTCGGGGCTTCAAAGCTTCCGTTTCTGCCCACGAGGGCAGTCGCACATCGGGAAATGTGGGGGGTCTTGAGATTCTTCAGGCCCGCGTCAATCTTCGGCAAAGATGAGCCGGCGCACCTCTGCAAACGATCGAGCAACATGGGTTGGAGAAAACTTCCTGAGCGTGTCGGCGGAGAAGTACTCCTGGTTCTCCTCCGGCGAGAAGGCAATGGTCCGAACTCCCGCCGCATTCCCTGCCTCGATATCGGGCGGAGAGTCTCCAACCATCCAGGCTCGCGACGGCGGAACATCGAGACTTTCAAGCGCTGCGTGAATAGCTTCGGGATCCGGCTTCCCCCGCTGAACATCGTCTATCGTGACGCGGGTGTGGAACAATTCCCGCACCGGCCAGCGCGTGAGCGCTGCTTCGAGGTGCGCACGCCGAGTGTTTGTAACGATGCCGAGCTTGAAAGATGCTGGACCTAAGCTCTGCAATGTCTCTTCGACATCTGGGTACATCGAGACCTCTGGCATCTTCACCAACACACGAGACCAAACGTCCTCGGCGAAGGCCGCCAAATCGGCAACCTGAAATTCTCGCTGCACGTCGATGCCACGCTTTGAGAAGCAGGCTTGCCGCACTGCGTGCTCGTCACGATGCACGCCGATGGCCCGCAGCGCCTCTTGGTAGGCAAGGGTCCATGCCTTCAGGGACCGCCCCAAGGTGCCATCGAAGTCGAAGAGAACTGCTTGCTGTTGAGCTGGTGAGGGCATGTTTCCTGCCTGAAAACTGATTTTCTTGAGTTGGGGGGCGATTAGAAATCACTTAAGGCCCCGCGGGTACTGATTATACTATACCTGAATCGTTGGTAAACGTGGCCGAAGCGGATGATGACAGGTGCAGATCATTATTCACAAAGAGAGCGGCGAGAACAGCGAGGGGCAGCAATCTTGTTTCTCATTTCCCCTCTCTCTGCTCTCGCTGCTCTCTTTGTATATAATCTTCATCCTTTTTTCGGGAACGTTTACGTTCACGTGCACGTTAAGGAGAGATAGCAGCGTGAAAGCTAGTTCGAGAATAGAAGTGAGGAGTGTGACACATGAACCATTCGTGAAGAATGGGATGGTCCACACTCTTCACGGAAAACTAGTTCGATCAGTTCGAATTTCGCAACTGATCGAGGCGCCGCTCATGCTTGAGGGCTTCCTGCCGGAGGCTCGCTGCTTTACGCAGAAGGACTTTGAGGTTTCCTTCGAAATTGCTCAAAACTTCGAGCGTTGTTAACCCGGCCGTCCGAATCTCATTAGCGAGACCCAGGTCGCCGTTGTCGATGGCTTCTGCCCACTGGGCACCAATGGTGCGCAGCTTCTTCCTCGCCCTTCGAATTCTACCGCTTGAGCGCTCGACCCTTGCGGCGAGTTTCTCTTCCCGAGCGCTAGCCCGCATCACTTCGTCGCGCTGACGAGCTATGTCAATCGCCCTTTCATGACAGGCGATTGAGCAGAATTGAAACTCAAAATCAGACTGAACGATCGGCTCACCGCAAACTTTGCAGCAGCCTTCCTTCCTGATGGACATTCAACCGACCCTCCTTAGAAAAAACCTTCCTGGGTGTCACACTCCCACGGCGTTCCAGCGCACCGGAGCGCCATCGGAGCTGAGCCCAACAGTTTAGCGCTCGGGGGACTCTTAATCCATTTCTAGTCATCTACCTGAAACAACTGCCTTTTATCCATGCGCTCACAGCTCGTTCATGCCGGTTGAAGCACCCCCCACGGTCTAATTGATTCCCCTCCGCAAAGGTGGTTTATTTCGCGCGGTAACGTGGCGTCACGCCAAGCATTTTACGCCTGAGGAGTCCTTCGTTCGTATGCTTTCAGAAGAAGAGATCCAGAAGCTCGCCACCCTCGCCCGCCTTGAGATTGAGCCCTCGTTCAAGCCGGTGGTAACGACCCACGTAAACTCGATTATCGGATACGTCGCACGCCTAAACGAGATCGACACCTCGGGCATTGAAGCACTTAGCCACATCCAGGGCGCTACCAACGTGCTGCGCGAAGACGCTGTGCAGCCAGTGGGTGCTGCTGCTGACCCAACCCCTCTCGGGGACCCGACGATTCCGCCCCAACCGATGCTCGACTCGGATGCCCTCGCACGGAACGTTCCAGCCAGCTCCGGTCGCTTTATTAAAGTTCCCCTCATCGTTGAGTAAGTATGTCTGAACTAGCCTCCCTCTCTATCGCTGAGATCCGCTCTGGTCTCGACGAGAAGAAGTTCTCTTGCACCGAGCTGACAACGGCCTGCCTCGACAAGGCTGAGAAGCTCTCCTCGCTCAACTGCTTTACGCTTCTCACGCCCGAGCAGGCGCTCAAGGATGCGGCTGCCATCGACGCCCTGCTCAAGCAGGGAAAGAGCGCCCCGCTGCTTGGTGTGCCGGTCGGCATCAAGGATGTGATCTGCACTAAGGGCGTTCGCACGACCGCTGCCAGCAAGATCCTCAGCAACTTTATTCCCCCGTACGACGCGACTGTGGTGCGTCGCCTCAAGACTGCCGGCGCAGTCTCGATCGGAAAGCTCAACATGGACGAGTTCGCGATGGGCTCCTCCAACGAGAACTCTGCCTTTGGGCCGGTGAAGAACCCCTGGAACCCACAGTACGTTCCGGGCGGGTCAAGCGGCGGCTCTGCTGCAGCTGTTGCGGCGCGCATCTGCCCCATCACGCTTGGCACCGACACCGGCGGTTCGATCCGCCAGCCGGCTGCGTTCTGCGGCATCGTTGGCTTGAAGCCCACCTACGGTCGTGTGAGCCGCTACGGAGTGATCGCGTACGCCTCGTCGCTCGACCAAGTTGGGGGCTTCGCTCAAAACGTTCACGACTGTGCGCTCGTGACGCAGGCGATCTGCGGCGAGGATCCGAACGATGCGACCTGCTCGAAGCGCCCGGTGCCTGACTTCGCCAAGGCTCTCGGCCGCGACATCAAGGGGCTCCGCATCGGCATCCCTAAGGAGTACTTCGTCTCGGGGCTCGCTCCAGAAGTTAGTGAGGCGACCAAGAAGGCTATCGGCGTGCTGGAGGGGCTAGGAGCAAAAACCGTTGAGGTCTCCCTGCCGCACACAGACGTTGCTGTGTCGGTCTACTACATCCTCGCCCCCGCCGAGGCATCCTCCAACCTCTCGCGCTACGACGGCATCCGCTACGGCCACCGCGCGGAGGGCCAGCTCGACTTGAAGGCGCTCTACAGCAAGTCGCGCAGCGAAGGCTTCGGCAAGGAGGTGCAGCGCCGCATCCTGGTCGGCACCTACGTGCTCTCGGCCGGCTACTTCGACGCCTTCTACGTCAAGGCGCAGAAGGTGCGATCGCTGATCGTGAAGGACTTCACCGAGGCCTTCGCCTCGAAGTGCGACGTTATCGTTGCTCCGACGACCCCCACCCCGCCCTTTAAGATCGGGGAAAAGGTGAGCGACCCAATTCAGATGTACCTAAACGACATCTTCACTATCCCAGTGAACCTGGCGGGGCTCCCCGGCATGGTTGTGCCGTGCGGCGCTGCATCGAGCGGGCTCCCGATCGGATTGCAGCTGATCGGGCGCCCATGGGACGAGGAGACCCTCTTCTCAGTCGCCTCGGCGTACGAGGGCGCAACCGACTGGCACAAGAAGTCACCAGCAGTAGCGGCGTAGGCAGCGAACGTTTTTGGGAGGATCGTCATGGAATTTGAAACCGTCATAGGGCTTGAGGTTCACGTCCAGCTCTCAACGCAGTCGAAGATGTTTTGCAACGCCTCAGCTGCCTACGGCGGCGAGCCGAACGAGTACATCGACCCGGTTACCCTTGGACTGCCCGGCGCCCTGCCCGTCGCCAACAAGCGTGCGGTCGAGTTCGCCATCATGCTCGGGCTCGCCACCAACTCTGAGATACGCCGCTTCAACCGCTTCGCGCGCAAGCACTACTTCTATCCAGACCTCCCGAAGGGCTACCAGATCTCGCAGTTCGACGAGCCGATCTGCGAGCGTGGCAGCGTCGAGTTCTACATGGGCGAGGCGAAGCGCACGATCGGCTTGAAGCGCATCCACATGGAGGAGGACGCCGGCAAGAACATCCACGACTCGCGCACGCAAGCTTCGCTGGTCGACCTCAACCGCGCCGGAGTGCCCCTGCTTGAGGTTGTTTCTGAGCCGGAGATCCGTTCCTCAGCTGAAGCAGCAGCGTACCTGCGTGCTGTTCGCCAGCTCGTGCGCTACCTCGGCGTTAGCGATGGCAACATGGAGGAAGGCAGCCTGCGCTGTGACGCCAACATCTCGCTCCGGCCTGTCGGCCAGCTCAAGTTCGGCACCCGCACTGAGATCAAGAACCTCAACTCCTTTAAGTTTGTCGAGCGCGCCCTTGAGTACGAGGTCGCAAGACAGATGGCGCTGCTCAAGAACGGCCAGAGCGTCGTGCAGGAAACGCTGCTCTTCGACAGCGCAACTGGCACCACCCGCCCGATGCGCTCAAAGGAAGAGAGCGCCGACTACCGCTACTTCCCAGATCCCGACCTTCCTCCGGTCGTGGTTGAAGAGAGCTGGGTGCGCGAGGTTGAGTCCACCCTGCCCAAGCTGCCAGCCCGCTGGATCCAGGATCTGGTGAGCGAGTATGGCCTCTCGCTCTACGACGCCACGGTGCTCACGGACGAGAAGGCAGCGGTTGAGTTCTTCAACGATGTGGTCGCTGCGTGCAGCAACGCCAAAGCAGCCTGCAACTGGGTAACGTCTGAGCTGTTCGGGTCGCTCAACAAGCAGGGCCTTGAGATTGAGAAGAGCCCTGTGTCTGCAAAAGCGCTCGGCGAGCTGATCTCGATGGTTGACGCGAGCGAGATCTCCGGAAAGATGGCGAAGGCAGTCTTTGAGGAGATGTTTTCGGCCGGGAGGAGCGCTGCTGAGGTAGTCAAGGAGAAGGGTCTCAAGCAGATAAGTGACGACGACTCAATCCTCGCCATAATTAAGCGCGAGTTCGACGCCAATCCGAAGCAGCTCGCTGGGTACCTCGGCGGCAACGAGCGGCTGCACGGGTTCTTCGTCGGACAGGTCATGAAGGCTACCGAGGGCGCAGCCAACCCGAAGAAGGTCAACGACCTGCTTCGCGAGGAAGCCGAGCGCCGGAAGGGCTAGCCGATGGAGCTTTGCGCCACGCCAGAGCCTGTCGAACTCGATTTAGGCCTCCTGGCATTCTATCTTGAGGTTCCACGGCATCAGATAGTACTTTTGCAGGCGTATTTTGAGCTGTACGATGGGGTCGGCACTGTCCGGACCCTGGAGGGAGATCGCAGCATCGTGAGCGTGCTGACAACGCCCTCTCAGCAGGCAGACTGCGTCAGTGTTCTCAATGCAATACGCGAGCACGTGCAGTGGCAGCCCTGCCGGGAGGTCCCGGAAGACAAGCAGCTCCGCCCGTAGTAGGCAGACCAATTACCGCAAGGAAACCGTATGATCCGACTCATCCACAAGTACAACCGATCGATCGCAATCGTCTTCCTCTTCGTCGCTGTCAGCTTCGCCCTGAGCGGTGTCGGAATCGACGTCCTGCACGACGGCAATCGGGCAGACCGGCCAGCGATCCTCGTAAACGAGCGGTCGTTCACCGAGGCAGAAGTTGCGCGCGTCGTGAGCAACAACGAGAGTCGCTACCGCAAGATGTACGGCGACAACTTCGACCAGTACGCGAAGATGTTCGGGATCAACGTCGTGCAGCAGTCAGTTGATCAGATGATAGACACCGAGCTCCTCAACCAGGAGGCCGTAGGGATGGGCTTCGCCTCAGACGACGAGGCGGTGCGTCGCTTCATCTTAGAGGAGGAATTCGCCGGGATGCCGTACGATGAAACGCGCTTCCGTGGCATGCTCAAGGCCGCAAACCTAACCTACCGCGACTTCGCCCGTGACGTTAAGGAAGGCAAGAGCCGCGAAGCGCTCCTCGGTGTGCTGCGAGACTCAGCCTACGTCAGCCGCCGCGACGCAGAGAATCAGCTCGTGCGGCAGGAAACCGCCTACTCAGTCGTGGCCGCGGTCATTAACGTCTCCGACCTGCTCGCCTCCGCCCCGGCCCCGACCGAGGAGCAGCTCAAGGCCTTCTACGACCAGAACGCCTCACGCTTCGAAGTTCCGCCGCAGGCTTCGTACACCTTCATCGAGCTTGCCCCGTCCGCCTTCGAAAAGGATGTTCAGGTTTCCGAGGACGACATCGGGATCTACTACACCGACAACGCCCGGGACTTCGCAATTCCGGAGCAGGTGCGAGTTTCCGAGATACGGGTTTCCTACCCCAAGAACGCCGACGACAAGGCGAAGGCAGACGCAAAGGAGAAGGCGAAGCAGGCGCGTGAGGAAGCGCTCGCTGGCAAGATCTTTGCCGAGCTGGTTGCCAAGTACTCAAGCGACGCACAGCTCAAAGCAAAGGGCGGCGATCGCGGTTGGATTAGCCGTGGTTCTGAGCACCCATTATTCGACAAAGCAGCTTTCTCAACCGAGGCTGGCGCTGTATCCGAAATAATTGAGACCGATGAGGCCGTTAGCGTCATCAAGGTTGAGGAGAAGAAGCCCTCCTCCCAGAAGCCGCTCGCCTCGGTTCGCGCCGAGATCGATGCTGCAATCCGCAAGAATGAAGCGCCATCGTACGCAAAGGCGAAGGCCGACGAGGTCCTTAAGACAGCTCGACGAGATGGGAAGTCGCTCTCGGAGGTTGCTGGACTCAGTGGGCTGTCCGTGACGGAGTCTGGTGGAATGCTCGCCGCAGGCAGCGATCCCGCACCAACACTCACTGGCCTGACTGAGAAAGTGATTGCGCTTCAGGGCGGAGACCGCACCTCAATCTCGCTGGTTGAGGTCGGCGACACCTCAGCCCTCGTTCAGATAAAGGAGTTTAAGGACGCATCCCTTGCACCGTTTGCAGAAGTTCGCGAGAAGATCGTCCAAGTGGTAAAGGCTCAAGAGGCCCAAAAGCTTGCGGACGCTCGCGCCAAGGAGATCTTGGTTGCAGCACAAGCAGCCCCCCAGAGCTTCGCTGCAGACGCCAAGCAACGGGGCGCGAAGGTCGTTGGTCCGGTAAAGGTAAGCCGGGCCAACCCGACCTCGACCGAGCTTCCGGAGCTCTCTCAGCCTATTCTTCGGGCAGTGTTCTCTGTGTCCACTCCGCAGGTAATCAACCAGCAGTTCCCGTCTCAGAGCAGTATCGTCTTGGCTTCCGTAACGGCGATCGAGAAGCCAGACCTCTCGAAGGGAATTAAGGCGGAGGATCTTGAGAAGTACCGCACAGAGGCGCGCGAGCAGGCGTACGGTGACGCCATTCAGTCGGCCCTGGCCTACCTTAAGTCCTCGGCAACGGTTGATGTCGATCCGGTCCTGCTGAGCCGCCAGTAAGAAACGCAGCCGTTTCTGCTACGGAAGAGAGCGATTTATCTCGTCGAAGAGCCGCTTGAAAGCGTCGACCGAGGATGGGTAGTTTTGTCCAAAACGCTTGATGACTAGTGAGTAGAGGTCTTCGGGGCTCGTAGCAACAACGAGCTCCATGCGCCGGAAGAGCGGGTGCTGATCGAGCAGGGCTCGCCGACGCTTGAAGTAGTTCTCCTTCAGCCGCATCTCCATTGCATCGTGAAAGAAGCGGCGGGATTCACCCTTAAGCGCGTGAATCGCCCGAGTGTAGCTCCGGTACTCCTCGCTATCGCGGAAGTCCCCAAAGCCCTTCTTGTTCCGGTAAAAGCGAACGGGATGGTACTCTAGCAGCACACCATCAACCAGAAAGTCGACTGAGTATGTGTTGCCGCGGCCATCTGATCCGATTGCGACCTGAAAGGTAAGCCCCTTCCGAAGCTCGAAAGCTGGAACGAAGCGGCGCAGCAGCTCGGCGCAGATCGCCTCTGACCGAGAGCAGAACTCTGGCTCGGCTCCCCTTGGCGGCGGGGTGAGCTCAAAGCGAGCTTCCCTCTGAAGGGGCTTGTCTCGGTTCGCGCTCGTTAATTTCCTGAATTTTTTTCGAAGGTGCCGGCGTGGCAAACGGGTCGGGCGATCGAAGTGGAGGGGAAGCTCCGTCTCACGCCGCTCTGCGAAAGGCTCGTCAGCGAATGTCGCTGGGCTCTCTTCTTTCAACCTCTGCTCCTCAAAGACTGCGAGGACACTAACCACTCGGATGCGGACTGGGCTTAAACCGCTCCCCTTTTACCGCCTACTTCTTCTGATGAGCCTGGCACCCGGTTGGGTTCGGGAAAGAGCCTCCTATTTTTGTCTAACTCCGGCTAAGGGCCCTAACAGACAGGTGTTGTTCTGACACCTGGGGAAAGAATCGCTACGAAAGTGGCCCGAAGACAAGAAGCAGCAGCACCAGCAATGGACCGACAAAGCTCGTTGCCGTCCAAGCCCAAAGAACCTTGGGCTCCCTATTGCGACGGAAGCTAATCCAGAAAGCAACGTTCCCGGCAACGACCGGTACCGGATACAGCACCATTGAGAAGAAGAGCGCCCACGTGGAGGGGAGGTCGGCGTTAGCCGGACTGTCGAACACAAAGAGCGCCCCAAAGGCGGCGAAGGGCCACACCAGCAACGTTGCTAACGCACCGAGATTGAGCACAGCAAGGAGCCCCCGCACTTTGCCCCCAACCTCACCCAGCTAGGTCAGTTACGATGACACAGCTCTCAGCAGCAGTCGCGAGAAGCGCCGGACACTCAGCTGTCGAGGTGCCGGCTGCATTGAACGCGCTCCAGGCAGCGCGCTTCCCCTCTCCGAGGAAGAGCAGAATGCTCAAGCTGGCGGCTGTGATGAGCGCCTTGCCCGCTGTCATGCGAGCTGGCGGCGGCTTCGGCGAATCCTTGAATGAGAAGAAGGCTCGCTCTTCGTTCCGCAACACTAGGTGCTGCGGAAAGAGCCCCGCAACGTGCCCGTCCTCACCTACACCTAGCACTACAACTGTAAACCGCCCACCGAAGCAAGAGAGCTCCTCTGCATAGGAAGCGCAGCCGAAGTCCGGCTGGATGTCGTCTGTGACGAAGGGATGAAGCTGGCTCGCCTCAATCGCGCCCTGATTAACCAACGCGTCGAATAGCAGCTTCTTGAGGCCACCGAAATTGCTCTGCTCGTCTGTGAGGGGCACTAGCCGCTCATCGACCATGAAGAATTGCACCCTGCCCAAGAGATCGCCCGGCTGCTGATGAGACTCTCGCTCAAGCGCTGTCAGCAGCCCAACGATGCTGCGCCCGCCACATAGCCCGATAGTGAGAGGGGCATCTTTAGGCTGCGCTGCAAGCGTAGAGAAGATTTTTCTTGCTGCCTCAAGCAGCGCTCTCTCAAGCGACGCCCCAGCTTGCACTATTTCCACCGCCATCTCACTTCTCCGTCAAAGTCCACACTGGAGAGAATGTCTTGCCGCTCTCCATCTCAAGGCTGATTCGCTGGCAATATGCCTGACTGACCGGGTCGTCGGCAAACTTAGCGAAAATCGCCTGAGCCTCGGATAGCCTGCCTCTCTCGAAGAGGATGCGGGCCTGGTCGAACTCGCCCAAGCGGCTAATCACGGCTTCATCTAGTTCGGTGTCGAGAGGCTGGAAGAGCGGCACTGGCTCAGACCTGCCCACAACCCGAACTCGGCCGATTTCTCTCCACGGCTGCTCTTCTCCCGCCCTGCGCCTGGTCTCTGCGGAGACGAGCAGCGGAGTTCCGAACACCTTGTTAGTGCCCTCGAGCCGGGAGGCCAGGTTCGCGGCATCTCCGATAACGGTGTAGTTGAAGCGCGTCGATGAGCCGAAGTTGCCCACCGTGACGATGCCTGTGTGAATGCCGATGCGCATGCGCAAGTCTACATCAAACTCTCTCTTGAAAAAGCCGCGCAGCTCCTTCAGCCGATGCTGGCAGGCAAGCGCAGCCTGCACCGCCCGCTTCTCATGGTCTGCTACAGCCAGGGGAGCGTTCCAGAACGCGATAATCGCATCACCCTCGTACTTGTCGATTGTGCCGCCCGAGGCCAAGAGTATGTCGGTCATCTCTGAAAGAAATCGGTTCAAAAATGCGACGAGCCTGTCTGGCTGCATTCGTTCCGAGATAGTCGTGAAGCCCGCAATGTCTGAAAAGAAGATGGTAAGCTCGCGCCGATCTCCGCCGAGCGAGAGGGCCGATGGGTCGCGAACAATCTGCTCAATCACCGCCGGAGTTACGTAGTGCTGAAAAGCGCCCTTTATAAAGCGGTGCTCGCGACCTTCTACCTGGTACTGAAGCAGAAACACCAGGGGCAACACGCACATCGCGCCCGTGAGAGGGACGACTACAGGGATCCACCAACCGAATAACGCGCTAACGTATGCAATCCCACTCCACGATACGATCGTCGCAGCAATCAGTCCAACCTGATAGCTTGTGGCCCGCATGCTCACAAGACTCACGATCCCGAGGAAGCCCACCGTCACGAGCGCCGCAACCCAGTCGGGGACGTGCTGCATGAAGCTGGAGTGAATGATGTTGTCGAGTACAGTTGCATTGAGCTCAACTCCAGGGAAATTTCCTGCCACCGGCACCGGTCGCAGGTCTAGTAGCCCCGGTGCATTCGTTCCGATTAGTACGTATGAATCCTTAAATTCCTCAAGTGGAATATCCGGCTGCTGTCCTTGCTCAAGCTTCAAGTAGCTATTGATGACTGCTGCTATTGAGAAGGACTGGTATGTCGCTTCTGGCCCGAAAAAGCGCACAAGCAGCTTTCCGGAAGGCCCAGCTAGCTGCCTAAGTTCGGCAGCTTTCTCCGCCCCGGGGTGAACGAGGTTGAAGAGCGCGAGCGGCAGGTTTAGCACCGGCGTGCCTCGTACAAAGGCTCCTGCCTGAGCGTGGCGGAAAATTTTATCCGAATCCGCTTCCGCGGTAACATTACCCAGAGCTGGGCTCGATTCAATCAAGAGATCTATCGGCAACGTAGCGGACGGGTATTCGGGAGAGACACCAGCGCGCACATAGGGACCAATCTCAACCCGTCGCCGCTCCTGGGCGGCTTTGAAAAGAGCCTCAAGGGAAGGGTCTCCATCAACCGCGTCCCTGCGCAGCGAAATGGCACTTACTACCGGCAACGAGTGCGCTACAGCCTGAGCAAATTCACCGTCATCTCC
>CANLJX010000036.1 GCA_947491545.1 Deltaproteobacteria bacterium
AGCTTCTGGCAGGCCGGGGTGTTGGCGCCGACCGATGCGAACGCGAGAGCACCGCCTTGCGGGCGCACGCGCCACTCAATCGAGCTGCCGGAGAAGTTGACGGCAACAGCGCCAAGGACTGCGCCGCTCTTAAAGAGCGATAGCTCTTCGCTCGGAGCTGCCGCAGGCACGAACTGGTTCTGCGTGGCGCCCGACGACCCAAACGGAATCGTGAGATCTCCGCCCGAGGTGTTGTTGTAGCTAAACACAGCGGTCTTGCTTCCGTCAGGATTTGCAAAGACGCATTCGGCGCTCACGGAGAGCCGGACGGGGTCGTCGCTCTCGTTGTTGTCTTGTGGCGAAGAGCAGCCCGGGTCCTGCATGTCTATAAGCCCGTCGTTGTCATCGTCGCGCCCGTTCTGGCACTGCGAAGTGCCGTCACTTTCGTCGTTGTCTTGTGGCGAAGAGCAGCCCGGGTCCTGCATGTCGACCAGCCCGTCGTTGTCATCGTCGCGCCCGTTCTGGCACTGCGACGTTCCGTCGCTCTCGTCGGTGTCGCTTGAAGAGGAGCAACCTGGATCACTTAAGTCGGTCAGCCCGTCGCCGTCATTGTCAGCGCCGTCTGCGCATGCGGGAGGCGGCGGCGCTGGGGGAGGCGGCGGCGCTGGGGGATTTGGATCGCTTGGAGGGGGTTGTGGCTGGTTCACGGTGCTGCCTTCTCGGATTACACCGTTATCGCAGATAAAGGTTCGTCTCGTGTTAAATTCAGTTTCGGTGATGATCTCGCCATTCGGGTCAGTAGCGTAGATGAAGCCACTCTTGCCAGGGTCGCTGCACACAGCTCCGTGAGCTGGATTGTGACAGCCCTCAGAAGCGCCGCCGGACACAAGCTCTATTCTAAAAAAGGTCTGGCCGTGCCCGAAGTCAAATGTTCCGAGCAGGAAAGGCACATTTCCCGGACAGGAGCGTGAGTAGTCGTTCTGGATCATTGGCCAACCGAGCGAGGAAGCCCGGCAGCGAGTCGATGCGCAACCAGACTGGGCGTGAGCTTGGAATTCAGCGCCAAGCCAAGCTCCTAGCAGAGCCGTGCCATAAAGAAACCGAGCTGCATTCTTTTTCATAAGCTCCCCCTTCCCAATTTTGAGTATCGGGTAGTTGAACTGGGAACTTGATAGCAGACCGCAAGTTTCTCAACATCAGTCGGGTCGGGGCGACTAAAAGCGCACGCATGAAAGTAGCTAGCTCACAGAAAGTATTCACTCCTTTTGAATGCGAGTCGGTTTCGGGTCGACCTTCGCTCGCGGCTGTCGGCGGATGCGCCGTAGCCGAGTCTTAGGTCCTACAGCGCCAAAGATCCCGTAACCTTCTCCGCCATCCTGGTCCCGAATAAAGACTAGACTCCTCTCGGCGGTTGTGGCGGTGAACATCAATTGAGAGGAGAAAAGGTGAATACCTTAGAGAGCGGTGCGATCGTTGAGCTATTGGTAAATGCAAATGCCACTCCTTCGAGACGGTATCGATACCTAGGCCGTGAGGAAGGTTTTCTGATCTTTGCGATCGGAAGGAAGATCCTCTTCGGACTGTCGGAGCGCCATTGGAGGCGCCACATAGCACCACTCCGCAGCTACTCCCAGGAGCCCACAACGCGCATGGAGTTCTTCGATCGGTACTACGCGCTTCTAAACTCCGGCGCAGGGCACCCGCCGGATAGCCAGCGCCTAACGTTCTGTGCGCTAGATCTCAGCGCTCTGCTCGAAGCTGCTTAGCCACGCAGGAGCGCGCTGTTAGGAAGAGAGAGAAGTGTCCCCTGAATAACGGCGTGCTCCTCGCCCTCACCACAAACTACGATATTGGCCTCGGCGCTGATCGCGGTGCTAAGCTTAGAGAGCGCGGCGTGAGCGGCCAGGAGTGCCTGGGCGCACGCCAGTGGGCTCTGCTTCATGGTGTCTCTAACGAATTCGTTTCGAAGGATTGTGGTGGCGAGCCCGGAGAGCGCTGGGCTACCGCCGAAGTGGAGTGCGCCAGCAACCCGCTGCACTTCAAAGGCCCCAGCAGCCTCCCAGACAGCAAGGGTAGAGCTGCAGCCGGATGCGACATCCTCGGAGTGCCGCAGCGGGCCGGTGAGGAGCAAAGCTACTCTTACGTCGAAGCTCTCAAGTTGGAACTTTTTCTGGAATTCCGCGTAAACCTGCCGACCGATTTCGGACATTTGAGCACTGAGGGCGACCCAATCCGGCGGGCTGCCCTTGTCGGTGTGTGGTAGGAGGAGCGGCCTTAGCCTGGAAAGCATCTCAAGCGCTGGCTGCCAGGTGCCAGCATGCGCGGCATACGCGCACGGCGCGACATGCACGAGTTTCGGGGCGGCAAGAGGGACCCGTGTGGCGGCAGCACCGGCTCCCTTGGTGCCCAGCGAATCGGCGAGCATCACCGCGTAGCGTGGCTCTTGGTGTATTAAAAAAGCTGACACTAGCAAAGAGTATGCGGTTGCCGCGACTGCCACAAGGCGCCGCGTTAAGAGGGCTCGCAGGTCGACTAAGGGGCTTTCTGCGTACGCGCGGGGCTAGTAGTCTCTTTACTCATGGCTAAAGTGATTTACAACGTAACGCTATCTGTTTCCGAAGAGGTGCACGAGCCGTGGCTCTCGTGGATGAAGGGAACTCATATCCCTGATGTTCTGGGTACGGGGTGTTTTGAGTGGGCTAAGCTGCTACGGGTGCATGCCTTTGAGCAGGGTGGCCTGACCTACGCTGTCATGTATTGTGCGGCGTCGATGGAGGAGTACGAGCGCTACATATCGGCGCACTCGGGGCGCCTTCAGGCGGAGCACGAGGCGCTGTACAAAGATACCGTGGTGGCTTTTCGCACGATGCTAGAGGTGCTGCAGGAGCTCTCTCCGAAGATAAACTAGGGCTTCGGCTTAGCTCAGGAAGAGCGTTCTTGCAGCCTTGTGTCAAAAACAGGGCGGCCAGGGAGTTACGAGGCGCTTAGCATGTCTCCTAGTGCTGCTTTCAAAAAGTGTTTTCACCTTACTGCCGCTTAAGTCAGCGCTAGGGCCGTTCGTTGTCGGTGCGTTTCGCGCGGAAAAATCTATAGCTATGGCTAGTGCCTCGATCGAGGCTGAAGCGTCGTTAGGTGAAAAAATTTTTCTAAGCGAGGCACTAGAACACCGGAGAAAGCTTGAGGGGCTGTAGCTCATCGGTCGCGGCGTTATTTCCGCTCGCCTCGTCAGATTGAGTGGGCTCTGGAGCTGCGGCGAGGAGCTTTCTAATCTCTCGGTACTGCTCGGCCCGGGTGCGGGGATGTCCATCGAATGCCGGTCCGGAGGCAGGGACGCCAAGAGAAGCTGCCTCGACCTGAAGTCGCGCCGCCACCCCTTCCGAGAGGGGGGCCTGACGCTTAGCGCTCGCCAGGGAGTACACCCCCCGAACGCGGAGTGCTCCAGCCGCACGAGAGCGCGGTCGTTGCCGAGGTGCACGTTTGATCCGAGAGAGAAGTGCCGAAGCAGCCTCGTTTCCATCGTCTCCCTCAGCTACCAAGAAGACCGTCACGGGGGAGGGGACCAGAGACCGCAGTGCCTGCTCATCGGCGATCGATCGCGCCGCGTTGCTCAAGGCGCGCGCAGCGCGATCCGGGCTCTCCCCGTCGCGCAGCGGGAATAGGCACACTGCGTTGTGCGCCTCAAGGCTCGGGTCTAGAAGGACTGCAAGAAGCATGTCTCGAACTTTGGCGATGCTGCTTTGGTGAGCAGCGGCAATCAGGGTCGTTTCGGATGGCGAGGGAGTGCCGATGCAGAAGAGGCGGCGCTGGCGGTCGCTAACAGCCCGTGCTGCAAGCTGGTCTAGCGACAGGCCGAAATCAGCGGCCAGAGACAGCTCGCGTCCTTGGAGATCGACAACAGCCTGCCGGGACGCGTCGTGTGCCGTAAGTGTTGCCGTGGTCCGCTCGCTACTGAGAGGAGTATTAAACGAGAGGACGAATGTGAGAGGCGCGCAGCTGTCCACCGAGCGGGGCAGTTGGGCGGCGCTCTGTTGGGCGACGCATCCGACGGCTTCCGATCCGACTCCTGAGCGCCGGCCGTGCCCCGTATGGTCATCGTCCGAAAGCTCCACGGCTAGCGACTGAAGCGTTATCTGCTCGGGCGCCGTTGCGAGCACAACGCGGTAGCGGGTTGGCGAGAGGTCGATCGGTCTCCACGAGTTGGCCCGGAAAGCCGCTACTGTGGCCGACAGCGCCCGCTCGTATGTGCCCCGAAGCTCCGCACACGTCTCGTTAAAGAGATCCGCGCAGTTGTCGCTCGTGAGAGCGGTTAGTGAGGTGTGCGCAGCCCGGAGGTAGGCGGCGATGCTAGCTCCGGGGCTTGAGCTGCCTAGGCGGTGGGCATGACGAAGCCAGAGTTCGCTGAGGTCGCGAGCGCGGTCCTCTTCGGACGAGAAAAGGTGAACGCTTGAGTCCGACTCAAGCTCATCCATGTTCGGCAGCTCTGGCTCGGAGGTTGTTTGCCCCACTGATGGGTCAGCGGGTGTCTTCTGAGGCGTCGGGCTGGAGGCAGAGCAGCCGACTAAGAGCCAAACGCTCGCGAGAGAGCCTAGGAGTATCGCCAGGGATGGTTTGTTGCAGCTGCTACGCATGGGGACGATATTGACTGCTGTGCTGGCGTTGGGCAAGCGCATCAGCTCGCCGTAAGAGCCGGTGAGGCGAGTCATATAGGCAAGGAGGATAAGTCGGTAAAAGCTTCATACGAGGTGCACAATGGTGGGAGAAAGCTTTGTGGTGGGCCGGAAGACAGAGGCGCTGCCAGTTGAAGAGCGTGTGTTTGTCGCCTTAGTGAAGGCGTCAGCGAAGTTTGAAGCGGGGCTAAACAGGCTCTTTCGGCAGTTTGAGCTTACGAATGCCACCTACTCGATCCTAAAGGTTCTTTCCGAGCAGGGGCACGAGGGTGCATCCTGTGGCCAGATAGCCGAGCGGCTGATCGCGGAGGTGCCTGACATGACTCGGCTCCTCGATAGGCTTGAGCGGATAGGCTACGTGCGACGCGAACGCAGCAAGGCCGACCGCCGAATGGTGCGGGTTTCGATCTCGGAGCGGGGCGCGCAGACGGTGATATCGCTGCGCGAGCCTGTTAGCGCGTACTACACGGCTACCTTGGGGCCTTTGGGGCAAGAGAAGCTTCTGGCACTGCTTGCGCTGCTTGATGAGGCGCGGCAAACACCTGGCGATGAGGCTTCGGCCGCCTCGGAGAACGCCGCCCTAGACGCCGAACTTTGAGCTTAAGCGCTTGATATTCCCGGCTTTGCTCTAAAGGCTTTGCAGCCACTTCGTTCGGGGTTACGATCGCCGCTTGTTCGGGGGTACCCCTCGGGAAGTGCATGGTCCTCGCAATAACTCTTATCTTCATTCTTCTTCTCTGCCTAGGCGTGGTTTCCGCGCTGCACTCCGCTGTCTCTACGATTCGGGGTAGTGCGGCTGCGAACGAAACGGTGGAGAGCGAGAGCGCCGACCAGGCGCCCAGTGTTCGCTTGAAGACAGAGCGCCTCCTTATCGCTCTCAGGCTCGCTTGGGGGCTGATATTTTCCTGCATCCTCGTGGTGGCAGACAGCTTTCCGCGGGAAGGGCTGACAGCCGCGCTCAACGGCAGCCTGGCAGAGCGCGAGACGGCGGCCTGGGCGGCACGCGGTATGACGACGATGGCAGTGGCCGTGGTCACGATTTTGCTTGGAGATGTGCTTGCAGGCGCTTATGGCGCCAGGCACCCGAGCTTGGTTGCCAGCCGGCTTACCAGGCCGGTTTCGATCGGCCTGAAGCTGCTTGGGCCGCTCCCGCGGTTCGTTCAGCGTGTCACGCGTGCATTGACCCAGCGTTCCGAGTCGGCTGGGAGTGATCCGTCAGCGAGCGAGGAGGATATTCGGCATCTCGCGCAGGAGGTTCGCGCGGCGGGCGTGATCGAGGAGGGGGAGCGCGAGATCATCGACCGCGTGTTTAAGCTTGGAGAGCGGCCAGTTGCCTCGGTAATGACTCCGCGTGCAGACGTGGTGGCGTTGCGCCTGAATGAGGAGCCCCGGCTGCTTCTTGAGCGAGCCGTCGCGTCCGGATTGTCTCGCTTCCCAATCCTCGGGCAGGGGGAGGATGAGGTCGTAGGAGTCGTAACGCTCCAGAGCCTAGCTTCCGTCGTGCTTGAGCGGCATTCGTGCGGGGCGCGGAGGCTCGATGCGCTTCTTGACGCACCTCTTCAGGTGCCAGAGTCAGTGACGGCTCTTCAGCTACTGGAAACGTTTCGTGAGAAGGGGCAGCGTTTTGCGATCATTGTCGATGAGTACGGCGGATTCGCAGGGGTGGCTACGTTGACCGATGTTCTTGAGGTGCTCGTCGGAGAGATTCGGTCTGGGCGCGAGGAGTCGCGTCGCGTTGTGGCCCGAAGCGATGGATCTCTTGTGGTCGATTCCGCAATGGACGTAGAGGACCTCTTCGAGCTGCTTGGGCTTCGCGCGTCGCACGACCCGTCGAGTGGCGAATTTCACTCGCTTGGCGGTTTTGTCATGAGCTCCCTAGGGCACGTTCCGGTCGAGGGTGAGAGCTTTGAGTCCTTCGGGCATCGGTTCGAGGTCGTTGATATGGACGGCAACCGAATAGACAAGGTGCTGGTTTCTGCTGTCGCGGCGAAGCGCGCTGTTGCCTAGTCTCTCTAGTTCGTATTCCCCCTACTGCGATGGGTCCTCCGGCCAGCGGTGCTTTGGGTATCGTCCCCGCAGCTCCTTGCGGACCTCATGGTATGCCCCGCGCCAGAAGCTCGCCAGATCCCGCGTCACCTGTACCGGGCGCTTTGCCGGCGAGAGCAGGGCGATAGTCAGCGGCACTTTAGCCGAGCTGATGAGGGGGGTGCTCGCGGTTCCAAAGAGTTCCTGAAGGATCACTTCCGCTATCGGCCCCTCTGGCTGGTCGTAACGGATAGGACGCAGGCGCCCGCTTTTGAGGCGCAAGTGCGAAGGCGCCTCCCGCTCTAGGGAAGTGCGCTGCGGATGGCTTAGGCGAGCCAGGAGAGCTTGCTCGACTAGCTCAGCGCTGATCGACTGCAGTGTGACGTTGTGTCCCAGAAAAGGGGCGAGCCAGTCTTTGACCGTCACCCGCAGGGCAGCATTAGAGCTGTCGGGGAGCTGGGCGGAAGGCACGGTTCGCCGCACCCATTCCGTGCGTTGAGTCAGGTTCTCGGCAGTAGCGCTCATGGGTAGTCGCCTCCAGCCCTCTTCGGAGCACAGGAAGGAAAGGAGCGCGGCCTGGGCATCGTCTGGAGAGCCTGCCGTCACGCTGCGTTGCTTGAGCTCAATCGCTCCGAGCAGTTCGACTTCGCGAGTTTCAAGGGCACCGCGCGCCGTATCGAAGGTGCTCTCGGTTCGACGCGAGAGGTGCTTGGCGAGGGGGCCGGCCAGCAGCTCGGGCTGTAGGGGCACTGCAGCGAGGATACGAAGATCGCCATCGGCATCCTGTAGCTCGACGGCGACGATGAACTCGTGCCTTCGCAGCGGGTCGTTAGGTGCTAGGGCAGCTCCCTGTGCACAGGCCAGCAGATAGCGCTCGCTTCCCGGCTGTCGCTGCCGAGCTATTCGCCCGGGGAAGGCGGACGCTAGCAGGTAGGCAGCGGCTGAATGTTCCGTAACCCGAGTCTCTTGCGGCAGGGCGTGGAGCGACTCGATTCGCGAGAGCCAGCGATTCCGGACTTCGCGCACTCGCTGCGAGAGCGCGCCCTCAGAGAGGGAGCTCGATAGGTCTGCTGAGCTGCGCCGCTGCTTCCGGTCCTCAAGGACGGCGAGGATCGTTGCAGCAAGCCGCGCATGTCCCGACGCGCGGGCAGCGAGGCACATTCCTGCAAGGGCTGGGTGAGTGCCGAGCGAAGACAGCACGCGGCCGTGCTCAGTGATCCGCCCCCCAGGGTCCACCGCCTTCATCGCTCTGAGCGAAGACGATGCGGCTGCCACCTGCGCGTTCGAGGGGGCTGTTATCCAGGCAAAGTTGGCGGGGTCGGAAGTGCCCCAGGCTGCAAGGTCGAGAAGGGTCGGTGTTAGATCTGCCCGAAGCACCTCCGGCTCGCGATGTGCCCGCATCGCGCGCTGCTCGTGTTCGCTCCAGAGGCGAATGCAGGTCCCGGGGGCGGTTCGTGCGGCTCGACCGGCGCGCTGCTCCGCGGCATCTTGAGTTATACGCTCGGTCGACAAGAGGGAAACGCCGTGGGGATTGCTTCGGGCCACTTTGTGCAGCCCTGAATCAACTACGATTCGGACTCCGTCGATCGTAAGGCTGGTTTCGGCGATTGGGCTTGAGATGATGATCTTTCGGGCGCCGCTGGGGCTGGGCTTGAGCGCCTTTATCTGCTCAGAGAGCGGCTGCTCGCCGTAGAGCTCAAGGACTGTGCACTCTGCAAGCCTCGCTTCGACAAGCTCTCTGGTCCGCTCGATCTCGAACCGGCCGGGGAGGAACGCCAAGAGATCGCCCTGTAGCCGCGACGCGGCATCCACGATTGCGCGCGCCACGCTCTCCCAAACCGGAACGCGAGGCGGCGGGGGTGAATACTTCACTACGAGCGGAAACGGCCTCGCGCTGAAGTTGTAGCGCCAAGCGTCATGCAGGAGCCCGGAGTTTGGCTGCTCTCCGAGGGTGGCAGACATGACTACGATTCGCAGGTCAGGCCGCAGGCTCCCCGCCGCCTCGATTGCCATAACGACTGAGAGATCGGACTGCAGGCTACGCTCGTGGAACTCATCGAAAATAATGAGACCAACATCCGGCAGGTCCGGCTCGGAGATGAGGCGCCTAGTCAGCAGCCCCTCCGTGATTACTTCGATCCGGGTGCGCGGCCCTGCGACGCGCTCCATCCGGACTTGGTAGCCAACGGTTTCCCCAACCCGTTCGCCGAGGAGGCTCGCCATGCGGGTGGCTACTGCGCGAGCGGCGACGCGGCGTGGCTGCAGCACGAGGATCTTCTTGCCATCGATCAAGAGCTTCTTTGCGAGATGCAGGGGAAGCAGAGTCGTTTTTCCGCTGCCTGGAGGCGCTTCAAGCAGGGTGACACGGTGCTTCTCGACGCCTGAAGAGATCTCTTCTAAGTGCTCCTCGATCGGCAGGCGGTTTTCTTCCGAAGACGGGGTGAGCATCTGGGTATTGTAGCAGGTGCGGGCTTGCAGGTCTCGGTTTTCGTAAGCCAGCGCACGTGCGCCCTACAGGCACTCAAGCGAGAAGAGGTGGATGCCCCACTCGGGCAGGTCTACATACAGACCGGTGTTGTGCAGATCTGTTGCCGAGTGGCGGTAGCGCTCGCGCGAGAGGCGATCGCGCAGCTCAACGCTCCCCTCGAGCCAGCCGCGGTGGGGGAGTTTCACCGTACATTGGCTGCGATACGAGGAGTAGTTCACCACGAGCAGTAGGTGGTCGAGGGGGTGCTCGAGAAGGTAGCAAATAAAGTTCTCGTGTGTGGGGTTGCCGCTCCAGGCGGGTTGTGGATCGAGGAGATTCCATGCGCCGATCCGACAGGGAATGCTCTGAACGATTGGCAGGAGTGCCTTGTAGAAGTCGGATATCTCTGGAATCGGCTTCTCTTTCGGCGCGCGACAGAGGTGCACGGGAACCCTTACGCGCTTCCCCTCAAACTGCCCGTCGAAGAAGAAGCGCATGCCGGGAGCGAGGTAGGTGATTGCGGCTGCTGCTTTGTGCGCTGCAACAGGGAGCTTAGCTGCGATGCGCGGCTCGTCGTGGTTCTCCAGGAACCTTGCCAGCTTGGTCTGGTACGAGAGCGGGGCGATTAGGTGGCTCTTCACCTCCGGGGCCTTTAGCGAAAGGAGACGATCGTAGAGGGTTTTGTCGTAGGCGTAGTCGAATCCATGCTGCTGCAGCTTAAACTCGTATCCCCAGTACACCTCAGCGAGGAAGAGGAAGTCTGGGTGCTCGCCCCGAACGGCTGAGATTGCGTCTGGCCAGAAGAGCGGCAGCTCGGGCGGTTGTGGCTTGAAGAGTTCTCCCCACGTCTTAGCGAACACCTCGGGTTCGAGCAGCATCGCCATGTCGCATCGTACGCCGTCACAGCGTTTGGCTACCGAGGAGAGCTCGTCGATCATGGCATCGCGAAGCTCTGGGCAGTAGTAGTTAAGCTGAAGTGTGTCTGGCCACCCCGGAAAATTTGGGTCCCTCCCCAGGGCGAAGATTCCCCCCGACGGTGTCCGGACCCAGCGCTGCGGGTCTTTTACAAGCTGCGCCTCGGTTCCGGAGAAGAAGAACTCTGGGTTTGAGATCGTCCAGGGGTGATCGTGCCCAACATGGTTCGGCACAAAATCGAGCATGAGCTTTATTCCGCGTTTGCGCAGCCGTTCCCGGAAGCGGGCTAGGGCCGAATCGCCTCCGAGTCCGGGGTCGACGTGGTAGCTCGTGACCGCGAACGGCGACCCGCAGATGTCGGCGTCGGTTAGGTCAGGTAGCACCTCTCCGAATTCGCGTCGCCAGGATGGGGTACTGCGTGAGAGGAAACGCCCCGTGGGACCGATTGTCCAAACCCCAAGAAGCCACACCCAGTCGAAGCCACTTGAGGCGAGGCGGTCTAAGTGCTGATCTGGGACATGGTCAAGGGTTGCGTCACGCCCCAGTGTTGGCAGCAAGACCCGGGTGTTTATCTGGTAGAGGCTCGGATTCACCACTTAAGTATAGAGTTGCGCTGCCGCCCCGACTAGAGAACTTATCGAGGCATGCGGGGTCGTCTCCGGGGCTTTTATGCAGCGTAAAGCCGGTTCTCCTGTCAAGAGCGGGAGGGCTGTCGGGTATACCCCTTGGGGAGCTTTTGCGTGTTCCCACTATCTGTCAGCTCGGCTAAAGTACCTCTAGCGGCGCCTTCTCAGGCGGTCGTCCTGCAGGTCGGTCTCCGCTCACTAGGAAGGGATACCTCTCAAGAGCCGTGCGGCGGTCAGTAAGCGTCGTTGTCCCATTTTGTTCTCCCCGTCTTGTTGGGGCAGATTTGGAGGTAACTCTCATGAGCTTAGTTAGGGATTTCTACGGGTCGACGGTCGGAAAGAAAATCGTCATGGCCCTCACGGGCCTGGTGCTGATCGGGTTCGTAGCCGGGCACATGGCGGGGAACCTCAAGATCTTCGCAGGAGCAGACCCGTCAACCGGCGTTTACAAGATCGACCACTACGGTGAGTTCCTGCGGGAGATGGGCTCAGAGATGTTTGGTCATGCAGGCTTCCTCTGGATCGTTCGAGTGGTGCTCCTGGTCTGTGTCGTGTTGCATGCCATGAGCGGTATTCAGCTCGCCCGTCTTAACCGCGTCGCGAAGCCGGCTGGATACAAGGTGACGTCGTACCGCTCAGCCAATGCAGCCTCGCGCACGATGCTCTACGGCGGGCTGTTTCTGATTGTGTTTATCACTTTTCATATCCTGCACCTGACGACCGGTTCGGTTCACTACCGTGGCTTCGTCGAGGGAAGAGTCTACGCAAACGTGTACAGCGCGTTTCAGAGCCCGGTGCTAGTCGCCTTCTACGTTGTCTCTATGGCGCTTCTCGGGCTGCACCTCTACCACGGCACCTGGAGCTGTTTTCAGACTCTGGGAGTGGACACGCCCCGCTGGAACAAGACGATTCGCGCGGCAGCTAAGGTTCTTGCAGTGGCGATCTTTGTTGGTTTCTCTGCCGTTCCGGTTTCCGTCGCAGCAGGGGTTCTGCAGGCGCCGGTTCAGGCGCCGGTTCAGGCGGTTGCGCAGTAAAGAAAGGTCATCGGGAGATACTATGGCACTCGAGCTCAATTCAAAGATTCCAGCCGGCCCGCTTGAGGGGAAGTGGCAGAAGCACAAAGCGAGCATTAAGCTCGTGAATCCCGCCAATAAGCGGAAGTACTCAATCATCGTCGTTGGCACTGGACTGGCGGGCGCCTCCGCAGCCGCGTCGTTCGGCGAGCTCGGATACAGGGTCAAAGCGTTCTGCTTTCAGGATTCGCCTCGCAGGGCGCACAGCATCGCGGCGCAGGGCGGAATTAACGCCGCAAAGAACTACCAGAACGACGGCGACAGCGTTTATCGGCTCTTCTACGACACGATCAAGGGCGGAGACTTCCGGGCGCGCGAAGCGAACGTCTATCGGCTTGCTGAGCTAAGCGTGAATATCATCGACCAGTGCGTTGCGCAGGGGGTTCCTTTTGCGCGTGAGTATGGCGGGCTCCTCGCCAACCGCTCGTTTGGTGGCGCGCAGGTGTCGCGCACCTTTTATGCAAAGGGCCAGACCGGCCAGCAGCTTCTCCTCGGCGCCTACGCGGCTCTTAATCGCCAGGTCCACTCTGGTTCGGTTGAGATGCACTCGGGCACTGAGCTGCTCGACTTTATCATGATCGACGGCAAGTGCCGCGGCATAGTCACGCGGCATCTTCGAACTGGGAAGATAGAGTCTCACGTTGCAGACGCCGTGGTGCTCGGCACGGGCGGGTACTCAAACGTTTTCTACCTCTCTACGAACGCCAAGGGGTGCAACGTCACCGCTATCTGGCGCGCATACCGCCACGGCGCTGGCATGGCGAACCCGTGCTACACACAGATTCACCCCACTAGCATTCCGGTGTCAGGAGAGCATCAGTCGAAGCTTACCCTCATGAGCGAATCGCTGCGCAACGATGGGCGCGTTTGGGTTCCGAAGAAGCAGGGGGATCGCCGCCCGGCATCTGAGATCCCAGAGGGCGAGCGCGACTACTACCTCGAGAGGCGCTACCCGAGCTTCGGAAATCTCTCGCCGCGTGACATCGCCTCGCGCGCTGCTAAGGAGCGCTGTGACGCAGGGTACGGCGTGGGGTCGATGGGGCTCGGCGTTTACCTGGACTTCTCCGACTCTATTAAGCGGCTCGGGCGAGACGCGATCGAGTCACGTTACGGCAACCTCTTTGACATGTACCACAACATCTCGGGCGAGAATCCGTACGAGATGCCGATGAGAATTTACCCTGCGCCGCACTACACCATGGGTGGTTTGTGGGTTGACTACAACTTGATGACCACGATCCCCGGGCTCTTTGCGATCGGTGAAGCGAACTTCTCGGACCACGGAGCCAACCGCCTCGGGGCAAGCGCCCTGATGCAGGGGCTTGCTGACGGGTACTTCGTGATCCCGTACACGATCGGCGACTATCTGGCGCAGCAGAAGCCAGGCGGCGTTGCGAACGATCACCCTGAAGTGCGCGCTGCCGAGGAGCGCGTCAACGGTCGGCTGAAGTCGTTCCTGTCGCTGCAGGGCACGAAGCCCGTCGACCACTACCACCGAAAGATGGGGCGGATCATGTGGGATAAGTGTGGCATGTCCCGCTCGGCTGGGGGGCTCAAGGAGGCGATCGCATCCCTAGCTGAGCTGCGTGCTGAGTTTTGGCAGAACGCCCGAGTTTCGGGCTCTGGGACGGAGCTCAATCAGGAGCTTGAGAAGGCGGGCCGAGTTGCTGACTTCTTCGAGTTCGCGGAGCTGATGTGCATGGATGCCCTCAGCCGCAGTGAGTCCTGCGGCGGACACTTCCGGGAGGAGCACCAGACAGAGGACGGCGAGGCGCAGCGCAACGACGCGGATTACTGCCATGTCTCAGTTTGGAGCTCGAAGCACGGGGGCGGTCATGAGATGTCGAAAGAGCCTCTTAGTTTTGAGAACGCGCACCTGGCGACGCGCAGCTATAAGTAAGGAGAGCGAAAGATGAACCTGACTTTGTTTGTTTGGAGACAGGAGAGAGCGTCGTCGCCAGGCGGCTTCGCTGAGTACAAGCTTGACGGCGTGAGCGAGGACTCCTCGTTCCTGGAGATGCTCGACATGCTCAACGAGAAGCTGGTTGAGGCTGCAGAGCAGCCGATCGCCTTCGAGCACGACTGTCGGGAGGGGATCTGCGGCTCGTGCTCAATGTCTATCAATGGCAGGGCTCACGGCCCGAAGAAGCTCACCACCGCCTGTCAGCTTCACATGCGTACCTTCAAGGACGGGGATGTGATCTACATCGAGCCGTTCAGGGCCGGCGCCTTTCCGGTTGTTAAGGATCTCGTTACGGACCGTTCGGCATTTGACCGCATTCAGCAGGCTGGTGGCTACGTGTCGGTTCAGACTGGCGCCGCGCCTGAAGCTAACTCGCTCCCGATTGAGAAGGACCTCGCTGACGAGGCGTTCGATGCCGCAGCCTGCATCGGCTGTGGCGCTTGTGTTGCGGCCTGCCCGAATGGCTCAGCGATGCTCTTCACAGCGGCGAAGGTGACGCACCTTGGGCTGCTTCCGCAGGGGCAGCCTGAGCGCACGCAGCGCGTTCTTCACATGGTTCACCAGATGGACCAGGAGATGTTTGGAGGCTGCACCAACCACGGCGAGTGCCAGGAGGCATGCCCGAAGGGTATTAGCATTAAGTACATCGCGCAGCTCAACCGTGATTACATGGCAGCAACGCTGAAGCGGGGCCGCTCGCTGCGAGGCAAGGTAAAAGCCCAGTAAGTCGCCAGTTTTGCGTCAGTCGTGCTGTCCGGATTAGCTCTTTGACGAGCCATGCTCTGGGGGGGTATTCTTGCCCCGTCACGGAGGCGGTTATGAGGCGATACAATTCTTTGATTCTTAAGGGGCTAGCCGGTCTTTTTTGGCTGCTGGAGGCCGGCTGTGCGCCTGGGTTCGGCAGTGGTGTTCCGAGTGCCGCTCCGGAGCCGGAGCTTATTGGTGCGTGCAGCCCGCTGCCTTGTATTCGGGCCTCGATAGGTGCGGTGCCTGAACTACCCTCGGACCTCTCGCCCGCGCTGCGAGAGCTTGTAGAGCGCGACGTCCAAGCAGCCCTGTACGCCCCGATTAACAGCGAGGACGCGCAGTCCACGAAAGATGTCCTGATGGCAGAGCTTCAGGTTCGCTACGACGAGGGGACTCAGCCTGGCATGAGCGACACTCTCGGTGACTGGGAGATAACGCGCTCTGCGACCTTGCTGTTTCAAAACGCTGATGTCCTGTCCCTCGATATCCACAGCGAGGGGTTCCTCGGGGGCGCGCACGGCTTCAGTGAGCGGCGCCTGATGACCTTCGACGTGAAGAGTGGCAAGCGGCTCACGATTGCGGACCTAATTTCCCCAAATTCACGCGCAATCTTTGAGAGGCTTGTTGAGACCGAATTCCGGCGTGCCAGGGAGGTGCCGGCGAAAGAGTCGCTGTCTCAAGCCGGCTTCTTCGTAAAGCCAGGCGAGCCGATTGCAGTTCCGGACAATTTCGGAATTACTCCCGGGGGGCTAGTGATTCACTACAACCCGTACGAGATAGCTCCGTACGTTTTCGGAGCCACCGAGATCGTGGTTCCGATGGAGGCCTTTAGAGGGGTCCTTAGCGACGATCTTAAGTCGATTGTGGCCTCGCTCGGCGCGACCGCCCCAAAGGCGTTGTAATAAGATGTACATTACGAAGGGCAGACCGGCGCTCGTTCTGGCGCCGATGGACGGCATTACAGATGCGCTGATGCGCAGGCTGCTCACTTCCGTCATGCCCTTCTCGTACTGCGTCACTGAGTTCCTCCGGATTTCGGCGCTCGTGCCCCCCGAGCACGTGTTTCGCAAGACTATGCCTGAGCTTGAGTGTGGTGCTCGCACAGCCAGCGGCGCCCCTGTTGAGCTGCAGCTCTTGGGTGGTGACCCAGAGCGGCTAGCCGAATCAGCCAGCCGAGCTGTATCTTGTGGCGCTCAGGGAATCGACCTTAATTTTGGATGCCCAGCGCCGACCGTTAATCGGCACGATGGAGGAGCAACGCTGCTAAAGCACCCAGAGCGAATCGAGGCGATTGTCCGGGCGGTGCGCTCGGCAGTGCCTTTGGGCATTCCCGTCTCAGCGAAGCTCCGGCTCGGATGGGATGACCCTGAAGCGATACAGCACAACGCCGAGCGCGCCGCTCGTGGAGGTGCTGCCTGGATAACGATTCACGGCCGAACGAAGATGCAGGGGTACACGCCTCCGGCCTACTGGGAGCCGATTGGGCGCGTTCGTGCGGCGCTGAATATCCCCGTAGTAGCCAACGGTGAGATCTGGAGCGTTGATGACTTAAAGCGCTGCCAAGACCAGAGCGGTTGTGAGCACTTTATGGTCGGTCGGGGGGCCCTCGCTAACCTCACTCTCGTGCGGGATTGCGCGCTGTCGCTAGGGCTTTCGCCCGCAACAGAGGGGCTAGGAGCCAGCACTTTGGGTTGGCTAGGGATTATGCGTGCCCTGAGTCGCCTCTCGCGCGAGTACGGCGAGGCCGACCGCAGGACCTGTGCCCGCATGAAGCAGTGGTTAAACTACGCGCACAAGCGCCGGTCAATCGATTGGTTTGATTCCGTCAAGCAAGCAAAGTGTTCGCGAGACCTGCTGATCCTCGTTGAGCGTGCGACGGTGACGAGGAGCGAGCTTTTCGCCAGTTGTGATCTGCATGCGGCTAGCGGAGAGGTGCGCGCTCCGTCCCAATCGCCATATGGATAGGCTCTTCGCGCTCACGAAGGAGCTCGCCGATCCAGCAGCCTGGTCAGCCGGGGTCGAACTGTCTCGTAATGCTGAGGTTGTAGAATGGCGGCTGAGCCAGGATGGCGAGCGGTTCTTTCGGCTGATGACTGGGCCCCGGGATCCCGTACGCTCAGTGGCGCTCTCCGACCAGAATGAAGCATGGCAGTGTGACTGCACGCTCGACGAGGATCCGTGTCGACACGTGATAGCAGCGGTGTTGTGCGCCCGGCAGGGGCGGCTCGCATCCCCCAACACTTCCCGCAGCCAGGGGGGTGCGTCGGTCGTGCACGCCTTTACAAGAGAGCGACGGTTCCTGGCCTTTTCGCGCGCTCTCATATTTGGAGGCGCACGGGAGGGTGTGCGTGGAACTCTCGCAGAGGCGTTGCGCAGTGGTGGGCGTTCCTTAGTCGCAAGCGAAGCGGATATGCTTGTCGAGCATGTGCTTGTGGGAGCGAAGGGCGGGGTACTTGAGCCGCGCGTCATGGGACTTCTGGTTCAAGCTCTCTCCCGCGTCTCCTGTGTTGAGCTGGAGGGGGCGCCGATTACCGCATCATCCGAGCCGCTACGACCGAAGCTTGTCGTTACGGAGGAGCGTGATGGCTGGCGAATTCGTTGGGTTCTCTCAGTTGATGTCGATGAGCGATTCTCGAATGGGGTGGCGTTAAAGGAAGGCGTTCTCTATGCCATAGCTGATAGCGGCCTAGGGGCAGAGGAGCTCCTTGAGCTGCAAGGAGAAGGGAGATTCTTTCCGCGCGAGGAGGGGGCTCACCTTGCGTCTCGGGTGATTCCAGCTCTTCGGGCTAAGCTGGAGGTGGAGGTACAGAGCACCGTCCTGCCTCGCGCGCGAACGGCGACGCCGCGGATTGTTCTCGAAACGGTTGTTAGCAGCGACGCTGGATCGCTTACCGTTATCCCGAGGCTTGTGTACGGAAATCCCGCCTTTGCGGAGGTCCGCTTGGGGAAGCTTGAGCTGCGCTCCGCCCGGGAGGTGCCGATTCGCGACCCGGCAGAGGAAGGCCGGCTCGCGCGCGATCTTGAGGTGCGGCTGGGGCTGAAGCTTGGCGAAGCGAGAGGGTTCTCTGGTGCTCAATCTGCGGCTTTTGCCGAACGCCTGCGCGGCTGGGACACTACGGGCGAATCGCTCTCAGCTTTTCGCCCTTTGGGCGAGCTCTCGGTCTCGCTTGAGGGTGACGCGGCGGGTCTCTCGCTAAGGCTTAAATCTGCGGCCGGAGCAGAGATCTCTCCGCAGGATGTTCTTAGTGCGGCCGATACGGGTCGTCGTGTCTGGCATGTCTCGGGCGAGGGCTGGTTCTCTATTCCAACAGTTTTTCTTGATCAGCACAGAGATGTGGTAGCTCGGTTGTTGGCCGAGCGGAAGGAGGGGAAGCGCGCGGCTCCGGCAGCGCTCCTGCCGGACATCGATGAAGCTTGTAACGCTCTGGGGATCGCTGCGCCGGCATACTTCGAGCAGCTTCGAAGAGGGCTTCACGAGCGTGAAACGCTTGCCCTGCCGACGCTGCCAGACGGACTTCAGGCTGCGCTTCGGCCATACCAGGAGAAGGGGGTGGCGTGGCTCTCATTTCTGCGCGACTACGGGCTGTGTGGCTTGCTTGCCGACGACATGGGGCTCGGCAAGACTGTGCAGGCCCTGAGTGTTGTCCAGGGGCGCACCCTTGTGGTGGCCCCGACGTCCGTCCTGCGCTCGTGGCAGGTTCAGGCCGGCCGATTTCGGCCAAGCTTGCGCTGCTCTCTGTATCACGGCAGTGGCCGCTCGCTGAGCGAGCTGCCCGATATTCTCGTTACGAGCTATGGCCTGTTGCGGCAGGATATCGAGGAGCTTTGCAAGATTGAGTGGGACACGGTGGTCTTGGATGAGGCGCAGCTCATTCGTAATCCTGAGAGCGCTACGGCGCGGGCGGCGTTTTTATTGCCCGCTAAATGGCGGCTAAGCTTGAGCGGCACGCCGGTTGAGAACTCGCTTCTCGATCTCTGGAGCCAGATGCACTTCCTTCAGCCGGGACTGCTCGGATCCCGCTCCGACTTCGAGCGGCGATACGCCGATCCGATAGCGGCGGGAAGTGCCACTCGGTCTGCCGAGCTGCGGCGGAGAGTTGCCCCGTTCATATTGCGCCGACTAAAGCGGGATGTGGCCACGGAGCTTCCGCCCAAGACAGAGGTCGTGCTCGAGTGTGAGCTTTCGCTCGAAGAGCGGCAGCGTTACGAAGCAATTCTTCTGGCAACTCGCAGCGAGGCTTCAGGCTTGATGCAGGATGGCGCGAGCCCGCTCGCGGTGCTGGAGGCGCTGCTTAGGTTGCGGCAGGCCTGCTGCCACGGTGCGCTCCTGCCTGGAGTTTTGGCTGAGGGCTCAAGTAAGGTCGACCTGCTGCTGGAGGCGCTCTCGAATTCGGTAGAACAGGGGCATCGTGCTCTCGTGTTCTCCCAGTGGACGTCGCTGCTTGACCTTGTCGAGCCGCGGCTAGCAGCCCAGCGACTGCGGTTCTCGCGGATCGATGGTTCCACTGGCGACCGGCAGAAAGTTGTGGACGACTTTCAGCGCCCTGAGGGCCCAGACGTCATGCTGCTTTCGCTCAAGGCAGGAGGTCTAGGCCTTACGTTAACGGCTGCGGATCATGTGTACATTCTAGACCCCTGGTGGAATCCCGCCGCTGAGGACCAGGCCGCTGATCGGGCTCATCGCATCGGCCAGGAGTCTCCGGTAGTAGTCCACCGTCTGGTGGCTCAGGGTACCGTCGAGGAGAAGATTCTGGCGCTCCAGGCCAGGAAGCGTGATCTCTCAAGAGAGGTTGTCGGGGAGCGTAGCGAGGTCGCCCTAAGCCGCGACGAGCTCTTAGGGCTCCTGGGGTAGCCGACAGGTCCTACGCGGTCACTTTTCGTCCGCTGCCCTACGTACTCTCAGGGGGTTAGCTCAATAATAGCCACTTTTTGCCTGAACCATCTGGGTCGGCTGGCGCGATATGGGTTTGATATGTCCGCCGATCTATCCAGAGTTCCGCTCGCCAGTACCCCTGCGCCGACACTGCCCTGCGGCAGGATAATCGCAGCACCTAAGTGCCCAGGGTCGGCCGAGTGCCAGCCCCGAGCCGATGGCGACGCGTCACTGAAAAAGCCGGTCTCCCCAGCAGGCGCGTTCCTAATCGGGCTTATGTTTGCGACCGGTGCAGCTTACGGCGCGATCTTCCCCCATGGTGGCGAGCCATCCCGCGAGGAGCTTGACCTTATCGAGGCAAGTCGCAGTGCAAGCGAAAACGACCCCGCTGTAGCCACCGAATCACTGCACTCTCGTGCGAGAGAGGTCGCGCAGCACTACCTTAAGGCAACCTACCATCGAGCTGTTTACATTGAGCGCGAGCGCACGACGCCGGTCGGTTTCAAGGACCAGCAACTCTCTAGCCGGGCTGAGCCCGTGAGCGGAGGGAGAAGGGCACATGTTCGGTCAGGGAGAGCGGGTAGCTCCGCGAAACTTTCCGTCACGAAGAAGGCAGAGGATGCGCTTCGCAGCTATCGCCCCGAGGTCCCTAGGTCTTCTCGATCTGCTCTTACGCAGCGGGTGCTAAAAATTATCCAGCTCCACTCCCCCAAGCACAAAGACCCGAAGCTGCTCGCCGAGCGCATCGTGCGCGAGAGCCTGGCGCAGGACTACGACCCGCTGTTCGTTGCCGCGGTTGTGAAATCTGAGAGCGGCTTCAACGCCCTCGCCAAGTCGCACGTCGGCGCGCGAGGCCTGATGCAGATAATGCCGAAAACGGGCGCCTATCTCGCCGATAAGCTAAACGTGCGAAAGGTTGAACTGTACGACACCGAGCAGAATCTTAGGCTTGGAATCACGTTTCTCAAGGAGCTTGAGGAAGGCTACGGCGGGGACAAGGTGATGACCCTTGTCGCCTACAACTGGGGACCGGGACATGTCGAGTCCGCGGGAAAGGGGAAGAGGCGCATACCGGGTGAGGTTATGCGGTATGCAGTCAGAATCCTCAATGACTACCGCCGCTGGCGTGGCGAAGTGCCTGCTCGCACGGCCGTTGGATAGTCGCCCTCCAAGTTACTGCTCGCACTAACAAGTGCTTCGAGCTACACTAAAAGGGTGGAGAACAAGACTCTAGAAGAAGACGATCAGCCGACCGAGCGCTCAGTGATAGCCAAGGAAGTTTCCTCTCTTCAGGAGACGGTCCTGCGCCTAGCACGGGACCGCGAGCGCCTCCCGCAGCCTCTTTTCTGGTCACTGTTCAACAGCCGGCTCAAAGACATCAAGCGCAACAAGGAGGAGGCGCGGGCACTCAAGGCAGCTCTCGGGGAGACCCTTGACCTTTAACGCTCCGCGAGAAACTTCTCCTGATCTCGGAGACCCTCAGCCATTTTTGCACGAGCGAGGGCCCGTCCCGCAGGCACTCCCCGGCTTATCCAACGGGAGTGGTCCTGCATTAGGTCAGCTACTCCTTTCCAATCTTTGGCTACGAGAAGTGGCTGCAAAAATTCACGAGTCCCGGCGGTGTAGTCCCCGCGGTAGCGCAAGTCAAACAGGATCTCCTGTGCAGGGAGAGGCAGCTCAGCCCAGGAAACAGAGCCGTACGTTGCCACAACGTCGGGCTTCGAAAGAATGCGCTGAACGTCACGAACTGTTTCGGGCATTGTTACCTGCTCGTACAGCCTGTTTTGTTCTTGGAGGGTGAGAACTGGCGCAGAGCAGCGTTCTCTTTCAAAGAACTCCTTGGCAGCAGCACCCCGAAGGCCTGCAGCTCGCGATAGCAGCTCGGCGCCTGCGGAAGCCACGCCTGCTGATGTGAGTTCGGCCTGTATTTGCGCGGCGGTGCGGCTCCCCATGTCATAACCCCGACCGATCGTTGCGCCACTTGCGCCACCGGGCCAGTGAAGCGCTCGGGAGAAGAAGCGCCCCGGCCCCTCAAGGCCCTCGGCATCAAATGTTGCTTGGCCGAATGAGACGAAGAGCCACTCACTCGTGCGATTCACAGGGTCTGCTGGCTGGTAGCCCTGTGTTGGTTGGCATGAATATGGAAACACCGGCTGAGTTTGCATGCGCGACTCCTAGTAAACAAAGATTCCTTGTTGCGGCTGGAATGGAGGTGTTCGTGGCTGCTAGGGAGAAGGTTGCGCGAAAACTACCTAAGCGCCTTCCGGAGCGATCGTCCGGCCGCAAGGAGGAGTGCGAAGCCGAACAGTGCCGAGGGTATCCAGGCGATCCTTGCGACGAACCCAACGCTTCCACTGCGGGCTGCGTTGCCCCATTCTCGCAACATCTTTCCACGCAGGGCTGGATCGGCACCCCAGGCGCCAGCGGCTAGGAGCTGGCCGGCTTGCTCCTCTGTGACCGGCACCCCCCTAAGGCACCCTTCTCCGGCCGAGGAGGCGCGGCAGCGAGAAACGAGGCTGTCGTGTGCATCGATGATGAAGGCACCGAAAATATCGTTAACGAGGCTCCACCGTGTGGCAGCGAGGTCTGCTCGGGAAGGAACCAGCCCACGCATGGCAAACGGGTTGATCTGCACAACCGTTGCGGCAGGCACCTTGCCGTACAGGTCAGGCATAACAGAGAACTTCCCGATCTCGTAGCGTACTGGGCCACCCGGGACGCCTATCTTCGTAAAGAAGATCTTCTGCCCAGCTTCAGAGAGAACAAACTCAAGGAACTCCCTGGCCACGTCGGGGTGTGGTGCGTTTCGAAGAATTGCGATTCCGTCTCCGTTTACAGCAGGGAGATCTGTTGGGACGGCGAACCCGATCCGCTCGCTGCCGTAGCGGCGGAGCAGGTCCAAGCCGTAACTGTCGATAGCCAGTCCAAGCGCCATCTCAGCGGTCGCTACATCCTTTCCGATTTGGCTGGCACCACCGGAGAAGTTTCTTACGTTTGATCCTATCTGCTCTATCAGGCGCCAGCCGTCTCGCCAGCCGTATCCCTGCAAGATTATCTCGTACATAGCGTGCATGCTTCCGCTCTTTCGCGGATCTCCAGCACCGACGAGGTCAAAGTATTCAGGCTTAGCCAGGTCGGCCCACGAGGTAGGCTCAGGCAGGTGGAGGCGCTGCAGGGCGGGACGATTGAAGACGATGCCGAAGGTGCTAAGCGCGGCAGCGAACCAAGAGCCGTTGTGCGAGTAGAGTGGGGAGCCACCGAGTTGCTGCGGTATTCGAGAGAGGATAGCTGGGGAAACTGCCGTGGGCGCAAGCAGCCCTTCACGCTCAAGGTCCAAGAATACATCCGTTCCGCCGGCGAACATGACATCAACTCCAAGCGAAGCCGGGTCTGAGCGGAAGCGCCCCTTGAGGTACTTAACGATATCGCTCACGCCGCCTAGGTCGAGCCAACGGACACGAACCTCCCGTCCTGTTTTCTTGCGATAGCTCTCCGTGAAGGCCCACTCGAATTCGCGCTTCATGCCCTCCCAGTGGGCGCTCACTACGACAACTTCGTCTGGCTCGGCGTGGGCCAGGCTGCACGGCAGGACGAGAAGCCCCACTGCAAGGCCGAGCAGCTTCGTCTTTCCCCGCCCGGACAGCACCTCCGTCGCGTAGAAAGCGACTACCATTATGAGCATGACGATTGAGCCCAGCGCAGCGGCAAGCTCCAGCCCGTCCGGCCGCCCCATCAATGCGTAGATCGCCTTTGAGACAGGGTAGAAGCGCTCCTCAAGGGCAAGCAGGAGACCGTCGCTCACTTCGATCATTGAGTAGGCGAAGGTGAGGATCGCTCCAACAGCGAGGTGCCGCGCTGTAAGCGGAAAAAGGATCTTTCGGGTAACCTGCAGCGGGGATGCGCCCGCCATGAGGCCTGCCTCCTCAAGCGCCTGGTTGGCCTCTTCGAGGCCGGCGGCGGCTGAACGCACCATCGCAGGCAGTCGTCGAATTACGTAAGCTGCGATCAGGAGCGGAAAGGGGTTGATCCGGTTGTCGAGAGGTGTCCCGGCGAAGGCTCCAGCGTAGCCGAACGCGAACACGATGCCTGGCACTGCTAATGGGACGATCGATAAGGCCTCGAAGAGGGCTCTCGTCGGCCCGCGCCAACGCACAACGATATATGCAGTCAGGAAGCCGACCATGGCTGTTAGTGCACTGGCCGTGGCGCTCAGCCAGAGGCTCGTAAATAAGCTTTTCGCCGTTATCGGATGCTGCAGAACCTCAACGAAGTGACGTCCCGTCCAGCTCGCCGGGAGTGCGGTCATA
>CANLJX010000037.1 GCA_947491545.1 Deltaproteobacteria bacterium
GTTTTGGTCTTGAATTGAAACGCCGCCGACCAGGCGAAATGCCGAATCGATTGCTCCTGTGGTGATGCGGGTAAAAGTGATTGGCGGCAAAAATGAGTTTGGCGCAGCGGTGCAGGTTGGAGCATCTCGTGGAATGAGAAATCCGAAGTCGTAGCGGTAGAGTGAGAGGACAACACGAGCATTCTCAACGCCGGTGGAGGCGATCGTTGCTTGAAACTTGCTCGCTACATCATCCAGGCAGGCTTGAGTCTCGTTAGTAGTCGTTGTTGTGTTGACGGTCGGATCCGAGCTTGAGTTTCCGCCGGCGTCGATGTTGGTGATGTCACACTGTCGATATGCCTCAAGAGCAGCCTCTTTGCTTATGACATCTGCTATCTGACGCAGCTTTATAAAACGGGCGAGTTCGATGGTGCTCCCGGCTACGAGCAGAAGTATGGGAGCGACGATAAGGAACTCAAGGTATCCAGAGCCTCGCTGTCGGTGGTGTCTTCGGTACTGTTTTTTACCCACTGGTGCCTCCACGAGGTTTTTCCAGCACTGCAACCGCCACACCCCGATATGTAAAGTTTGCGCCACCCGGGATAATCTGGGCAACGAAGAGTGGGGCCTGGTAGGTGAGGGTCACGACAGCAGTTTGACGCTCGGTGGCATCGAAGCTCGCAGTCGGGCAGTTGTTCGGAGCAGCAGCTAGGCCGTAGCTGCCGTTTTGTTGTCGCTGCATAACCTGAACGGTGAGTGGCGCTTCAGCGATCACCCCCAGCTCCGAGCGACCGAAAGCGATGGCTGCGGTGTTTATTTGGGTACATGGGTAGGCATTATTCACGGGGATCGCGAGAGTTCGTGCAAGATCGGAGGCTTCGAGCTGGACCTGAGAAAGGCGCCACGAGATCACAAAAAGCTGGATCGAAGCCATCACCAGAAATATGAAGGCAGGAACGATCACAACGGCTTCTATGAAGACCGCTCCGCGCTCGCCTGAGCTCAGGCGACTTGCCCAAGAATTCACTACGCGCCTCCTCATCCCACTCCTTTTAGGATATCCGAGTCGTTGGGAGTTCCCTAAGTATCCCTACCATCGACAGTTTTTCTGCTGAGCTTGAGAACGTATCGGCGCGTGGAACGGCAAGCTTTGGGCAATCTGTGGGGTGCCTAACGTCTTGCAATTAATGGGGAAAAGGTCTGTTTGCCCTTGTTCTCGCGGTGAGCAGGTGTTAGCGTCCGTTGGTCCTTGGGCCAACGGAGCTTTCGCATGTTCAACAGCATTCAACCACAGTCTGGTCGCAGTTTCGGGCTCACGCTCGCGATAGTCGGTACCGCCACTGCGGGGGTCTCCCTCGCGGTTTCGTCTCTCTCGGCCGGGAATCCGCTCGGTTTAGCTTGGCTGGAGAGCTCGCCCCCAAGTATCACCTTCAGGGCAGCTCCAGCAGGCTTGGGAGCCAAGCCAAGCACCTTGGTGATTTCGGCTGTTGATCCCGTTGCCGGCCTCGCTCGGGTAGCAGTGACCCTCTCGCAGGACGGCCACAGCCACCTTCTTGCTGAGCGCTCCTATGATCACAGTGGAGTGGGTAGTGGGGAAATCTCCGTGGACATCGACCCGCTCACCCTACAGCTTCGAGAGGGCTCTGCAACAGTTTCCGTTTCAGCGCTCGACCGTAGTGCACTGCGCAACACAGCAACCGTTAAGAGAGATTTTCAAATTAGCTTTGCGAAGCCCCGGGTTGAGCCGCTATCGGTGCAGCAGAACGGCACTGTTGGAGGTGCAGAGCTGGTAGTTTTCCGTTACGCGGGCCGCCCGATTGCCTCGAGCGGTGTTGAGTCTTCAAAGGGCGCTTCTTACGCCGGCTGTCCTCTGGCAGCATTTGATCCCTCAAAAGGCTTTCCGGAGAATACGTACTTCGCGCTTTTTCCGATTCCGTACGACTTTGTTCCCACTCAGGACACCTTGCGCCTCACGGGTACGGATGATTTTGGCAACTCCGCATCAGCGGGGTTTAACTACCGCATCGCGCCGAAGAGCTTCCCTCAGGTGGATATGCGCCTCTCGGCTGATTTCTTTCAGAGAAAAGTCCCTGAGCTGCGGGACGCATTACGCAAGCTTCATCCGGCGGTTGTGCCGAGTGGAGATGACGCCAAGGACTTCAAGCTTGTCAATGAAGAGCTTCGGAGAGCTAATGAAGCCGCCATTCGGGGAGTCATAGCCGAAGCAGCTTGCAGTTCTCGCATGTGGCGCGGGGCGTTTGTGCGACCCTTGGCAGCAGCGCCAAAAGCCTCCTTTGCTGAGGGGCGACGGTATGTCTTGGACGGGAGCGAGATATCTCGCTCTCGGCACATGGGAGTAGACCTTGCGGATGTTGCTCAGGCACGGGTCGTGGCGGGGAATGCGGGGCGAGTAATCTTTGCGGGTGACCTCGGTATATACGGTGGACTTGTGATTGTGGATCACGGCGTTGGCGTATCCTCGCTCTATGGCCACCTCTCATCGCTCTCAGTGAAGAAAGGAGATGCGGTGGAGCAGGGGGGCGAGATCGGCCGGACAGGTGCGACGGGGCTTGCTGGGGGTGACCATCTGCACTACGAGATCCGAGTGCAAGGAGAGCCGGTCTCTCCGCTTGCTTGGCTCGACGAGAGGTGGGTTAGCGAGCACATTGAAGATAAAATTGATTCCTTCGCCGTGCCACAAGCTACTACGCCGCAAGCCTCAGAGAGTCCGAGGAACTAATGCAGAACCCTCTCGGAAAAAGCTCGCCCTACAGTGATGTGTTCGACCCGTCGGTGCTCTTCCCGATCGCGCGGTCGCAAGCGCGATCGCAGAGCGGAATTCGGGAGCCGTTACCCTTCGTGGGATTGGATCGTTGGACTTGCTACGAGCTTTCCTGGTTGAACGGCGACGGACTGCCTCAGGTCGCCATTGCGACGATTGAGTACCCTGCTAGCACCCAATTCCTGGTCGAATCGAAGAGCCTGAAGCTCTTTCTGGGCAGTATGAACTTCACTCGCTACGAATCGATCGGTGATGTCGTCACAGCGGTGAAGCAAGGGCTCTGTCCTCTGCTCGGTTCTGATCAGGTCAACGTCTCGGTATCCGAGCCGGAATGGTGGGGGTCTTGCAAGATAGTAGCGCCTCCGGGTGAGAGCGTGGACCGCGAAGCTGTTCCGGCAGACGATCCCGGACGGCTGCGCCGAGGTGAGGGTGTAGTGGAGGAAGTGCTGCACTCGAATCTCCTCCGGTCGCTTTGCCCGGTAACGTCACAGCCCGACTGGGGCACCGTAGTTATTTCTTATCGTGGAAACGTTCTCGACAGGGGCTCACTTGTCGGCTACTTGCGTGCTCACCGCAGTCACCAGGGATTTCACGAGGAGTGTTGCGAGCTAATCTTTGCGGACCTTATGGCGGCACTCGCCCCGACATCCCTCTGGGTCGGATGCTTCTACACCCGGCGCGGAGGGCTCGATATCAACCCGGAGCGTTGGTTGCCCGGAACTGAGCGACCGCTCCTGGCCGGGCGGTTCGCCCGTCAGTAGTTAGCCAATAACGTTGAAGTGAAAAAAGCCGTTTACGGGGTCCCTCAATGGGACTAGTCTGCCTGATCGGAGAGATTCAAACCGCTTTTTGGACTAGAGCTGTGCAGCCGACCCACACCCAGAGACCCCGAGATGTTCGGGCATTAGGAGCCGAATTCGTCCGTGCGGTTCGTTCGGGAAGCGATTCAGCCAGGCTCATGGAGGAGATCTGCGCTCTTCCAAGCTCTCAGGCCTCTAAGCTCGGTCACTCGGCCCTCGAGCTGTGTAGCGTCAAGCCGCGACGCGGGAATGCAGATGAGGTGTTCCGTGCGCATATGGCAGGAGCGCAGCTTATTGTTCAGTGTGGGCTCTCGTTCGACCCTGACACTATCAATCGCGAGATCTTGCCGCTTTTGCTCAGAGTGCCGGCGGTTTCGACTGGTCGTGTCGCGGATCAGATCTGGAATCTGCGGCTGCAGCGCATCCTGGCGTTAGGTCAGCTAGCACCCCTGACGCAGGATGACAGTGTAGACGATGCGCTTCGATCCGTTCTGGCTCATTCCGAGATTCAAGGTAAGATCCGGACAGATCTTTTTTTAACGCTCGCCGATTTTGAAGAGTCGTTCCGAATAGGCTCCTACATGCATGACGGCGACCTTCGCCTGCGCAGCAAGGAGCTCTGCCTCGACTCAGTAGCCCGACTGCTCGATTTGACAGTTGAAAATCTTGCGGATTCGACACCAGAGACATTCTCCTCCGTCCTGCACGGCCTACTTCCATGGGCGAAGATCGCCTCTATTTCTTTCATCAAAGTGCTGCCGAGCCTTCGCTCTGAGCCGTCAGAAGAGGTTGATAGGCTAACCGATCGAATCCTCGACAGTATGGAGTGGATGTTGCTGCGGCGTTTTGGTTTTCCTGGATTCCATTTCCAGCAGGGAGAGCGAGAGAAGTTTGAAGCTGCTCGGAGCCTCATAGCGCTCGCCTACGGCATCTTCGTTGCTGGTGACTCCGTGGCGCGAGAGAGATTCGAAGCTCTGCGGCTTCCGCAATCGGAGGGGCCGCAGTATCTCGGCACCGCGCTTCTCCACTCGATGAAACGGGTTGGGGTAGAGTGTGCTGTGGAGTGGGGGCGAGACCTCGCACGTGACAGTCTTGCGCGCCTCGCAAAGCCGCACGAGCTTGGGAGCCAGGAAACGGTTGAGGCGTTAGCGCTTGCGTGGCATCTCGGCACGGGCAAGCCGGCCGACTTTGAGAAAGCCATGGAGTTCGTGCGTAATCCAACCGCCCAGCTCCTGTGTGCCAAGGCGCTCAATGATATCGATCCCTGGGGGCGGGCTGCGCTCTGAGAACAAGCGCCGTTTAGCGACGGCTGGCTATGCAGCACTGCTTATGACAGCTCTGAAACTTCTATCGCTCGGTCGAGGACTGGGCCTGCTTTTGAGCTAGCTCCGCATTTCGGGCAAGCACGCGCTTCACTGAGATGGCATCTGGCCGAACGATAGAAGAGCCGACAATGACTTTTGGGAGATCATTGGATCCAGATGCTTCAACCGCCTTCTGGAAGAAGGCTTTGCCGTACGATGATTCCACATCGTACTCGTCGTATTGCACGCCGTTTCGGCTCATATCGGCTCGGAGTTTGTCACACGCAGCCGCGCACCCTTCAGGTACCAGTAGGATAGCGACGTCAGAAACCTCTTCGATGCCTAGCCGCTGATAAAATTTCTCTCCGTCTTGCGGTGAATAGAAGAGAGGCGTTGTGAGTCTGGGTGGCAAGAGTCGCACCATTCCAATACCGAGAATGAGAGCGATCACCGGGACTATTAGCGAGGAAGCTTCGGCGAGCCGATTTAGGGCCTCAATAAGCCTGCTTCCTCGTTTTCCTGAGATCTGCATCGTAAGCCCCCACCAAACGCCGGAGGCGCCTAGGCCTCCCGCTTCCACCTCTATGAACGGTAGAACGCGAGGAGTCCTTTAGAGATGCCCGCTTTTTTCAGTTGTAGCCAGGTCCCCGAGCGCTTGAAGCCGGTATGGGTCTCTGGTAGGTAACTCCCCGATTACCAAACAAGAATTATCCCGCCTGAGAGAGCCTAGAGCAGGGGGTTATGCTGCGACCGAAGTCGTGCACTCTTTGGACTCACGGAAGTGCATTCCAAGCCGCTCCATCAGCTTGTTGTCGTGATTGTCTCCCGGGTTGGGGGTTGTGAGGAGCTTCTCGCCAGCGAAGATCGAGTTGGCGCCCGCGACGAAGCACAATGCCTGCATCTCGTCTGACATCTGCATGCGGCCAGCCGAGAGGCGAACCATCGACTTGGGCAGCATGACGCGAGCGGCCGCAACGAGACGGACAAACTCAAGCGGGTCTACCTGATCTTCCTTTGCTAGGGGAGTGCCTTCAACTTTGACGAGCATATTGAGAGGCACGCTCTCTGGCTGCTCTGGCTGGTTGGCGAGCTGCACGAGGAGCCCAAGGCGATCCTTTACGCCTTCTCCCATGCCGACGATTCCGCCGCAGCAAACGGTCATGCCTGCCTTGCGGACGTTGTCGAGCGTTCGCAGGCGGTCTTGGTAGGTGCGAGTTGAAATGATCTCGCCATAGTACTCAGGCGAGGTGTCGAGGTTGTGGTTGTAAGCGTAGCATCCGGCCTCACGAAGCCGCTCGGCTTGAGACTCGGTGAGCATGCCGAGGGTGCAGCACACCTCAAGCCCAACACCCTTCACCTCACGCACGAGGTCGAGGATCGCGTCGAAATCCTTGCCGTCCTTGACCTCGCGCCATGCAGCACCCATGCAGAAGCGGGTAGAGCCCGACTCCTTCGCTTCCATGGCCTTGGCCCGCACAACATCTTTCGGAAGAACCGCATGACGCTCGACGCCAGTCTTGTAGTGGGCAGATTGAGGGCAGTATGCGCAGTCCTCGGGGCAGCCCCCCGTCTTGACCGAGAGGAGCGTTGAGCGCTGAACTTCGTGCTGATTGAAGTTAGCTCGGTGCGCCGTTTGAGCCTGGTACAGGAGGTCAGGGAATGGCTGCGAGTAGAGTGCGAAAGCCTCTTCGGCTGTCCAATCGTGGCGGATCCCCAATGTGTCTGTAGCCATGCGAACTCCTTCTAAAAATCGGGGTTGTCATACCGTATTTTGGGGTACCGGTACAGAGTTCGGGGGTAGGGGCCCAGCTTACAGGGTGTTATCACAGTCCGAGGCCCTGAGAAGCGAATCAAACCTCCCTCGGCAGGATAAGGGCAGATTGACGGGGCGATAGCGAGTTGCGAGCTTTGTACGATTCGTTACCTAAGATTTTAGCGGGCAAGAATGTCTTCAGTAGAGTGGGTTCTTTTCGACTTGGGTGGGGTGCTGGTTGAAGTTGACCAGCCAAAGATATTCGTGGCCCTCGGAGCCGAGTGCCGAATGCCTCCCGCTGAAGTAGAGGCTCGCCTAAAGTCAGCTGTGCACCTCTGGAACCCCTTTATCGAGCGCGAGTTCACGCCTGCAGAGCTGGCAAGGCTTGTGAACGGGCTGCTTGGTAGTGCGATCTCTGACGGTTTAGTGGTGGAAGCCTTTAACGCGGAGCTGGGTGACACAATATCCTCAACCGCCGAGCTATTGCCCGGCTTGCGCACGAGAGCTCAAGTTGGCTGCCTGTCCAATACAAACTCGATCCACTGGGACAAGCTGTTGCGAGATTACGAGTGGATGGGGCACTTCGACCGGCGCTTTGCCTCCCAGATCCTCGGCTGCGCGAAACCGAAAGCAGAGATCTACGAGAAGGTGCAATCGCTGCTCGGCGCAAGAGGTCGATCTATTCTCTTTTTCGATGACAAGCAGGAGAACGTTGACGCCGCTGCGCGGCTGGGGTGGAACGCCAGGCTCTACTCCGGACACGAGAGGTTGCTGAGCGACCTGGCGGGTGGTGGAGTGGCGCCTCGCTGAGGCTACGCCATGCCCTTGTTTCGAAGATCCGCGAAGGCTTCCGCGAAGTAGGTGAGGATAATATCGGCGCCGGCGCGCTTAAAGCCTGTCAGGATCTCAAGCATCACTCGCCGCTCGTCGATCCAGCCCTTTTGGGCGGCAGCCTTCACCATCGCGTACTCGCCGCTCACGTTGTACACCGCGGTGGGCATCTCAAAGCGCTCCTTGACGGCTCGAAGCACGTCGAGGAATGCGAGCCCTGGCTTCACCATGACGATATCTGCGCCCTGTTCAACATCCTGTGCGACCTCGCGCAGCGCCTCTTGAATGTTGGCAGGGTCCATCTGGTACCCCTTGCGGTCGCCGTACTCGGGCGCGGATTGGACGGCATCACGGAACGGGCCGTAGAAGGCTGACGCGAACTTCGCGGCGTAGCTCATAATCGGCATGTCAGAGAAGCCATTCTCATCGAGTCCGTGCCGCAAGGAAGCGACCATCCCATCCAACATGCCGCTCGGAGCGATCATGTCTGCACCTGACTCAGCATGCACAAGCGCCTGCTTAACGAGATTAGGGAGGGTAGGGTCGTTCTGCAGCTGCCCATCCTTCATGATTCCGCAGTGACCGTGCGAGGTGTACTCACAGAAGCAGAGGTCTGTGACGACAACCATCTCCGGAGCCGCTTTCTTAATCGCCTTGATCGCCTGCGGGATGATGCCGTGTGGGTGCCAGGCGGCAGAGCCGACTTCATCCTTGGACTCTGGAATAGCAAAGAGGATCACCGAGCGAATCCCGAGATCGCCTAACCGGGCTGCTTTCTTTGCCACCATATCGACGCTGAGCTGGTACTGGCCCGGCATCGACGCCACTTCGCGCTCTACCTTCTCGCCGGGCACGACGAAGAGAGGAGCCATGAGGTCTGCGACCTCTACCTGAGTTTCTCGCACCATGTCACGAAGGAATGGAGTGCGACGGAGGCGGCGGGGACGATGGAGCGGAAACGACATGCTTACACCACTAGTAACTGTTCGGCCCATTCGGTTCTATTCATGGAACCGTTGAGCGAGATCAAATAGCAGCCCGAAATAAGAGCTGGAGAATTAGCCGCAAACCGAGAACCGAGAGCCACCTCAGCGGGGCACATGAGAGGCCCCCGGCACGCTCACCAATTTTTTAGTCGTGAGCTTGAAGTGCGTCGAAGCAAAACCTCAAGAATGATCGAAGCCATCCCTGTTTAATGGCGCGAGATTACTCGGAATAATGGGCAAAAGTCAAAATCGCCGGAAAGCTTTTCAGAGTCTTGGCTGCCTTCCTCAAGGGAGAAAAAAACCTTAACTATTGGCGTGTTAGTGCCATACTCAAGCCCGCTGTAGCCAGGCAGAGGAAACAAATTTTTCGAGCCTCCGAACATGTAGAGAGAGCCTGTAAGGAGGGAGCGGGGATGGGGCAGCGAAGCGCAGAAACTCAGCGGGACCAAAAGAGCAGGAAGAAGGCGGAGCGATGCGCAAGGGCGCCTTCTGAGCGATGCCGGCCTCCATCTCGGGGTCGCCTGGCCCTGTCGGGCAGAGATCCCCGGGCCCTGTCGGGCAGAGAGGCCCGGGCCCTGTCGGGCAGAGATGCCCTGATAACGAAGTATCACTCATTCGTTCAGGATGTGGTTTCCCGGCTGATTCGCACGCGAAAGTTCCCTAAAGCCTTGCGCGAGGAGTTTGTGGCAGCCGGCTACCTTGGGCTGGTTGAAGCTGCCAGCAGGTTCGATGCTTCTCGTGGGCATGACTTTCGTGCGTTCGCGTTCCTCCGCATCCGCGGGGCTATCATTGACTACGTGCGTGCATCTAGTGAGTACTCCGGCGCCTCGTATCGAGTCGTAAAAACCCTCGAAGCGGTAGATGATCTCCGTAATGAGATCGCCGACCGACCGGGAAGATCTGCCGGCTCATCGAAGGAACGGGCGCAGCAGTCGCTTGAGTTCCTCTCGAAGAGCCTGATCGCCTTCAGGCTCTCCGCCTTGCGGCATGGCGGGTTGCGAAGCACAGCAACGCCGGCAGATCAACTTGAGAAGCAGCTCGACCGCAAGCGGAATTCAGAGAGAGTCCGCGAAATCGTGGCAACTTTGCCCGACAAAGAGCGAACAATCATAGAGCAGTACTACTTCCATGACCGGAAGTTCACAGAGGTAGCCCAACAGTGGACTGGCCTCTCTAAATCGTGGGTGTCGAGGCTTCATGATAGGGCGCTTTCAATGCTTAAGGAGCGATTCGAGCTGGAAGCCCCAGAGCTCATCCGAGACTCCTAGCACGCGCCAGCTATTCCTATCTCTTCTGCTCGTCTGCTTCTTGATGATGGGGTGCGACGAGCAGATCATTCATGACCTTGGGGAAGCGGAGGCGAATCGAGTTGTCAGCCGACTGAGCGTCGCAGCGCTCGACGCCCACAAAGTTCAGCAGTCCGATGGTCGATGGGCGGTCGCTGTTCCCGAAGAGTCAATCCTTCCGGCGCTTACCTTCCTTGAAAGTAATCGTGTGCTCACGCCGAGAGGCCAGCCGTCTGGCAGCTCAAAAGGTGGGCTCGTTCCCAGCCGACAAGAGCAGTGGTTTCGGTATGAGCGCGCGATGGCGCAAGCGATAGAAGAGAGCCTTGCAGCTCTCGCGGGAGTACTTGAGGCCCGTGTCCATGTGAATCTTCCTGAGAGTGATCCGCTATTTGGCACGAAGAAGCGCGAGGGCGGGAGTGGCTCGGTGCTCCTGCTCGTTGACGGGGGCTTCGTTGCGTCAAACGACGAGATCTCGACGCTCGTTGCTGGCGCAGCGGGAATCCCAGCGCAGCATGTGACGGTGCTCAAGAGCGTAGCGCCGCAGCGTAACACGGAGTTAGGCCGGGGACTTCCTGTTGATGCGTCCGGTTCTTCCGCAGCGGCAGAGGTGGGGCAGCAGTCGAGCGGTGTAGCCCCGAACTCAGAGGGTGCCGGACTGGTGACAGAACTACTGGCTGCTGCGGCTGGAGTCCTTGTGGCGCTTGGCGCCCAGGTATTGTGGCGCAGGCGGGATCCGCCCCTCAGATTTCGGCGGCTCGACGGAAAAGATGTGGAGGCTTAGGTGCGGGAGGTGGCGGTGACAAATTCTCTCACGGCGACCGAGGTAGGGGCGAACCCGGGCAAAGAGCTGGCTGCCGGCGGCGACAACCGTACCCAGCGTCTCATGCCTCTATCGATGGTGTGCTTCATTGAAGAGCTTGAACCAAAAGAGATGCCGCTTCCTCCGTCTGTCCAGGCAGCAGTAGCTAGGGAGCTTCAATGCCTCGTCGAGCAGCCGGTGCTTGAGGCGTTGCTGCTTTGTCTCAAGCGACTCTCGGAGTGTGCATGAGTTGTGCTGCTTTGTGCATCAAAAACGTGGAGCAGTTGCGGCGTGAATGGGAGCTGCGCCCGTTGCTCGAACGGGTTGCCGATCTTGTGGCGCCGGATGCTCACGTACGAGAGATAGTTGCTGAGGAGCGCAAGCCCAGCGAGAGTGAAGGCTGGATGTGTCTTATGGCTGGACCATCGAGAGGTATCGCATTGCAGCTTGCAGGGCTGTTTTCTCTCTCCTCTCCCATGCGCCGGGCTCTCAGCAGGGCGCAACTTGCGCGGCGCCTGGCTGCAGCGTTTTCGTCAAGATTTCCCCATCTGGTCTGGGAAGAAAACACTCGGCCTGGTGATGATTGGCTTATGTTCACGATCCGCTATGAGGCCGGTGAATGCCTCTGCGCTTGCACGATCTCGATGTCTGAGCTGATTCCTGTGCGAGATGAACAGAGAAAATCGACACGCTTCGTCCATGTCGAGCTCGTCTCGGAGTTTCATTCTTTGGAGAGCCTAGAGGTTGGATTAGCGGAGCTCCCGATACGTCTTCCAGCTCTGCATGTACGCGGTGTTTTACGAGTGTCCGAAGGAGGAATGGTGAGTGTGCGTATTGATGAAACTGATTCAGCTGGTTTCCTGAACAGGGCATTTGTTCGTCTTGATCTTGGAGAGATTGAAATTGGGCTGTCTGAGCTGCTTGGGTTGCAACCCGGTAGCGTGATCGAGCTTGGCAGTCCGAGTCCGTTGCCATGTGCACTGCGAATCGGCACGACAAGCCTTGTTCAAGGAGTCATTGAGAGCATCGGGACGACTATCCGACTGCGGATCACAGAGGGGCTTGAGAATCGCTAGCAGCACCGGAGCCTTTGGCAACCTGGCGTAGCGCAACTTCCGGCCGGGCATCTTCGAACAGATTAGGAGCAAGGTATTTTAGGGAGAACTCAATATGTCTTCGACACCTCTGTCGCCCTCGTACGGCGGCTCTGCGCCCATCCAGGTTGGCGGTTCAACGATGCTGCGTTACCCACCGGAGCCCCGCAGTAGCCTGGGTCACTGGGCTACCACAGCGACATCGGCCGTGCGGCAAGTTGCGGCAGCCGCTGTCAATAGCGGGTTTTTCCCCGATCCAACTGGAGATCTCGGCGCCCTTTTGCAGCAGCAGATCCAAATTCAGCTTGAGATGCAGGTCTGGACAGCGCGATCGAACATCGCGCGTTCGGAGCATGAAATCCAGATGGCACCGGTGCGCAACATGAGAGTCGGATAGCCTCGGGGGGATGCGTGAAGGGGGTCGCGGTTGGAGCGCGAGAGATAGCAGTGCCGATTGGGCTGCTACTGGTAGTGGGGTGCATGATCATCCCGCTGCCCCCCGCAGTGCTAGATGTCTTGCTGTGTTCAAATCTTCTCTTCGCCCTATTATTGGTTATAGGCGCCTTGCACATCCGAGACCCTCTCAGATTGGCAACGCTGCCGTCGCTCTTGCTCATGGCGACGCTCTTTCGGCTAGCACTTAACCTGGCAACTACCCGTGCGGTGCTGGGCTCTGGCCACGCGGGAAAAGCGGTTGAAGCCTTCGGTTCAGTCGTGATTCAGGGTAGTTTGGTCGTCGGGCTCGTTCTCTTCCTCCTATTGACGATGATTCAATTTATCGTTGTGGCGAAGGGGGCAGAACGAGTAGCTGAGGTTTCAGCGCGGTTTACGCTAGACGCAATGCCGGGAAAGCAGATGGCAATTGACGCCGAGCTGAGAAGTGGCTTGCTCACTCCCGAACAGGCCCGTCGAAGGCGTTTCGAAGTGCAAGCGGAATCTCGATTCTACGGAGCCCTTGACGGAACAATGAAGTTCGTTAAGGGAGATGCAATAGCTGGCCTCATCATCACGTTCGTCAATATCTGTGGAGGGTTGCTGATTGGGCTTCTGGTGCACGACCTAGAGATTGAGGCCGCTCTCCGACGTTATACGATTCTCACCATCGGAGACGGGCTTCTCTCTCAGTTTCCGTCACTGCTCAACTCAGTTGCAGCCGGCCTGGTGGTGACGAGAGTTCAGGTTGATGAGGCCTCAACGCTCTCCTCCGATCTGTTGCGCCAGCTGGGGGAATTCCGGGCGGCTCGCGCGTTCGTAGCAGGCGCATCGCTGCTGCTCGGAGTTCTTCCTGGCATGCCACACCTGGCACTACTGGTGGTCAGTGCAGTTGTGGCAGCGTCGCTGGCTTTTCCCAATCGCGCAAAAGATAGTCAACGGGAGCCATCAACTGCAGTGTTTGAGCCGACTCTCGCGAATGTTCTTCACATAGAGGTTAGTAAATCATGGTTGCCCCATCTTCCGGCACTGGGCGACTTGAATCAGGCGCTCGACTCCCTGCGTGAGCATGCTTTTCAACGGTGGGGGCTTGTGCTGCTCAAGCCGGGCATCTCGCTGCTTGAGGAAGAGCTGGGTCTGTACAGAATCTCGGTCCGAGGCATGGAGGTTTTTCGTGCGGAGGGTCAACCGAGTGACCAGGAGTGGAGCCGCCTCTTGAAGGCGGTGCGTGAGAGTATCGATCTGTACCGCTCGGAGCTAATAGACGACGGAGCAACTAGGCGAGCGCTCGATTGCGTTGAAAAGCAGATACCGGATCTTGTCACAGGCGTTGTGCCATCGACGGTTTCTCTGACGCAGTTGACGGCTGTTCTGCGCGGCCTGCTGCGCGAGCGGGTAACGACTCGCCACATGGATGTTGTGCTCCAAGCGATTGCTGACAGCTCTGGGAGGCTTAGTGAGCGGGCTCTCTTGGCCGAGGTGCGTTGTGCCCTGGCGCCCGCGGTAAGTGCGTCGGTTGCGCAAGGCCTAGTGATTCGCGCGGTACCGCTCGATCCATTGCTGGACCTGGCGTTTGCTAAGGCCGAGGATAGCGGGGCTCTTCTAGGCGGAGAACTGCTCGACCTGGTGTGTGAAGAGGGTGGAGCTAAAGCCAGGGAGGGCGCAGTCCTGCTGGCTTCAAAGAGAGCTAGGGCCTATCTGCGTGACGTAGTGCGCGCCCGGCACCCGAGCGTTACGGTGCTCGCCCGGGAAGAGGTGGCTCCCCGTTACTCGCTTGAGATTGTTGAGAAGATTGAGCTTTCCGACAATGAGGGCCGCGAGCGACTACTGAGCGCCACTCTGTCTCAGGAGTTTCGGCAGGGGGGCAGATGAAAATCCATCGCTTGGACACAACTTTCGGTCGCGAAGGTACGAATTCAGGGTATATGATTCTCACGCTCGTCTGTGCAGCGCTCACGGCTTGTTTTCCTTCAGCAGGGATTCCAGTTTGGCGCTACGACCAAGCGGAGAGACTCGTGGATGAGGGAGTTGTGGCGTTACGTGAGGGGCGGCTGGCAGATGCTGAGACTGCCTTTGACCTAGCTCGGGATTACGCGCCGCTTGCGGCGGCGCTCGATGGAAAAGGGTGCGTCGCCTTCCAGAGAGGAGACTTTGCGCAGGCCGAGGAGCTCTTCCGGGAGGCATACGAGAGTGATGGCACCTACGATGATGCCCTGGGAAATCTGGCGCTGGTGCTCGATGTTGTGGGGCGCGACCAGGACGCGCTCGACCTGTACCAGCTTCTTCTGGAGCAGCATCCTGAAGCGGCTCGACAGAGAAACAATCGAGCGGCGCTCGCGTTCGAAAGCGGCAAGACGTATGTCGAAGTTGAAGCTGAGCTCGCCAAAGCTGCGCTGGATATGAATGGTGGACCTTTGGAAAAGAACCTTGAGATTATTGGACAGGCAGGAGGGAGACGGTATGGCAAAGAGAGCAACTAAAGCGAAAGAGGAGCCCCGGCTGACGCACGCCACCAAGAGATCGGCCACAACTGCACAGCAGCCTCTCCAACCGGAAACAGGTTCGCCGCCGATTAATGACCTGGTTTTGAATGCGGTTCTTGTGGAGGCCCAGCAGCGGACCTTCGCAACAGAGCAGGAGGCGCTCGCTTTTTTCTATGAAAGACTGCTTGAGAGGTCGGCAGAAGATCTGCATGAGAAGGCTCAGATGCGTGAATTTCTTGAGCTTTTGGTCGAGACCGACCCGGCGCTCAAAACTGACCTGCTGGCTGCGGTTAAAATACGAAAGTGAGTCGAATCGCGGCCCTGGGTAATCTTAAGGGGCATGGAGCAGGGGAGCCCCCAGGACGGAGACCGTAAGATTCTTATCGCGGATGACGACGCAGACTCGCGCGTTATCGTGGCGAGCGTCATCTCCCTTATGGGGTACACCCCGATTGTTGTCTCTAACGGAACAGAGGCAGTTCAAGCCAGTCAACAGGAGCTGCCCCATCTGGCGATACTCGACTACATGATGCCTGACCTCTCTGGTGTCGAGGTTTGTGCGCGCATCAAAGGAAATGAAATTGGGGATTTCGTTCCGGTGCTCATGCTCACAGCCCGAGACACCGTGCGGGACAAGGTCTCTGCGTTCGAAGAGGGGGTAGATGACTACCTCACGAAGCCCTTCAACTACCAGGAGTTCCAAGCACGCGTTAAGGCGCTGCTACGCGTACGTGACCTCACGGTAAGCCTCAGAGACGCCAACAACGAGCTGCGTGTCATGCAAGAGAGGCTAATCGAGAAGGAGCGCCAGCTTGCGGTGGGACAGCTCGCCGGTACGGCGGCACATCAGCTCGGACAGCCACTCTCCTCGATCTTGCTCAATTGTTACCTCTTGGAGCAGTTACCGAAAACTGATCCCAAATTTATTGGGGCGCTGGCAGCTGTCAAAAGCGACACGAAGCGCATGGGCGAACTGATCAATCAGCTCCGGTCGGTAAAAGCCTCAGATCGAGAGGGCTACTACGGCAGCACGGAGATTCTGAAGCTCGGGGACCGTGACCCGGACTCTAAGTAGAGAATTTTGAAGCTCACCTTAGGCGACTTCCCGTGGCGACGCGGTTGAAGCATCTATGGACTGCGAATCGTCCGACATGTCCTTAAGCTGCGAGCGCAGGTTGGAAAGGATAAAGGCACCCGGGATGCCGATCACGACGTACTGAATAAGGTGTTGCGTAGTTGCCATACAGAAGGCGAGGTCCTCTGAAGCAAAGTGCGCTGAGCTGAGGACTGTTAGCACGGCGAACTCGATCACGCCGATGCCACCCGGAGCGGCTGGGATGAGCGAGCTGAAGTTTGCAGCCACGAGGAATAAAACGACTCCCGCGAGTGGCATGCCGGAGCTGTAGGCTGCCGAGACACACGCAAATACTCCAAGCTCAACCCCCCAGATTACTAGCGACCAAAGCGCTATTTTGATGGCACGCGAGGGGGATGAAAGAGGGCTTAACCCATGAATAAATGTTTGGACTCTGGAGAGCGTGTACGTAGAGGCGTTGTGTGAGAAGCGTAGGGCTGCTCTATCGGTGATGGCAAAGATCTTGTTCCGCAACAGGAGAACTGCGATCACCGCGAGCGCGACACCGCCGAAAAGGTAGGCGAACCACATCAACTTGTCAGCGTGCTCTGCTGCAAGGTGCCCACGTCCGAAACCCATCATGATTACGACGAACATTAGGCTAATGGCCAGCCCGTCTGCTAAACGCTCGCTGGCGATGGTGGCCAACACCAGAGTTCGTTGTTTTCCAAGTACCTTAGAGCCAAGGTGAGCTCGGACCAGCTCTCCCGCCCTAGCCGGCAGCACGTTGTTCATGAAGAAGCCAAGTACAAGCACTCGGTAGGAAGAGCCGAAGGGGAGAGCGTTCTCCGGGAACAGTAAGGGCCACCTGAGGGCTCGTAGGATGTACGACAGGATAGTCAGCCCAACAGCGACGCAGAGGTAGCCTGGCTTGACCTCCCAAATGTGGGACTTGAGCATCTCCCAGCTGGTCTGGTTGAACGCCAGGTAGAGCGCCACAATGGTGATCAGCCAGGGCAGTACAAACTTAAGTAGAATTCGCTTCATGGGCTCCAGGCTGGCTCTTGTCGGGCGAGATCATGGCTTCTCTCCCATTCGCCCCCTTTTGTGCTGGAGTTCGAACCCGTATTCTGGCAAGAGCTATACGAGCCGAGAGGTTAGCAAGTATGGCCCGAAACGCCAAGCGGCGCCGTTGCTCGGCCAAATTCGCTACAGAGGGGCTCTCATGAGGGGCTCTCATGAGGGGTTCTCATAGCGTCTCTTCGGGTGGTTCTACAGGGGGTATGTAGCATGTCGGTAAAGCCAGCGTTCGACTTTGACTGGGTGAGCAATTCTGACGAGTTGGAACAGGCGGCGGCGACCCTGGTCAATGAGCCGTTGCTCTCGATCGACACGGAGACCAGTGGTTGGCAGACCGGGAACGAGCAGCTGTGCTTGATTCAGATTGGGGTGCCATCGAGCAAGCGGGTACTCTTGGTGGACGTGCTCGGGACAGGAGCTCCTAAGGCGCTTGGGCCGATACTCTCGGCTGCGACACCGTTAATCGTTGCCCACAACGCTTCGTTTGAAGAGCGTCAGTTCGCTCGGTATGACATGAAAGTGAAAGGGGTTCGCGATACCCTGGCGATGTCGCGTGAACTTCGACCAGACCTTCCTAATCACACTTTGCGCACCTGCTGCAAACTGCTACTCGGTCTTGAGCTAAGCAAAGAGGAGCAAACGAGCGACTGGTCAGTGCGACCGCTTTCTAATCGGCAGGTTGACTACGCGCGGCTCGATGCTGAGGTTGCCCTTACGCTGTACGACTACCTGGCAGGGCTAGAAGAGCGGGCGTCGAGAGAGCTCGACCTGGGAGTGCCTGAGCTCATTGCAGAGTTCTCAAGCGTATCGAGAACCAAGTTCGACCTCATGGCGCCAATAGCGCACGAGTATGCTTTTCTGCAGGCGCGCGAAGCAAAGTTGCGCGAAGCGATCCGTCAAAAGATGATTGAGGGTGCTGAACCATACGACGGCCCCTTCGGAAAGGCGGCTCTCTCGAAGGTGAAGCGCACGGAGATAAGCCCGCAGCGGGTCCGAGAGGTGTTCCCGGAGTTTGCGCTGGAAGTGATCCAGGAGCACGTCGATCGCAAGCGATTCGACTCGGTGGCGCGAGAGCGAGGTTTGCCGAAGAACGCGATTGAGGCGGTGCTCGACACCATCGGTTTCTACGAGCGATTGTCGCTCTCTCTTAAGGACGAAACTGGGGTAACGGACTAAGCTGTCATCAGAAAGTTGTTGAGCGACGCAGTCGGCATTGAGCTGCGTTGCCGTTACAGCGAGGTTTCCCCCGCACGGGTGAGCACGCCCCAGTAGTATCTGAACGAAGCTCGATCGTGCAGCCGGCCTGCAATCTGCAGTGGCCCCCAGTCTGCGGCTCTCGCAGCCGTGATTATGCTTCGCGCTTCGTCTATCTCCTCAGCTGATGGTGTCATGGCGCGCACTATGGACTCTACCTGCTCAGGATGAATGCTCCACATGCGCAGGAAACCGAACTCGTGCCGAGCTCGATACGCATCCGAGAATGCAGCTTCAGGGTCACGCACATCGACCGTCACGTTGTGGGTTGGGATCTTGCCTGCGCCGAGAGCCGCCAGAGACAACTGCGATTTCACTCGAGACAGTAATCGGTGATCGAACTGCCCTGGGCTCTGCATGCACTCCGCAGGAATGGCGCCACCGAGGTGCGAGATAAGGTCCATGATGCCGAAGTCGAGCGCTTCCACGCATGGCAGGGCAGCTAGAGCCGGTAAGCATGAAAGGGCTTCAGGCGTTTCAATCAGGAGGTGGAGCGGAATTTGCTTTGTGACTCCGTGGGCACGAAGGAAGTGTTGTGCCACGCCTGAGATCCAAAGGACCTCTCGCACTGAACGGACCTTAGGGATCGTAATGTACGATATCTCGTTCCCGCATTTCGCAATGAGTGCCTCCAGGTCGCGAGTGATCTCCTCTGATTGCGGCGGGTGAACACGAACACCGACCTGCCGGAAGACGTTCTCGCTTGAGTGGATGACCGCTACGAACGTTTCACGAAGCTCCTCTTCTTTTCCGACGGGTGCGCCGTCTTCTAAGTCCAACGTCACGTCCACGAGAGAACGGCCGATAGGAGAGAGGTGTTTGCCCTGTATGGCGAAGGCTTTCTTTGCGAATTTTTCGTTTCCGGCGATGTGCTCGCACGGGGCTATCTGGGGGAAGGCCAATGTAATTTCGAGGGGTGGCGTTGCCATGGCCAATCAAATAGGTGAAAGAATCGGAAAAGGGAAGGCGTTTTCTTGCCGAGTTACCGAGAGGAGCGCTTCGTAGTGGTGGCGGCCTTCTCCGCCTCCTCCCTTTCGGCCCGGTTGATATCGTCGATACGGGCGAGAGCCGTTCCCAACGAGATGGCGAAAGGCCCCTCAATCTGACCTATGACCTCGTCGGTCACGGCGCTTCGAATCCCATTCTGAAGGTCTCGAGCGCGCAATGCTTCTCGGGCGTGGGCAGTTTTTCTCCGATGATCTTCCTCGGCAAACTCCTGAGTGCGCTCCTTTGCCTCCTGACGGGCATGGCGAATTTGAAGAGCAGCATGCTCAAGCGCAGCTGCAATGCCGGCCTGTTTCGAGTCCTTCGGCGCTTGCAGGTCGGTCCCCTCGAAGATCGCTTTGGTTGTCGATGTGTGGGCGAGCGTGCGCGTCTGGGGTGAAGCGCTAAACGCAGCCGGGGGGATCTCTGGCGCAGCGCGTCGGGGCAGAAAGACTACCGTACTCTCCTGTGTCTTGAGGAGTGAGCGCACTTGAGAGGCAGCTTCGAGCGATAGTCTGAGGGGTGTAAGGGCAAGGTGCGACAGCTGCCCGAGTAGCGACGAGAACGTGGAAAAGAGTTCACGCTGGACGAGATCCTCGCGCGGGAAGCTTCCGCCGTTGCTCAGCGCGTTATCTGCCGGGGGAGGGCTGTGCGGCGGCTGACGCGAGGCGCGGATAAATTCGACGAGCTGCGCCGGGGAGAGTTTGCTCGCTAGACGGGAGGTCTCTGCTGCAACCTCTCCAAGGGCTCGACGAAGCACACTGCGTGCGGGTGGCTCAGCCGAGGTCTCCGCAAGGGTAGGCGACTCCGGGAGCTTAGTGTCCCGCGCTGCGGACGGAGTCTTTTGACGAGAGGTGGGGTGGGCTATATCAGTCATCGGACCCTTCCTTGACCATGGGTATGGCGGCGGGGCGCGTTTGTGTGACATACCACCTCAAGAAATAAGGTGCGTTTTCCGGAGTAACTGGAAGATGTTCCTAGTACATGAGAGAGGAGACAGGAGCGATGCCCGCGATCAGAGAAGGACAGAAGGCCCCGGACTTTAAGCTTGAAGATAAAGATGGGAAGGTTCACCAGGCGGTGGCGGCTGGTGTCGAGTTCACAGTTCTATACTTCTATCCCAAGGACAGCACCCCAGGCTGCACCATCGAGGCGCAGGAGTTCACAGCTAGCCTGCGTGACTTTTCAGCGCGCAAGGCCCGGGTAGTCGGCGTCTCTGGCGGTGATGGCTCTTCTAAGGCGAAGTTCTGTGCCAAGTACCGCCTCTCGGTGCCGCTCGTGTCAGACACCGACTTCAAGGTTGCTCGTGCCTACGGAGCCTTCGGCGAGAAGCAGTTCATGGGCCGAAAGTTTAAGGGGATCTTTCGCAAGACATTCATCCTCGACAAGCGCGGTTTGGTGGTTCGGGTATTCGACTCAGTTAAGCCAGAGGGGCATGCCGATGAAGTGCTGGCAGCTCTAGACGCGCTGGCTAAAGGGAGCTCCAAGAAAGGAGCCAAGACTGCCGTCACGAGCAAGGGTGCAGGCAAAGCTTCAGCCGCGAAGCCGAAGAGAGCGGCTGCAAAGAGGCCTGTCGCAAAAAAAGTGACCGCGAAGAGAAGACCCGCTACGGAGGGGAAGGCAGCCCGACGGCGCTAGCTAGCCGTTGTCGATCTCAGGGTCAGTAATCATGTCCCGCACGATGCACGAGGCAGCTGTCTCTCGGATCTGCTGCATGTTGTACATGTCTGGACGGCGGTCAGTGAGCCCGAGAGTGGAGCTCACTTCAATCATGTCCGGGCGATTCGTGGTAACGGTAGAAGTGCCGTACCAGAGCGTGCTGCCCGTGTGGACGTCGAGCAGCTTAGTGTAAATCACCCACTTGTCGAGCCGGTCAGGCCAATCGATGTAGCCAATAAGCACAAAGTCGAGGCCCGCATCACGAGCGAACGCTAAAGAGCCGAAGTTCCCGGCGAAGAACTCCTGCTTCCGTCCAGCCCAGTCCTCGTGAGCTAACATCTGCACCACGGGGAAAACCTCAGCGGCCAGCAGCTCGCGCTGAACACCCCAGGCCATCTGGGTGCCAAGACCCGTCTGTCCGTCATAGCGATCGGCAAGGTTTGCCTGCGATATGAACGGAATTACCCCCACCCGCGCCTGCTGTCCGTTCTTAAAGTGTTGGTAAATAAAGGACTCAAGGTCTGTGCGGACCCAAGCACGAGTATTGCACCACTCGCCTACGGAATCCCCCAGGAAGGAACAGCTCGACAGAAATACCGCGAGCGTCAAAAGGATGACACGGCTGGGGCGGATAGTTCGGGCGAAATCGTTCCGGACAACGCGTATCTGCATGAGGTGCCTATGGTTACTCGAATCGTTATGAACCTTGGAAACACTACAACTGGCCTTATGGGCAAGACAATCCAAAGTTTGTGCCAAGCCGCGGCTGTCGCGGGAGCGCTTTGCTGTCTAGCCCTGTCCGCCTGCAGCGGACGCTACAGCGATGTCCCCGCCTACTGGCCCATCCCTACCAAGGAGTACACAAACTACGGCCCCGGGAGGTTTAAAACCTCGCTCTTGGCGGAGCAGATCGACAGCTACTACCGCGGCGCTGCTCCAGGCCCGATTGGGGTGACCACCTTCGTGAACATCGACGACCTGTACTCCTCATCCACGTTCGGGCGGATGGTAGGGGAGCAGCTGATGAGCGAGCTCGCGATGAAGGGCTTCGACGTGATCGAGCTCCGACACTCAGACGCCCTGCAGTTCCTCGATTCTTCAGGTGAGTTCGCGCTCTCGCGCGACGTTCGTGCTGTGCGACCACAGCGTAGCCTTGCTGCAGTTGTTGTGGGAACGTACGTTGTCTCGCCGGAGCGCGTCTACGTTAACGCCCGGCTGGTACAGCCCTCCACATCTCTGGTGCTGTCGGCGGGCTCGGTTGAAATGTCCAAAACTGCTGAGCTATCAAAGCTCCTCCGCACCGGCTCAACGGTTGGATCGCTTGAGCGCATACCGGTAAAGCCACTAGGGTACGCAGACCAGACGCCTCAAGGGCTAGACTCGCTGCGCCAGCGTTGGATCCAAGAGGAGTCGAACTGGAGCGTCCCGCCTTCGCCGGCACTCCCTGAAGGCAGGGTAAGCGCCCCACAAAAACTCGAAGCTCCACTCGACAATCGGGCTCAGGGCTCTGCTCCAACGGGCCTTCCTGATGCTGGCGTGACAGCGCAGGTTCCGCAGGTGTTGAGTCAGCAGTAGAGAAGCTAATTGGAGTGGGGGAGTGAAAGCAACCGCCCGCTTCCGCTTGCCACTCTAACAAGAGCCCCCGACGGGGCTCTTTTTTTGGCTTGGTGTTTTATCGGAGCCGAGGCTAGAGCTAGCATTACCGTTCCAGCGGTAGTTAGGTTACGGTGGGGTTTGGCTAAGACCACCTAGGCCTATCCCCGGTTTGTCCACGATCTTAAACGGCTCCTTCTTTGGCCGGATATTGATCTTGGCTTTTTTCACGTGATCCTCGTCCTGGCGACGCTTCGCGTTCATGCAGGCGTTATCGATTAGGGTGTTGCCCGAGTTGCAGTCGTCTGTGAATCCGACGCTGAGAATTATCGTTGGAACTGCGAGGACTAGGACTAAGCCGACTAGGAACACAGAAACAAGAACCGACCGCCTCTGGAAAAAGCTTTCCTGCTCATTGCGCCCTCCCTCCAGCAACTGCGCCCCTTGAGGTGCCATGCGCTTCTCGTTAGGTGTTCCCATGAGTCTCTCCCCGTAACCCTTGCCAAGGGGGTTAACGGCACCTTACCGCTGCAGCTTTAGCCTTGTGCTACCGAAGGTTAGTGGGACAAAAGGGGGCATAGCCTTCACTCCCGTAAGACCAAGTCATTACTACTCAAAAAAACAGTAACAGTTGGCGGTGCATAGCTCATGGTTAGAGGCAGCCGGCCCTATTTTGTGGCGCCGGAGGCATAAGCAAACGGTAGCGACCAAGGATGCCTGGGTGCTCGAGTTAGAAGACCGAACTTTCGGGTGTAAAACAGAGGTTTTTCTGTTACGGTGCGACCGCAGTTGTCATTCCGTCCGTTTCTAGGTAATTAGCCGAGCCTGTTGATCTTTTGTCCGGTAATCTTTTGCCCCAGGGCCACATGAACGAGAGCTCCGTCACCAGCCACTTTTGGGTCGCAAACCCGCCATTCTCAACCTCGACTTTGTTTGTAGCCACCGACGAGTTGTCCCAAACCACCGGTAGGGTGGCCACGCGGATGGAGCTCTTCGATTGCGATGGAGCAAAGGTTAATGAGGCCACAGTTGAGTTCCCGGCTGGTGAAGTAGGTGTGATTGAGATCGAACCGTTCACCCAGTCGTTGAAGGAGCAGGGTGGGGTTGCGCATGGACACCTCGCGATATCGTCACCGGCGGGCACTCGACATCTTTGTCGACAATCACTAGGCGGTTGTGTTTCGGTGCTTCCAGATCCGGCAGTCACAAAGGGTCGCGAGAACGCCTTCACTCCGTTGATTCTCGGTTCGCGACGGGAGCACCTGGTGGTGATCGTCAACACTACTGCCGAGCCGACACAAGTCGGGGTGCGTCTCTACTACGGGAATCGAGCTCCAGAGTGGAATGTGGATGTGCCGGGAAACGCGAGTCGATTGATCTCTCTTGAGAGTGAGCTGTTAAGCACGTCTGACGATGCGTCATGGGAGAAGGGC
>CANLJX010000038.1 GCA_947491545.1 Deltaproteobacteria bacterium
TCCGAACGATAGCCGCAATACTTACCGCCTTAAGCACCACCACACCCAGCGTGAGCGGGATGATCGTAGAGGCTTTTGCCATGAAAGCGCGCGGATCGAACAGCATGCCCACTGACGCAAAAAAGATGAGCGCGAAGAGGTCCCGCAGCCCCGCAACGTCATCGTGCGCTTGGCTGCGGAAGTCTGTTCCGCTCAGAAGCATGCCGGCAACGAAGGCACCAAGAGCAAAAGAGAAGCCCATGGCGTGAAAGGCTGCTCCCGCCCCGAATACGATGCCGAGCGTTGCGAGGAAGAGCAGCTCCCGAGACCCTTGACGCGAGATAAATCGGAAGAAACGCGGCAGGAGCTTGTTTCCCGCCACGAGAATGAGAGCCAGAAAGAGCGCCGATTTTCCGAGCGCAAGGAGCACCGGAACGAGCCCTATGCTCTGCTGCGCGAGCTGCGGAACAATAAGCATAATCGGCACAACCGCTAAGTCCTGGGCTACGAGAACTGCAACGCCGAGCCGTCCCGTGTCGGTGTCGAGCGTATGGCGCGCCTCAAGCAGCTTTATCACTACCATCGTGCTTGAGAGCGAGATAGCCGAGCCGAACCAGATCGCATCCTGCGCGGACATGCCGGTTGCGAGCGCCAGTATGTACCCGCCAAGGGCGCACACGGCCACCTGTATTGGCGTTGCGACGAAAGAGATCTTCGCCAGCCGCTTCAGGTCAGAGAAGGAGAACTCCAACCCAATCGCAAAGAGCAGCAGCGCGATCCCCATCTCGGCCAGCATCTTGATATCTTCGGGTTGGTGCACTGTGATCCCGCCCGTGTAGGGCCCAACAGCGACCCCTGCCAGGATGTACCCAAAGATGAGCGGCTGCCTGAGGGAGTGCGCCACCAGCCCGCCGACGAGGGCGGCGAGGACAATGTAGATTAGGTCTGAGGCGATCCCCATACCGTTGAGGGTACCGGTAGGCACGGGACTCCCGCAACCTGTTACCGCTTAGGCGCTAGGCTGCACGTACCACACCTCGGTCCGCTCAAGCGGGTGCGCTAGCCGCTGTTGGACGGCAAGCACAAGCTCCTGTGCCGTAAACCGGAGGGCGCGAAAACCCTTTATCCTCTTCTGCGCCCGCGCGGGGAAGGTCTCAAACCCTGCGACCTCGTGAGCCGTCTCATCGTCGCTTGGGCGCGTGAGCCAGCCACGTTTAGCTGGCTCGTTGCGCCAGTACGTCATTTGCCGCTTGGCGAAGCGGCGCGTGTGGAGCGCAATCTCGTGCACTAGCTTCTCTCGCGAAAGATCCCTGGCGAGCAACGCCTTGGCCTGCTTGTACCCAAGCGTCTCAAGTGCGGGCACATCTCCCACTCGATCGAGGATTGCGCGGGTCTCTTCGACAAGCCCCTGCTCCACCATGAGAGCTGAGCGCGCGTCAATTCGTGAGTAGAGCTCGTTGCGCGGCCTGCACAGCACGATTACAAGCGATGCCACCTCGGCGCCCGCGAACTCGTGCTGCGCGAAGATCTCGCTCGGCTTCTTCCCGGTGACACGAACGATCTCAAGGGCACGCGAGATGCGCTGGATGTCGTTTCGGTTGAGGCGCGCAGCGGTCTCTGGATCCGCAGCAGCAAGCTCCTCGTACATCGCCTCAGGTGCAAGCACAGCAACAGCGGCCCGAACCTCGACAGGCGTCGGCGGGACCTCGGCCAAGCCGTGCAGCAAAATAGTAAAGTACATCCCGGATCCGCCCACCAGGAGCGGCACCTTGCCGCGCGCGCTGACATCCCTCACGGCAGCAAGAGCCAGCTCCCGGAACTGTGCTACGTTTGCCGGCTGGCTCGGCTCAAACACATCGAGCAGGTGGTGTGGGACTCCTCCCTGCTCGGCTTGAGTTAGCTTTGCGGAGCCGATATCGAGCCCGCGGTAGACCTGCACAGAGTCGACGTTTACAACCTCCGCGCCAAGCGCCTTGGCCATGTCGATCGATAGCGCACTCTTCCCCGAGGCTGTCGGTCCACAGACTGCTACTGTTGTAAGGAATCCCTGCGCCATCTGCTGCTAGCGATCCCTGCCGAACCAGCGTTCAACCGCCTCTCGGCTAAACTCTGCAACAACGGGGCGGCCATGCGGGCACGCGCCAGCGAGCTGCGCCTCGTCCATCTGCGCGAAGAGCGCGTACGCTTCGGGGCGCGACATCGTGTCTCCTGACCTGACGCTAGCATGGCATGCAATACGAGCTGCCATGTGATCTATCCGCTCCTCAAGCCGCTCGCGCCACCCCTCGACGACCGGCTCTGCCGCAAGCTCTTTGAGCAGATCGCCACAGCGCAGGTGCGAAACGATCCCCGGAACTCCAAGAATTTCTACCGTGTCGGCTGATACCTGCCGCACCTCGAATGCGAGCGCCCTGAGCGCTTCCTCTTGGTCCAACAGAGTCGCGACCTGCTCGGCAGTGAGCTTGACGCTCTCCGGAATGAGGAGCTTCTGCGTGCTGATTCTCTGCTCTGCCCGCGCTTTTCTGATTCGGTTGTAGTTTACCCGCTCGTGCGCCGCGTGCATGTCGACCACCACCAAGCGCTCGTTAAGCTCGCACACGAGAAAGCACTCAAGCACCTGCCCGATGAACCTCAAGTTCGAGAAGCGGAACTCATCGTCGCTCTGCGGCGCACCACCCAGCGGCTTTAAGGCTGTCGCCTCGCACACGGGGAACTCTGCCACAGCTTCCGCAACCTGCGCCTGCTGGTAATTCAAAGGTGGTGGCTGCGTGCGAGGGCCCTCTGGAAAGACCTCGCGCACGAGATCCTGAAGCGAGCGGGGCTGAGCGGCGGCTGGACGCATAAAGGAGAGCGGCTGCGCGCGCATCGTTGGCGTCGGAGTCGCTGCCTCGCTCTTGAGCGCTGCGTTGCTGCTCACTGGCTGCGACAACGACATAGGCCGCTTGATGCGCCGAACGGCCGAGAGCACAGCCCCCTGCACCACTGCGAACAGCTGGTTTGCGTGCCGGAAGCGCACCTCGCTTTTCTGCGGATGGACGTTGACGTCCACATCCTGCGGCGGGAGCGTTACCGAGAGGTAGCCGACCGGGAACTCACGGTCTTTGAGCATCGAGTCGTACCCTTCTCGCACAGCGCGCAGCACTATTTTGTCTGTCACGAGCCGGCCATTTACGAGCACGATGAGGCCCGTTGCATCTGCGAGCGCCTGTCCTGGGTGCCCCAGCCGGCCTTCAACCGTGATGCCGCCTTCAGAGAGAGACACAGGCATCAGGTCTCCTGGGCACACCTGCGCCCCACGTTCCTCAAGCGAAGCAGCGCGCGGGAGGTTTAGGACCTCGTCACCATCAGCTATAAGCCGGTAGCGCACATCGGGACGGGCCAAGCTTGAGTGCGCAAGCCAGGTGCGGATGCGCGCCATCTCGGAGCGCGGCGACTTAAGAAACTTGCGGCGCGCGGGGACGTTAAAGAAGAGGTGCTCCACCTCAATCTCTGTCCCTTCGCTCCACGGGCAGGGCTGCACATCGGCCAATTTTCCTCCGCGGTAGGTGACCGAAACTCCAACATCCGACTCCCGCGAACGAGAGACAAGCTTCACCTTTGAAACAGCAGCGATCGAGGCGAGCGCCTCTCCACGGAAGCCGAGCGTTCCTATCGAGGTCAGGTCCTCGATCGAAGACACCTTAGAAGTGGCATGGCGCTCAAACGCCAAGATCGCCTCATCGCGCGAGAGCCCACAGCCGTTGTCGCGAACCTTGAGCCGCGTGTGTCCGCCGGACTCAATCATGACCGTTACATCAGTTGCGCCAGCATCGATGGCGTTGTCCACCAACTCACGCACCACCGACGCAGGACGCTCAACGACCTCGCCAGCCGCGATCTGGTTAATGACAGTATCCGGAAGGACCTTGATCTTCATTCGCACTCCAAGGGGAGAAAGGGGCTCCCGCCCCTAACCGCAGAGACTTACGCCTCGGACGCTCCCAGGCTGCTCCCGCGCCGAATACTATCCTCCACATCGCGCTGATTGTGAACTCTTTAAGCGGCCCTTTCTGTAGGGGTTCGGGGTTCGGATATCCTGCTGGAATCGGGGCAGATTGCCCGCCGACACAAAGCACCAGGACATCCCAGTATTCAATCACTAACTTCGTCGGGCGATATCTCGATCCAAGCCCGATACGTCTGCTCGCATAACTCAACGACGGAGCAATCTTCCGCTCTGCGCCCCCCCGCCACGTACCTCAACTCAAGCTGTTGCCCTCGCTCCAGCCCGCCAGCCGCCCTAACACACTCGACTCCCCTGGGAATAGCCCCCACCGAGGGATTAAAAAGAATTGCAGAAAAGCCGTTCACTATCCTCGCCTCTCACGTATGATCCGGCGATGAAACACCTCGCAACCTCTCACTCTCTTCAGGCCATCAGCGACCACGCCCACGGAACGATCCTTGGGGACGCAGGCCAGCTCATCAAGGGGCTGTGCACGCTCGAAGCCCCAAAACCCGAGCACATTACGTTTATCCGGGCCAAAGGCGCAGTCGCAATCGCGCGCGCGCTCAAGCAGCTCGACTCGTGCGCTGCCTTCGTCGTAAACCAGGACCTTCCAGAGGGCTTTGAGCTCGGCTCAAACTCTCTTATCCTGGTAAAAGACCCCCACGGCGCTTTCCTCGACACGATCTCGCTCTTCTACGAAGAGACCCCGACACCGCCTGGCTTCGACGCCACGGCATCGATTCATCCCACTGCAAATGTGCACCCCACCGCAGCAGTTGGAGCGTACTGCATCGTTGGGGCAAACGTGACTCTCGATGCTCACACGGTCTTGGAGCCGCACGTCCGCGTGTTCTCTGGCGCCCACATCGGCGAGTCGACGACGCTACGGACGGGCGTTGTTGTGCGGGAAAATTGCGTGATCGGAAAGCGCTGCATCATTAACGACAACACAGTTATCGGGGGGGATGGCTTCGGCTACGCTCCGGATCCCGCTTTGGGGCTACGAAAGGTGCCCCAGCTTGGAAATGTTATACTCGCAGATTACGTCGAGGTCGGAGCCAACAGCTGCATCGATCGGGGCGCGCTCGGCTCCACCGTGATCGGCTATGGCACAAAGATCGACAACCTCGTCCAGATCGGCCACAACGTGGTAATCGGGAAGTTCTGCATCTTGTGCGGACAGGTCGGAGTTGCGGGCAGCTCCGTTCTCGAAGACGGGGTGGTCTTGAGCGGGCAGGTGGGAGTCTCAGACCACTGCCGGCTGGTCGCCGGTGTCAGGATTGGCGGTGGCGCTCCGGTGACGGAAGATATCCTGGAGCCTGGAGACTACTTCGGACACCCCCTGCTGCGCTCACGTGAATGGCACCGACATCAGACTGAGCTTCGAGCGAGGATGAGCCGCAGGAAGAAAGCTATTCCCGACGAAGCAGCAGCGAACGAGGCGTAACCTCAGCGCGCTTCCCTACTCCCACGCCGGAACGACAGATACCTCTCGCTCCTTGCCGTAAATCCCGCCGCGGCGCAGAGTGAGCTTTAGGCTTTCGGTGCGGCTCGTGCGCCGAATGGTGTCCTCAACCTCGTCGCGGTTGTGGACCCGCTCGCCGTTCACCTTGTAAATCAAGTCGGCGTTCTCGATGTCACGCTGGAATCCTCTCACTACCCCACCGGCAACTATCTCCTGCTCAATGGCATGGGCGCCGGCCTTTGCGGCAGTGCCGCCCGGCAGCACCCGCAGCACCATCGCCCCTTGGTCTGTGTCGACCAGGTACCAGGCTAGGTTTGGCCGCCGAACCCGCCCGGTAGCGAGCAGCTCTGGCAGGATGCGCTTAATGCTGTTGATAGGCACCGCGAATCCGATGCCAGCAGAATCACCCGACTGCGAGAGGATCGCTGTATTGATCCCAATAAGCCGGCCGTCGGCATCGAGCAGCGGCCCTCCCGAGTTGCCGGGGTTGATGGCTGCGTCTGTCTGAATGAGGTCCTTGAGCACCGCGCCACGCGGCGTCTTCATGGTGCGGTCGAGCGACGAGATGATGCCGGTGGTCAAGCTGCGGTAGAGCCCAAACGGATTTCCGATCGCGAGCACCCGCTGCCCAACTTCGAGGCTGCTGGAGTCTCCCTGCGGCAGCGGCGCAATGCCCTTGGGGACCTCCGAGAGCTGAAACACGGCGATATCGCTCTCAGCGTCGAGCCCCACCAGCTTGGCGCGGCTGTTGCGGCCATTTGCGAGCATGATCTCGACACTTCCGCCGGATTCGAGCGCACCCTCGATCACGTGCAGATTCGTGATGACGATGCCTCGCTGGGCGTCGACGATCGTCCCAGTGCCCGTGCCCTGCTGCGGCTTAAGCTCATCGAAGAAGGTGAACGGGTCAACCACGTAGGTTTTCGTCGTGATAAACACCACCGATTGGTTAGCGCGCTTATAGGCATCGATCGTGCGCTGCTCCTCATCAGAGCGGGTGGCATTCTGGGGAGCTGCCTTCGCTTGGCCCGCAGCTGCCAGCAGCGCCACGAGGATCGCTGCCACAAACGTGCGCAACGCAGACGCCACAGCGCTACGCCTCCCCCGCATCTTCGCCAGCAGGAGTGAGGTGCCGCACGCGCTCGACCTTGATAACGCCCGGCACCATCTCAATTGCGCGCTTGATGCGGTGCAGCTGGTGCGCGTCGTCGATGATCATCTCAAAGTGAATAGAAGCCTTGCCGTGCTCAGTCTTAATCTGGGCGCTGGTGATGTTCGCCCCGTTCGCTGTAATAGCCTGCGTGACGCTCGCCAGGAGGCCCATCTGGTCTTGTGAGGCGACCGTGATGCGCACTTTACGGGGAGTCTTGGCAACATTATCCCACTCGACCTCGACACGCCTGAGCGGATCGCTGTCTAGCACCTGCGCGCAATCAGCGTAGTGAACCGTCACGCCGCGGCCACGAGTGATGAAGCCGACAATACGGTCGCCCGGCAGGGGTTCGCAGCACTTGGCGAAACGGATCAGCATATTGTCGAGCCCCGAGACCCGCACGCCGATACGCTCACGGCTGCCCTGGGCCGCACGCTGGAAGATGCGCTGAATCGGGCTCTGCTGCGCTTCCAGCCTCTCTTCGACCTTCTCATCTTCCGGCATCAGCTTCGAGATCACCTTCGCAGTGCTGATCCGGCCGTACCCGATCCCGGCGTAGAGCTCCCCTGATGACTTGAGCCCCAGCTCTGTTGCGACCTCTGAGAGCTTCCCCTCCTTCTCAAGCTTCTTCACTCCGAGCTTCACCTTTCGGAGGTCCTTCGTCAGCATCTCGATGCCGAGCGCCATAGAGCGAGCGTGCTCTTCCGCCTTGATGAAGGCGCGGATGCGCTGCTTCGCCTTTGATGACTTGACGAACCGGAGCCAGTCCTTGCTCGGGACGTGGTTCTTGGAGGTAATAACTTCGACCGTGTCTCCGTTCGAGAGCTCGTGATCGAGGGGCACCATCTGGCCATTGACGCGCGCCCCTACCGTGCGGTGCCCGACGTCCGTGTGAACCATGTAGGCGAAGTCGACCGGCGTGGAGCCGTAGGAGAGGCGCACCAGGTCGCCGCGCGGCGTGAACACGAAGACCTCTTCGGGATAGAGCTCTCCTTTGACCGACTGGATGAATTCGTCTGGGTTTTTGAGGTACTGCTGCGTTTCGACGAGCTCCTTGACCCACTGCAGGTCGAACGCCGGCGCAGCGCCCCCTTCCTTGTAGCGCCAGTGCGCCGCAATACCCTCCTCGGCGACGCGATTCATCTCCGGGGTGCGGATCTGGATCTCGATACGCTGCCCGTCGGGACCTATCACTGTCGTGTGCAGCGACTGGTACATGTTCGGCTTCGGCATCGCGATGTAGTCCTTGAAGCGCCCCGGCACGGGCTTCCAGGTCGAGTGCACGACGCCGAGCGACTCGTAACAGGCGCGAACAGTCGGCACGATAACGCGGAAGCCCAGGATGTCGTGAACCTCCTCAAACGAGAGCTTGTCTTGGTCCATCTTCGCCCAGATGGAGTAGTAGTGCTTTCCGCGACCCTTCACTGAAGCCGAAACGCCGGCTTCAGCCAGGTGCTTCTGGATCTCAAGCGTGACGCGATCTACGTACGACTCTCGCTCCGGCGCAGACTGCGCGATGCGCTCCTTAATCTGTTTGTGCATCTCCGGCCGCAGGTAGAGCAGGCAGAGGTCCTCAAGCTCAGACTTAAGCCAGTGGATACCGAGACGGTTCGCAAGGGGCGCGTAGATCTCTTGCGTTTCAGACGCGATGCGACGCTGCTTCTCCTCGCTGAAGAAGGTCAGGGTCCGCATGTTGTGGAGCCGGTCACAGAGCTTGACGAGCACCACTCGAATGTCCTTCGCCATCGCGAGCAGCATCTTGCGGAAATTTTCGGCCTGCTTCTCTTCGCGCGACTCGAACTCGATTCGGGTGAGCTTCGTGACACCCTCTACGATATCTGCAACACCCGGACCAAACTCCTTCTGGAGATCCTCGCGTGTGACGTCACTGTCCTCGATGGTGTCGTGCAGCAGGGAGGCGATCACCGACGGCTCGTCCAGCTTTAGCTGGCACACGAGCATCGCCGTCTCCTCGACGTGCTTAAAGTACGGCTCTCCGGAAGCACGAACCTGCCCGCGGTGGCACTCCTCCGCAAAGTCGTAGGCTTTTTTTAGTGCAACGAGGTCTGGGGTCGGGTGGTACTTCTTAAGGGCTTCAGCGATCTGCTCGTAGGACATGATGTTCGCTAAAACCCCTCAACAAAACCGAAGAGGATCTCTACTCTTCGTCGTCGTCACTTGCGGCCGCAATCGGGCCAGTTTGCATCAGAGCTCCCTTGAGGAAGTCTTCGGCGCGAGTCTCGCCACCATTAGTGAACAGCCCTGCCCCGATCTCCTGGCGACGCTCACGCTCTGCCATATCGGATGCGCGCTGAGCCTCTGCCTCACGGGCGCGCTGCTCTTCCCAAGCAGCAGTCTCGTCTGCGCTCATGAAGCGAACCTTGCCACCGGCGATCTCGCGCAGAGCCGTGACCACAGCCTTGTTGCGGCGATCAGCAATCTGCACAGTTCCTCCCTGCAGGATCTGCTTGGTTCGCTTCGATGCGAGCTGCACGAGCGAAAAGCGGTTGTTCTCCTGAACGAGGCAATCTTCAACGGTGATTCGGGCCATAAGACAAAACTCCAAATGTGCCGAACAAAAGAATCCCCCCGGATTCGCCCCGCCCGACACAACGTCGGCCGCAGGCTCGCCCGGGAAACCGGCACGCTACAGCAATCGCTCTTAAAGAACCGGGAGCTTCTTCAGAGGCTGCTCATACAAGCGGCCAAACGGGTAAGCATCCGATTTATTTAGATAACGCGGACAGTAGCAAAGGTGCACCAGAGTGTAAATGGTTGCCCCCTGACGCTTGAAACGTCCGTATTGTATTCAGAAACTACCGAAAACAGGCGAAAAAATTTGATAATCCTGTTTGTTTTCAGGTAGATGTATATCGACCTGTCGGGCATCACGTGTGCTTACTTCGGAATCGGATCAGGTCGGAGCGCTCGCGCGAAAGGAACATGGGACCAAACGCAGCACAGCCAGGAGGTAGCACCCCGGAGCCTGATTCAGGCAAAGACGAGCTCGTGCGTCTGCCGAGCCTTCCTGGCATCTCTGTCCGAACAGGCGCGGGATGCTCTCACGCCGACGGTCCAGAGCGCCAACTTGAGACGCTGAATGTTGTGCACAACCGGTTCTCGGGGTGCATTAGCCAGCTTAGCAGGGCGTCGGAACTGCTCGTCAAGTCGACCTCGAGCCAATCTGTTGTCGACGAATCCGATCTACTTGAAGCGAAATTCTCCCTCCTACTCGCCGAAGATCGACTCGGCTTCGCCCTGAACCACCTCAAAAACTGCGAAGTGTTCGCATCCACACAGCGAGATATCGAGCGGATTGAGTCGCTTATAAAGTCTCATCGCAAGGGCGTTGAATCCCTGCGTATCTCCTGTGCTAATTTGCTGCCAGAGGAGTTTCCGCAAATGAGCGCAAACATTCTCGGGGAGGCTCACCGTATTAGGTTCACGGCTACACGCCTCGCGTCGCACCGAGACAAGGTCAAGGACGCTATCGAAGCCAAAAAGCTAGAGCTGTATCCCCGCGAGTCAGCTTAAAGGCTCAATCAGTAATAATCCTGAAGGGCTCGAACCTCAAGGAAGGTTCTGTCTTGGACCATCCCGAGCGCACTCGCTACCGCATCCGCGGCAGCTATCGTCGTGTAAGTAGGAATCCTGAGCTCGTTAGCCACCATTCGAATAGACTTTGAGTCCATGACTGGCAGCGAGAGACCCTCAGGGGTGTTAAGCACGATCGATATCTCCCCCTGCCCCAGCCTGTCGACGATGTGCGGCGAGCCCTCGCGCACCTTGTTCACGACCTCAACCTCAAAACCGCTCTCCCTCAGGTGATGCGCAGTGCCCTTCGTGGCAACGAGCGAGAAGCCGAGCTTCTTGAGCTTGGAGGCGATCTCCGGGAGCCTGCCCTTATCCTGCTCCTTGATGCTCAAGAAAGCGGTGCCCGCTGTAGGCAGCGCGATATTCGAGGCGAACTGGCTCTTGGCGAATGCTCCGCCGAAGTTCGTGTGCAGCCCCATCACCTCACCCGTCGACTTCATCTCAGGACCGAGCACCGTGTCGACGCCGGGGAACTTGCTGAACGGAAAGACTGACGCCTTAACCGACACGTAGCCCTGCGGCTCGATCTCTCTAGCGCCGACTTCGCTCAGTCTCTTTCCAGCCATGAGCCGTGAAGCAACCTTGGCCCACGGCATGCCAGTCGCCTTGCTGACGAATGGAACGGTGCGTGACGCGCGGGGGTTTACTTCGAGGATGTAGACGTCTTTGGCGTTTACCACCGCGAATTGGACGTTCATCAGGCCAACGACGTTAAGCTCTGAGGCGAGGAGCCGTGCCTGGCGCTTGAGCTCGTCGATAACCCCTGCCCCGAGCGTTTGAGGCGGCAAGCAGCACGAGCTGTCGCCAGAGTGGATGCCAGCCGGCTCGATGTGCTCCATCACGCCAGCAATCATGACCTCACGGCCATCGCTGACCGCGTCGACATCAACTTCGATTGCGCCGTCCAGGAATCGATCGATCAGAACCGGACGGTCATGAGAGACCTCAACGCCCTCCTGCATGTAGGCAGCGACGTCGTCCTCTGAGTAGACCACACGCATAGCGCGCCCACCCAACACGAACGACGGGCGAATCATGAGCGGGAACCCGATCCGCCGGGCAGCCGCAAGCGCCTCTTCGGCCGAACGCGCAGTGGCGTACGGGGGCTGCTGAAGCTTCAGCCGCGCCACGAGCGAGGAGAACCGCTCACGATCCTCTGCAATATCGATCGACTCTACCGATGTGCCGATAACTGGCACGCCGAGCGCAGCGAGCTCCGCCGAGATGCGAAGAGGCGTCTGCCCGCCGAACTGCACAATCACGCCGAACGGGTTTTCGCGGTCGACGACCGCCATCACCGACTCAACTGTCAGCGGCTCGAAGTAGAGCCGGTCGCTCGTGTCGTAGTCAGTCGACACCGTCTCAGGGTTGCAGTTGACCATGATTGTCTCGAAGCCATCTGCCTTGAGCGCCATCGAGGCGTGCACGCAGCAGTAGTCGAACTCTATTCCCTGCCCGATACGGTTAGGCCCAGCACCGAGGATGATCACTTTCTTGCGTGACGTCGGAGGCGCCTCGGACATCGCGCTGTACGAAGAGTAGAGGTACGGCGTGTTCGCCACGAACTCAGCAGCGCAGGTATCGACCTTCCTAAATGCCGGCAGGACGCCGAGCTGCTTGCGGCGCGTTCGAACCATGAGCTCTGTTGCGCTTGTGAGCGTTGCAAGTCTCCGGTCGGAGAACCCCATGCCTTTTAGCTCACGCAGCTCGTCTGCCGACAGCTCTGCGAGCTTCCTGCCCTTGAGCTCTTCCTCAGCTCTGATGATCTCCTCGATCTCTCCCAGGAACCACGGGTCGATCTTCGACACGCCGAAGAGGTCGCGAACTGAGAATCCAGCACGGAGCGCCTCCCCAACCAGCCACAGCCGGTGTGGAGCCGCTACCCCGCAGGCCTCAAGCAGCTCGCGCTTGCCGAGATCCTTCGTCAGCTTGGCACGGTCGAAGCCGTACGTGTCCATCTCCATCGACGATATCGCCTTCTGGAGGGCCTCCTTGAAGGTCGCCCCGAACGAGAGCACCTCTCCTACCGACTTCATCTGAGTCCCAAGCGACGGATCAGCCATCGGGAACTTCTCGAAGTTAAAGCGCGGAATCTTCACCACAACGTAATCGATCGACGGCTCGAAACAGGCCGGTGTCTCCTTCGTAATGTCGTTGGGGATCTCATCGAGCGTGTAGCCGACCGCGAGCTTGGCGGCGATCTTGGCGATCGGGAAGCCAGTGGCCTTTGATGCCAGGGCCGAACTGCGCGACACGCGCGGGTTCATCTCGATCACGATGATGCGCCCATCTTTTGGGTTGAGCGCGAACTGGACGTTAGAGCCGCCGGTGTCAACGCCGATCCGGCGCATAACCTTGATCGCTGCATCGCGCAGGAGCTGGTACTCCTTGTCTGTCAGGGTCTGAATTGGAGCGACGGTAATTGAGTCTCCGGTGTGCACACCCATCGGGTCGAAGTTCTCGATACCGCACACGATCACCACGTTGTCCTTAAGATCGCGCATCACCTCGAGCTCAATCTCCTTCCAGCCGAGAAGCGACTCCTCGATCAGCACCTCGTGGTTCGGGCTGGCTGAGAGCGCAATCGCAACCTTGCGGTGCAGCTCATCCGGGCCGTACACGATGCCGCCGCCAGTTCCTCCGAGGGTCCGGGATGGCCTGAGCACGAGCGGGTAGCCGAGCTTCTTGGCTGCAGTCTCGGCGTCACCGATCGAGGTCGCTATCATTGACCGCGCAGACTCAAGCCCAATCTCATCCATCGCTTGGCGGAAAAGTTCACGGTCTTCGGCTGTCTTGATCGCGTCAACCTTCGCTCCGATCAGCTCGCAGCCGTACTTCTCAAAGACCCCGCGCTCTTCGAGCTCAAGAGCGGTGTTGAGCGCCGTTTGGCCGCCCATGGTCGGCAGCACCGCATCCGGGCGCTCAATACGAATGATCTCCTCTACGAAGTCGGCCGTGATCGGCTCGATGTAGGTACGGTCAGCAAACTCCGGATCGGTCATGATAGTCGCCGGATTCGAGTTAACCAGGATTACCTTGTACCCTTCTGCCTTGAGCGCCTTGATGGCCTGAGTGCCTGAGTAGTCGAACTCGCACGCCTGGCCGATGACGATCGGGCCGGAGCCGATCAGAAGGATTGATTTGATGTCAGTTCTCTTTGGCATTATCTCCTACGCCTCCCCTCAGCGCGCAGCCTCTTTGCCCGAGCCAGTGACGAGCCCGAAGAACCTCTGGAAGAGGTAGCGCGAGTCGTGTGGACCGGGTGAAGCCTCAGGGTGGTACTGCACCGAGAAAACTCTGTGCTCCCTGCTCTCCAGACCCTCAACGGTCATGTCGTTTAAGTTGAGGTGCGACACGAAGGCCTCCTTTGCGAGCCCCTCCTTGCGCACCGCGAAGCCGTGATTCTGGACGGTGATCTCTACCTTGCCGGTAGTCTCGTCACGCACCGGGTGGTTGCCGCCGCGGTGCCCGAACTTGAGCTTATACGTCGAGCCACCTAGGGCCTGCCCGAGGATCTGGTGGCCGAGGCAGATGCCGAACATAGGAACCTTTCCAAGCAGCTCCTTTACCGGCTTCACCACGTAGCCGAGCGTCGCTGGATCGCCCGGGCCGTTTGAGAGGAAGAGGCCATCAGGGCGAAGCGCCATAATCTCTTTCGATGAAGTTCCCGCAGGCACAACCGTCACCCTGAATCCGACGTCAACGAGAAGCCGCAGGATGTTTGTCTTGATGCCACAGTCGATTGCTACCGCGTGGGGCCGCGACACAAGCTGCTCTTGAGAGAGCCTGCGCGAGTTGCCGGCTGCGAGTGTCCAGGATGGAGAGTCCCACGTGTAGGTCTCTTTGCACGCAACTGCCCGTACGTAGTCCTTCCCTTCCATCGAGCCTAAGCTCTTGGCGCGGTCAACCAGCTCCCCGGGCTTAACGGAGTCTCCGCCGGCCAGCACCGCCATCTGCGAGCCGTGGTCCCTCAGGTGCGATACGATTTCGCGAGTGTCGACCCCTTCCAGGCCCATGATGCCGCTGCGCAGCAGGTACTGGGGCAGCGTCATCGTAGAGCGGAAGTTCGACGGGGCTTTGTGCGCCGCGCGCACAACGATCCCCTCGGTGTAGATCCGGGCCGACTCGACGTCCTCCTCGTTGCAGCCAACGTTGCCGATGTGCGGATAGGTGAAGCACATGATCTGGCCGGCGTAGCTAGGGTCGGTGAGGATCTCCTGGTAGCCGTACATGGAGGTGTTGAACACCGCCTCGCCCTCGACCGGGTTCGACGCGCCTCGCAGCGCTCCGAAGCAGCGGCCCTTAAACACCTTGCCATCAGCAAGCGCGAGGTACCCTACCTCTCCCCTTGCCTCCTGCCATCCTGCGTGCCCTTTCTCTGCTGACATGTTGCGTCTCTTCTCGAATCTCTTGCCTGTGATCTATCCCGCCAGCGCCCCGTTTGAAACGACCCTGCGCCCACCAACGAGCACGTTGGCTGCCTTCCCTGTAAGCTCGCGCCCGATGAAGGGGCTGTTCTTCGACTTGGAGCGCACATCGTCGCTGGTGAACTGCCAGCGGACAGATGGGTCGAGAACCGTAATGTCGGCATCGCTGCCAACCCGCAGCGTGCCCGAGGAGAGCCCGAAAGACTTCGCCGGTCCGTGGCAGAGAAGCTCAACCATGCGCTTGCGCGACACCTTGCCCTTGCTGCAAAGCTCTACAAAGAGCGGCAGCGAGGTCTGAAGCCCCAAGATACCGACCGTTGCGCGCGAGAACTCCACTAGCTTGCTGTCGCGATCGTGGGGCGCGTGATCGCTCGCGATTGCATCGACCGTTCCGTCTGATATTCCAGCGAAGAGCCCCTCAATATCCTCGTGCCCCTTGAGCGGAGGCATCATCTTGCAGTTGGTGTCATAGCCCGCGCAGCAGCCCTCGTCGAGCACGAGGTGGTGCGGAGCAACCTCACAGGTGACGTTGATCCCGTCGTTCTTCGCGCGCCGAATCAGCTCAATGCCACGCGCAGTTGAGACGTGGCAGATGTGGACCTTTCCCTTCGTGAATCGCGCAAGCTCGATGTCGCGCGCGATCATCACGTCCTCGGCGACCCCCGGGAAACCTTTGAGGCCTAGCTTGAGAGAGAGCGGAGACTCGTTCATCGAGCCGCCGCAGCTTAAGTTCCTGTCCTCCTCGTGGCACGAGAGCGGAAGCCCGAGCATCAAGCACCACTCAAGCGCGCGCCGCATCAGGCCGGCATCTGCAACTGGGTCGCCATCATCAGAGAAAGCGACGCAACCCGCCTTGGCGAGCTCGTTGTACGGCGCGAGCTGCTTCCCTTTCCTCTCCATGGAGATCGCGCCAATCGGCAGCACCCGAGCTGCCGCTGCAGCTTTCGCTTTCTCGATGATGAAGCGCGTGACTTCAGCCGAGTCGTTGGCCGGCTTGGTGTTCGGCATGCAGCAGATGCTGGTGTAGCCACCGAGCACTGCAGCCTCGGCGCCAGTCTGGATCGTCTCTTTCCACTCCTCGCCCGGCTCACGCAGGTGCACATGCAGGTCGATGCAGCCAGGTATGACCCACTGCCCCTTCGCGTCGATGCGCTCAGCATCCGCGTGTGCCTTGAGGGCGCCCGGCTTCTCGATCGCCGCAACTCGGCCACCCTCGACCAGGATGTCGAAGGCCCCCTCTCGGTCCGTTGCGGAGTCGATCAGGGTGCCGTTCTCAATCACTACAGGGCGGTGGATGCTCATCGCTCGTACTCCTCGTGCGGCTCTGCGGTGCGGGCCAGCAGGTAGAGAACCGCCATCCTGACCGCTACGCCGTTGTTGACCTGTTGCCTAATGAGCGAGCGCGGGCCGTCGGCGACGTCTCCAGAGATCTCGGTGCCGCGGTTCATCGGGCCTGGGTGCAGCACAACGCTCTGCGGACAGCACTTAGCCAAAACGCGCTCCGAAACGCAGTACTCTTTGCTGTACTCGTCTAGGTTCGGGATGAAGTGCTCGTCCTGGCGCTCAAGCTGCATGCGCAGGCACACCACGACATCGAGCCCCTCCAGACCCTGCTCGAGGTCGTGAATGACCTTGACACGCCCAGACCCAAACGAGTCAGCAAACTCATGCGGAACCAGAGTCGAAGGACCCACCACCCGCACGTCGTTGCCGAGTGCCAGGTGCGCCCAGATGTTGCTGCGAGCAACGCGCGAGTGGCGCACATCACCAATGAAGCCAACCTTGAGCCCCTCAAGCCCAAGCCCCTTCGGCTCAAAGTGCTGCCGGAGAGTAAGCAGGTCGAGCAGCGCCTGCGTCGGATGCTCGTGTGCGCCGTCTCCTGCATTAACCACCGAGGCGCGCGAGAGGTGCCTCGCCGCGAAATGGGGCGAGCCGCTTTCCGAGTGGCGCATGACGAGCACATCAGGGTTCATCGACTCTAGGGTACGGACGGTGTCGAGCAGGGTCTCGCCCTTCTTAACCGAACTTGAGCTTGAACTGATATTGATTGTGTCTGCTGAGAGACGTTTGCCGGCGATGTCGAAGCTAGAGAGGGTGCGGGTCGAAGGCTCGAAGAAAACGTGGATGACCGTTTTTCCGCGGAGGGTTGGGACTTTTTTGATGTCCCGCTCCGATACCTCTACAAATGACTGTGCTGTGTCGAGGTACCGATAAATTTCGCTTTTCGAAAGCCCCTCAATGCCCAGCAAGTGGTCGACCATCGAGTCGCGAGTAAACACTCCTGAGGGATGTTTTACAAGGGTTTACGAGTAATTATTCTCCCCCTCTGTAATCAATCCTGAACCTCCCTTTCTCCATCGAGGCCGGAGCCATGGTCATGGTCTCGATAACAGCACCGGGAACGGGAACGGTTCCGGCACCGGCCCCGAAATCCCCTAAAACGGAAAACTGTCAAAAGTTATCGCCCAGCTCGGGCGGGAGACGGAGCGGAAACCGGAGCCGGAACCGCGGCCGGTGCCGTTCCCGGTGCTGGGTTTTGGCGAGCGGGTGGAGTGCAGAGAAATAGCTAACGGTCGATTAAGTAAACCCCGTCGCGGTAGCCCATCTCCCCGAGGCGCACGCGGACCATCTGCGCCCTCTGGCACGGCACGACCCGGCCTACGTAATCAGCCTGAATCGGAAGCTCTCGGTACCCCCGGTCTACCAGAGCGGCGAGCTCAACCCGACGCGGCCTGCCGAAATCGATAATGGCATCGAGCGCCGAACGGATTGTTCTGCCGGTAAAGAGCACATCGTCAACCAACACGATGCGCGAGCCCGCAATTCTAAACGGAAGGTCGGTGCCGCGCAGCGTTGGCTGAGACTGGGCGCTCGAGAGGTCATCGCGGTACAGGGTTATGTCGATAACACCGTACGCTACTTCTATCTTCTCAATGCGCTGAATCTCCTCGGCTAGGCGCTTGCCTATATACTCTCCACCAGTCCTAATGCCGACGATTGCCAGGTTCTTTAGGTCACGGTCCTTCTCGACGATCTCAAAGCTGATCCGTGAAATCGCGCGCGAAATCGAATCCTCGTCCATGACGAGCTGCCACTCACGCGGCACTGGCTTGTACTGTTTGCTCATAGAGACGTCCCCTATCCCTTAACTGTATCCTTCGCTGAGGCATTGAAGCCGAGCGTGAAGAGGGTGGCTTCCTTGCCAAACAAGGCCACCTTCACCCCTTCAGTGTAGCGAAGCGACACCTCGATTGTATCACCTTGCCGGACAACCTGCAGGTCCCGCTCGCCGCACGTTATCCCGTGGCGCTTAACCACCGCCATGAGAGACCTTCGTATCTCCTCATCAGTCTCTACGGATGCCGTGTATAGCGCCCGTTGCATGTGGTTCTTCAGGTCGAAGTAGTAGTAATAAAGAGGAACAACCGCGTACGCCAGGTAGGAAGCCCCAAGGGCAACCACCGCCCCGACCCCGGCGACCCAGAGACTCCGGCCCGCCTCGCCCAACGTCTGCGTATCTTTCTTAGAAGCCATGCGGAGAGGTTTACCAATCAAACCTTAGTTTAAGCCAGAGAGAAAAAGGTTTCACCCTTGCCCTGTAGAAAACAGCTACGGTCCCGCACAAGGTCATGTTGGGGTTCGCTTTCCTTATCTTCATCCTAATCCTCCCCTTTCTCCTGCACCTGCACCACCTTCCTCCTCATAATCATTACTAAAATTTTGCGGCTTGCCCGCGATGTGCGCATCAACCTGCTCAGACAAGGAGCAGGAGGCCGGTACAGGTGCAGGATCAAGATGATAACTAGGATGAGGACTAGAGCCGCCAGACGGCTCATCGTTAAAGGAAAACATACTTTCTACAGAGCAGCCCATCCCCTTTTCCCCCCTCTGAGCTACCATCAAGCAATGTCGCCCCCAACCCGCCGCTTAACAGCCTACCGAGTCAGCGCTCTACTCTTCCTCCTTTTGGGGCTAGGCAACATCGCCGTCGGGCGCTCACGGCACGCGTACTACGAAGGGAAGAAGAGCGAATTCGCATCCCAGGTGCAGGACCCGAGCTACAAGGACGTCGCCTACCTCAGGACCCTCGATGGACAGGCAGCATTTTACAGGCTGGTGCAACACGGTGGCGTTCTCTTCCTGCTAGTGGCCGGGGGAATTCTTCTGGTGGAGCGCGTTAAGGCGCGCTAGTGCTGTGTGATGCAATCTCTAGCAGCGCTTGAGTTCCCTGCTCGGCGTCAACTCCGTACTCCTTCAGCACCGCATTCACCCTGGTAGAAACGAACAGCTCCTCAATCTTCTCGATATCCTCATGGATAATCTCCTGCGGCAGCTTTCCGAGGAAGATCTCGCTCGCCAGCACTAGGGAGACAAACGACCATACGACAAGGAACACAGCCGCCCGGAAAAATCGGAAGAGCGCCATAGACATGCTAAGCATCGAAGCGCACAGGAGCACGACACCCGCCGACTCACGCCAGCCTGGTGCGTAGGTATTGAGCGCTGCAGGGTTGGCGAGCAGTAGGCCAACTGTAACGAGCGCGCCCGCAAGCACACACAGGTACGCGCAGCGCACTAGGCCAAAGCTCTTAACCGCCCCAGACGCCAGTGGACGCACGAGCACCCAGCCGAGCGCGAGACTGAGCAACAGCAGCCAGCCAGCCCCGATCATGTAGTGTGGATTGCGGTGCGTCAGCTCCTGCGAGAACGGGAGATCCATAAAAGGCAGCGCGAGCGGCAGGCAGCCCGCCACGATCGTGCCGATAAATGAGATCTTTAAGAATTTGCTGACGAGGTACGAGCCCACTAGGAGGGCCAGCGGGAGTGCTATGGTAAGCCAGGAACCAGAGAGAGGCGCGGTCATGAAATTTCCCCCAAAAGAGGACTCACCGTGTCCTGTACAGCTCCTTGCATCACTGCCGTAACAAGTAGGATGCACCTGCTCTCGAAAGGTGCCGGAGATTCCCTAGAAAAAACGCGACCCCGAGGCTAGTGTTCGAACGACTGTTTGAGATGGTCTCAGTAAAGGGGAATTGGCACGGGGTTTCAGGGAGTTTGCTCCTTGTGGATGAGGCCGGCGTCTCGAAGAATCATGACCGCGAAGAGTCAGCTACGATTGGGAATTTTGGCCGGAGAGCGACGTTCATGTACGGGTGCGACCACGAGCCGTTGCACGCTTACGGGGCGAGACTAAAACGACGTTGCAGGGCTCTAAGGTTGGGAGAGGCGGGCCATGTCGATCGAGGCGCGCTCAACCTCGGGATCGAGGGCTCTCGGGGTCACGTATTCAACGCGCTGGTCGAGCACGTACCCCACGGCCATCCCGGTCATTACGGCGATAGAAACCACGAGAGCAACAGCTCGGACAGTCATAGGAACCATAGTGCCCTCCTTATGTTTGGGGCTTCTGCATGTTTGGGGCTTCTGCCACAAACGGCCAAACCCAAGAGTACTGCGCCTTGATTCAACGTTACCTGCGAGACGTTACAGGCTGGCGAGAAGCTCCGGCAATACCCTAACGAACTTCGAGCGCGCCATGGGCTGCGGTAACCCCGCCTGCTGGGCTTTTTCGGCAGTCTCTACATGCACATGAGAGAAGAAGCTGGCAACCTTCCAATTACGCTCCGCAAGCTCCCGAGCGACTCCAGCAAGGACCTCTAGGGGCATTGTGGGCTTCTCTAGGTCGATTAAGAGCAGCCCTCCCTCGCCGCCAGCTGCGGCCTCACGCTGAAGCGCATCATGCGAGCGAACGGTCTTAACTTCACGCGAGCAGGCGGCTGCGGCCTCCTTAACCTTGGCGATGAAGAACAGGTCTGATGAGACGAGGAGCGCGCAGCCTGCCATCGGCTACTCCAGGCCAAAGCTCTGCGCCTTGGCTATCAGGTTCGAGCGCGAGATGCCGAGCTGGCGCGCGGCCTCACTCTTATTGTTGCTGGTGCGCTTGAGCGCGGCGACTATCATGTCGCGCTCCAAGAGCTCGAGCGCCTCCTTGAGGGCGCCGGTCTTCTCGACTGGAGCTCCCTCGCCTGCCTCGGAGACGTTCAGCAGAGATGGCGAGAGGCAGCTACGGGCGATGGTTGAGTCCGTGCCGCTCATGACCTGCGCGCGCTGCAGCTCGTTCTCAAGCTGCCGGATGTTGCCCGGCCAGGCGTAGCCCTCGAGAGCAAACATGGCGTCCTTCGAGATCGTTTTGCGCGGCTTCCCGGATTTTTCAGCGAGCTTCTCAAGGAAGAACTCAACCAGGAGCGGGATGTCTCCCGTGCGCTCGCGCAGCGGAGGGAGGGCGAGGTTCACTACGTTGAGGCGGTAGTAGAGGTCTTCGCGGAAGGCGCCCTTCTTCACCATCTCTTCGAGGTTGCGGTTGGTCGCAGCGATGATGCGCACGTCAACCTTCTTCTGTTTGGTGCCGCCAACCGGCATGAAGGTGCCGTCCTGCAGCACCCTCAAGAGCTTTACCTGCAACGCGGGGCTCATCTCACCCAGCTCATCCAGAAAGAAAGTTCCGCCGTCGGCAACCTCAAAGAGCCCCTGCTTGTCGCGAATCGCGCCGGTGAAGGCGCCCTTGACGTGACCGAACAGCTCAGACTCAAGCAGGTTCTCATTGAAGGCCGAGCAGTTCTGTACCACGAACGCCTTGTCGCGGCGCAGTCCGTTGGCGTGCAGCGCCATCGCAACCATCTCTTTCCCTGTTCCCGACTCACCCGTAATGAGCACTGGGACATCGCTGTCGACGACCTTCGCCATCACCTGGTACAGCTCCGCCATGGCGGGGCTCTTGCCAATAATCGTTCCGAACGCGAACTGGTCCTTCAAGCGAACCTGGAGCTGGCGATTAGCGATCCGGGTGTCGTGCAGATCACTGTACAGCTTCCGCGTGCGGACTGCCGCGTGCAGCCGAGCGATCAGCTCCTGAGCGTCGTAGGGCTTCGTCACGTAGTCATCTGCGCCTTGGTCTAGGCCGTGGATGATATCTTTGAGCTCGTCTTTCCCCGTCACGAGAACGATCGGAGTGTAGCGCAGCTCTTCGTCAGCCTTCAGGGTTCGGGCGACTTCGTACCCGTTGGGACCAGGCATTACGACATCTAGCAGGATTATGTCCGGGCGTTCGCTAAAAGCCTTCTCAAGCGTCTCTGTGCCGGAAGCAGCAGTGATCACTTCGTAGCCGCGCGCGGAGAGAAGCTGCTGGAGGAGGAAACGCCCCTCTTCGCTGTCATCAACCGCTAAAACCTTCAAGGGGCGACTGGAGTCGGTCATGCCGTTTCTATCCCGTACCTGGGGCTAGCCCTTCATCGAGTCGAGGAATTCCTTATTGCTCTTGGTGCTCTCGATCTTGCCCATCAGCCACTCCATGGCCTCAACCGTGTTGAGCGGATTGAGGACCTTGCGCAGCAGCCACACCTTCTGGAGCACGTCGTTGTCGAGGAGCAGGTCCTCCTTGCGAGTTCCTGATGCCTTGAGGTCTAGCGCTGGGTAGATGCGGCGCTCGCTCAGCTTCCTGTCGAGAACGATTTCGGAGTTGCCGGTGCCCTTGAACTCCTCGAAGATCACCTCGTCCATGCGGCTGCCGGTTTCGATCAGGGCCGTGCCGATGATGGTGAGGCTTCCGCCCTCTTCCACGTTACGGGCAGCACCGAAAAAGCGCTTCGGCTTGTGCAGCGCGTTCGAGTCCACGCCGCCGGAGAGA
>CANLJX010000039.1 GCA_947491545.1 Deltaproteobacteria bacterium
AGTCCGAATCGGAAAGCTACCGGATGATCCAGGGCGCCTAGCCCTGGCCGTTAATTCGGATCTTGGCTTCAACCAAGTCCGAATCGGAAAGCTACCGGAGGATCCAGGGCGCCTAGCCCTGGCCGTTAATTCGGATCTTGGCGCAGCCAAGTCCGAATCGGAAAGCTACCGGATGGTCCAGGGCGCCTAGCCCTGGCCGTTAATTCGGATCTTGGCGCAGCCAAGTCCGAATCGGAAAGCTACGGAGAGAGGGGGATTCGAACCCCCGATAGGGGATTAGCCTATACACGCTTTCCAAGCGTGCGCCTTCAGCCACTCGGCCATCTCTCCAAAAGGTCTTGAAGTTCTATCTCTGAGCCGCCCCACCAGAGGCAGCTGAGCCACTTCCCTGAGCCCCCTGGTGCAGGACGTTCAAGGAAGTGGCGGAAGGGAAGGGATTCGAACCCCCGATACCGTTTCCGGTATTCCGGTTTTCAAGACCGGCGCCATCAACCACTCGGCCACCCTTCCGCTTGAGGGGGGCAGGGTAATTAAATGTTCGTTAAGAAGCAACGATTTAGGGCTTTTCTGACGCTTTCCGGGGGTTACCTTGAAAAATCCTACGGATTTGCTACCTTGCCCGACTCGCGCGCTCTTAGCTCAGCTGGATAGAGCATCTGACTACGAATCAGAAGGTCGGTGGTTCGAATCCTCCAGAGCGCGCCATTTTCGTCCCGCTCGGTCGGTATTTGCGTCGGGCGGTCCCCACCTTGGTGGAGAGATGGCCGAGTGGCTGAAGGCGGCGGTTTGCTAAATCGTTATACGGCCCAAAAGCTGTATCGGGGGTTCGAATCCCCCTCTCTCCGTACCTCCCCTATTCGGACTTGGCTTCGCCAAGTTCCGAATTAACGGCCAGGGCTTGCCGCCCTGGACCATCCGGTACCTCCCCTACTCGCACTTGGCTTCGCCAAGTTCCGAATTAACGGCCAGGGCTTGCCGCCCTGGACCATCCGGTACCTCCCCTACTCGCACTTGGCTTCGCCAAGTTCCGAATTAACGGCCAGGGCTTGCCGCCCTGGACCATCCGGTACCTCCCCTACTCGCACTTGGCTTCGCCAAGTTCCGAATTAACGGGGTGGGGCATAGCACTCATCCTTCTCTTCCTCCTGCACCTGCACTGACTCCTGCTCATAAGCAGAACTCTTCCGCGAATTGCCCACAAAATTCCTGTGGGACTGGCCAGATAAGGATCAGGAATTCAGTGCAAGTGCAGGAGAAGGAAGAGGACAAGGAGAGGGATTTTTGAGCCAGGGCTGGGCGCCCTGGACTATCCAGCACCTCTTGCGACGGTGCCTACGGCTTAGTTTACGAAGATCGACTGCCCCTCCTCGTCGACAACATCCTCGTAGTGCAGTGGTCGCACACACTCTAGCTGTGAGCGCACTCGCTGCACCTGCTGAAAGACATCTTCTAAGTTGTCGGTGTACGAGAAGACAAGAACGAGAAAGAAATCGTTGAGAGTTGCTCCAATTTCGTTGAGGGCAATGAGAAGCTTGTCGACTTTCTCGGGCCCATTCATGTTGTCGCACTGCGCCAGCCAAGAGAGCGCCGATTTTGTCGCGCCGTTACAGACTTTGTCTCTAATCGTAGTTCGCTGCCGCATACCCCCTCCTCCCTCGAACCTATGCTTCTGTTATGCGCAACTCGTCCCTGAGCGTTTCATCTTGTTTGCCGGAGCCGCCGCCCCCGTCCACTTTGCGGCCGCTGCGCGCACCCTTCTGCTGCACAAGGCAGAAGCCAGAAAAAACAGGTCCGGAGAAAAGCCGCCATTCTTCCTGCCCAAAACCGTGGTAAAAAACCCAAAACAAACAGGTTCGACATGAGCGGCACAAGAGACACTCCCTCCTCAGAAAATCAGCGCGTCCTCGCCATCGGCGAGCTGCTTTGGGACCTCCTGCCGAGCGGCAAAGAGATCGGTGGCGCGCCGGCCAACTGCTGCTTCCGGCTCTCTCAGCTCGGAGTTCGCGCGCGCATGGCAACGCGAATTGGCGAGGACTCTCTCGGCAACGAGCTGGCTTCGATTCTCGCCCATCGAGGCTTTGACCTCTCGCTCGTTCAGCGCGATCCGTCCTTGCCCACAGGAACTGTCGATGTGCGACTCAGTGCCGACGGCTCCCCCGACTTCACCATAAACACAGGCGTTGCGTACGATGCCCTCCAAGCATCTCCTGAGCTGCTCTCTGCTGCGGCAGAGAGCGCGCTTCTGTGCTTCGGAACGCTCATTCAGCGAACTCGCGCGGCCCAAGCTGCCGTCCTTGAGCTTCTCAAAGTTGCTCCACAGGCCACTCGATTCCTCGACATCAATCTGCGAAAGGATTGCTACTCGCGCGACACAATCGGCGCATCCCTTGAACATGCCACGATTCTCAAGCTCAATTCAGGCGAAGTCGACACGGTGGCGCGGCTCCTTGGGCTCGGCGTGAGCACCGAACGAGCTCGTGTGGCAGAGCTCCTAAACCTGTTCGAATTGGAATGCGTGCTCGTAACCCGCGGCGCCCACGGCGTGTTCGCCCTACACCGCAGCGGAGAAGAGGTCGATCTGCCTGGAATCCCGGTGGCAGTTGCAGACACCGTCGGATCAGGCGACTCATTTTCAGCCGGGTTCATAGCTCGCAGACTTGCCAACGCTCCGCTAGCGGAGTGCTGCCACTTCGGCAACATTAACGGCGCACTCAACGCTGCGCGCAAGGGCGGCATGCCCGAGATTTCTCCCCGGGATCTCCAAGAATTTGCTGCTAAGCACCCGTTGATCCCTCGCTAGGTCGCATCAGCCGCCGTTTTTGCCTCGTGACTCCAGATACGTTATGACTCCTCAGGTATGGACTCAAACCCATCCCGTCAGCTGCTGGAATCACTCATGGACGAGGCCATATTGGAGGCGCAGAAGGCCCAGAGCGTCGGCGAGGTTCCCGTGGGCGCCGTTGTATGGCATGCCGGCAAGATTGTAGGACGCGGACGAAACACCGCAGAGAAGGATGCGCACGTCGTGTCGCACGCTGAAATACACGCGATTACTGAAGCCTCCCGACAGCTCGGCGGCTGGAGGCTCAACGAATGCATCCTGTGCGTCACGCTGGAGCCATGCACGATGTGCCTCGGCGCTATCCGCCTCGCCCGCATCCCGAGCATCGTCTTCGGAGCCGGGGACTCAAAACAGGGGGCTGTTGGCTCCCTCTACGATTTAAGCCTCGATGAGCGTCTTGGTCCTGCACCTCGCGTTATCCGGAACATTAGGCGAGAGGCCTGCGAGGCCCTACTCAAGGAGTTCTTCAAGTCTATTCGGAACTGATTGTTGCTAGAGCCTTTGCCTTTCGCTGGCGTCCTACTGGACGTCGCTCACGCGAAGGCCGTGCTTATTTTGACGCTCCCACCAAAGAGAAGGAGCTTTCTTCATCCGCTCCTGAACCTCTTTTGAGAAGAGCTGTGTTGCGGAAGTCATCATCTCAAGACCGACTTGAAAGGTGCTGACGTGCAAAGTTAGCTCGCCATCCTCAACTGCCCTGCGCGCCTTCTCAGCCATCTCAGCGCGAATCTTGGCTATGATCTCTTGGGGGATAAATGCTCTCGAGAAGAAGTGACGGTCATAATGATTGAGGCACCCGTGCTTCAGGTAGCGGGTAGTGTCCGCTTTCGACTTCGTGCCCTCCTCTCGCTCACGGCAGAACAGCTGTACAAGACGCTGCAGCTCCGCCAGGGAGACCGGATTGCCCCCGGAATCTACAGCGCGAGCTGCGACTACCACCTTTACTGACTCTGGAGACGAACGAATCGCGCAAACATCCATGCTGGAAGTACGCCCACTAGGCTCGAGAGTCTTGTACTGCAGGAGCTTCTCAATATCGGTCGTTACTATCACCGATATGTCGACCTTGTTGCCGGTAGGTTGCGTGCCCTGGAACGGGCTGCCGTAGCCAAACTTCATCAGATATTGGCGCAGCTCGTACTCGAACACAGTCATGTCGGTCCGGCGCACACCACACACCTCGAAAGACTTCTCGGCGGCTTTATCTCTGTCTCCCCCAAGCTCGCCATCCTTCTTCTGGTGAGGGCTGAGCTTATCGAGATGATTTGTAAGGAAGTCGGATTTGGTCATAGTGACCAAGGGAGCCATCAGATCGTCAATCGCTTTCTGAGTTGGGTCGTGGGGAGCTTTCTGCAGGACGTTTAAGACCGTCTGGTCGAGAACCTCTTCGTAGCGCCCCTGCAAGAACGCACGCCGCAAGAACTCGTAGCTTTCGTGGTCTGACCACGGTCTCGGCCGACTCTCAGCCTCACGGCGAAGCCCGTCGCTAATCGCCTCGCGCAGGAACACATCCACATTACAGCTTGCTGGAGAAGCAGCTACCACTTCTCGGAACAGCTGGCGGTAGGAGATGTAGTCGTGCAGCTCCACCTCGCTGATCCAACCTGCGGTGCCTTCTGGAAGCTCACCGGTGTTCACACGGACGTGCAGCTCGTCATTGAAAACAGCCAGTGCGCTCTCAAATCTGCGGACCAGATCCGCGGCCTGCTTGACGTAGCCGCCCGCAAAACCACCGCGAATTAAATCCAGCTCAAGGCAGGAATTCCGGTCGAGGACGTCTTCAACTAGGTGCAGGAGGAGCTTGAGCCGCTCTGGCGGAATGGTCGAAGAGAAAGCGCCGAAGTGCTCTGTGAAAGAGGGCAACTTGCCCCCCTCGAGCCGCTCACCCGTTCTCGGCCGAGTGTCACAGAGAGTAAGCACCGACAGGACGTCTCCGTGGATGTCACCGAGAGCCTCTCTTAGCTTCTTATCCCTGGCGATGATGACCGCCGTGTGGAATTCATGAAACTCGGTGTTCCAGCCAAACTTATGAATCTCTGGCGCCCCGGGGTGAGCCGCGAAAATGCGGTCGAGCGCATGAGAGCCGAGGCGGTGCCCCAGATCGTGCAACAGAGCAACACACTCAAGGACCTCAAACTCGCGCTCAGTAAGCTCGTTTCGTATGTCGGAGTTGAGAGAGTGGACCTTAGCGGCAGCGTGCTTGCTGTGGCTCAACCGATCGATGTCGGCCTGGGCGAAGAATCGAGTGAACGCGGCCGAGCTGTTTGGCACATTCGCTAGCTGCTGCATGCACGGGAGCGTTGCAATGAGCGCAGCCCTCGGGCTGAGCTTCTCGAAGTGGTCCCCCATCTCCTTTGCGAACGTATCGCGCCGAGGCAAGGCGGGGAACTCATCGCTGTGACGCCCGATGAGACCAACGCACGAGATGCAAGGTATATTGTCTCTGACTGCACCGGCCGACGCGATCGCGTCCGGTGGGCACACGCCCTCCGGGCTGAGCGGCCGAGCAAGCAAAGCTAGCGAATCAGCCACCTCGGTAGTTAGTCGCCTATATTGAATTTTGGAATGACTGGAGACGTCGGCAACCTGGCCGTGTTCGGCTTGCGGGAGGGCTTGATTTCCTCTCTGGGCAGCAGGCATCTTGGGACCACCAGACAGTTTAAGTGTCAGCGGAAAGGCTCCCCTCAAGCGACGCAACTTAAGGACCCCTCACCCAGTCTCCCGAACCCACCTTGCGAGCTACCCTTGGCTTTCTTTAAAGCCGCCAGCTACTCGCAGATCTTCCGCAAAGACTCCCAATTTTTTACTGGAGCCTCCGAGCATAGTCAACTGCTTTAAAGTTGTTAAAGTTCAGTTGCGGACACTTCCGGGCAACATTTTTAACCTAAATACCTCAGGCTCTGTCTTAATAGCTCCTGTCCGTGCGCATACCGACCGAAAACACCCTGGGCGACACGCACTCATCAGTGGGAGGAAAGATGACAGAGCCCCGAAGACTTCGGAGGCGAGGAGGCGAGGAGGCGAGGAGGCGAGGAGGCGAGGAGGCGAGGAGGCGAGGAGGGAGTCAGATGGGCGGGAATCGGAGAGGAAGGGATTCGAACCCCCGATACCGTTTCCGGTATACCTGATTTCGAATCAGGCGCCTTCAGCCACTCGGCCACCTCTCCAGAGGGGTGTCTCAAACTCCCGCCAAGTAACGCGCAGGGGCGCGGCTTATTAGCGGATTAGAGTGTCAGGGAAGGTATATGGGCTACATAGGGAAGTCAACGACAGCACCCCCGGGCGTCGCTCGGTTTTACGCACTCATAGCTAACTGCAAGGCGTTCGGCCCCTTGGCTTAAGAAAATCTCTAAGAACACTGGTCCACTAACGATTCCGAATGGTTGCGACTCGAAAACGACAGACGTCCCAGACCTAAAAAGATTGGCGCCGGGTCATCGATTCGAGCGCAAGGCAGGTGCCGTGTAGGCGCTGGTCGCACCTAGGTTCCAGCGCTCAGTATCCAACCAGCGAATCCACCCTGACACCCCCCAGCCGCTCACGCCCATGCAGCCCAGAGATCTCTAGCAAGAAATTGAACGAGACGACCTCGCCACCAACTCGGGTCACAAGGTCTGCTGCAGCGAGGCATGTGCCGCCTGTGGCGAGCACGTCGTCGATGATCGAAACCCTTGCTCCGCGCGGAACGGCGCCGCGCTTCATCTCGAGCGAGTCCTTGCCGTACTCAAGCCCGTACTTTACCTGCTCCAGGTCTCCGGGGAGCTTGCCGGGCTTGCGCGCGATGACAAGCGGCAGATTGAGGTGCAACGCCATCGGAGCCCCGAAGAGGAAGCCACGAGACTCAACCGCTACCAGCATCTCTGCGCGAGCCTGCTTTGCAGCTTCAGCCATCTGCTCCACCGCGACCCTGAATGCCTTCGGCGCAGCAATGAGCGGCTGAATATCTCGAAAGAGGATGCCAGGCTTCGGGAAGTCAGGCACCTCGGCGATGTATTCTCGTAGGTCTATCATGCAGCTCCCTTATCGCGATCTGTGCTCCTAAGCCAAGGGGAGATCACTTGCCGCCCCCCTCTTCCCTAACGTCAATCGCCGATGAGTGGCCTCTCATCTATGCGAAGAGGACTCGGGCGTTTCTACAGGCGCCCAACAAACTCCGACACCATCCGCTCGGATCCCACTGACGCCGCCTGCCTCAGAAAAGCCAGAAAATCGAAGTTTGCGCCGTGATCTGCAGAGTCTGAGATAATGCGTGCTACTGCGAAGGGCACTCGCTGTTCGGCGCATACTTGCGCGACTGCCGCTCCCTCCATCTCGACCGCGAGGACACCCGGAATGAGCCCTAGAAGCTCCTCGCGCTCCTGCGCGGAGTTGATAAAACGGTCGCCACTGGCAATGGTGCCGCAGTAAAAGCTTGGCTCGCGAAGAGCCAGCTCTCCGACTGCGCGCACATACTCGCCGTCTCGAACAACCGAGGCAGCAGCTTCTCTCGCGATGCGCGTCAGGTTTGGGTCAGCTGGAATTGCAGAGAGGTCGAGCAGCGGAATCTGAAACCGTTGGTAACCGAGCACTCCCTTAAGGTCGATATCGTGCTGCACGAGCGAATCAGCGATGACGACGTCTCCGACTCGAGCCTGGGAGCCGATCGCTCCGGCCACTCCGGTAAGGAGCATCGCCTCGACGCCAAAAGATTGCACAAGAGTGGTCGCTGTCGACGCCGCGGCTACTTTGCCGATGCGCGAGCACGTAAAAACGATCTCGCGGCCGCCGACAGATGCAGTGAAAAACTCGCGGGGCCCGACTGAGCCGGCGGACTTGGCCCCGAACCGCGCCGTGAGGAGCGCGAACTCCTCAGGCATAGCAGCGACGATTCCTATTTTCTTAAAGTTCATGCTCTAGACCTCAGTCATGTACGACGTGCCTCACTTCACAGCGAGAGGCAAAGCACACAGCTTTCCCACAGGAATTCTAGTGATTGCTCTCACCGGAGCCATTCACCGCATGCTTCGCATCACAGCAGCCAACGGGAGAGCCCTGGTGCGTTGTTGGCACCTCGAACTGCTTCGCCGGCTTGCGAAGGAGGTTGTACTTAAGGATGCAGTAGATCGCCCTAAAGCCGTCCTTCCAGCCGATCTTCTTCCCTTCAGCGTAGGTGCGGCCGTAGTACGAGATACCGACTTCGTAGATGCGGCACCCCATAGCGGCGACCTTAGCAGTAATCTCAGGCTCGAAGCCGAAACGAGCCTCTTCAATATCGATTGATTGAATCACCTCGCGACGGAAGAGCTTGTAACAGGTCTCCATGTCCGTCAGGTTTAGGTTGGTGAACATGTTGGAGAGCAAGGTGAGGAAGCGGTTTCCCATCATGTGCCAGAAGTACACCACGCGATGCGGCTGGGCGCCGATGAAGCGGGAGCCGAAAACGACATCAGCGCGACCCTTTTCAATCGGGTCCATGAGGATCGGGTACTCCTGGGGGTCGTACTCAAGGTCCGCATCCTGGACTATGACCACATCGCCGGTGACGTGCTTAAAGCCTGTTCGGAGGGCTGCGCCCTTCCCCTGGTTGACCTCGTGGTAGACAATCTTGTCGACCTGAGGGGCGATAACGTTCCTCAAGACCTCCTGGGTGCCATCCTTTGAACAGTCATCAACAATGACTATCTCGATGTCCTTGACCGGGGCGTTCTTAACCGCCGTAACGATCTGCTGGATGGTGGCGCGCTCGTTGTAACAGGGGATAACGATTGAGAGCTTCATGGTGGCGGCCTTCTAAGGGTACCGGGGGGATATATCAGGTCTCCCCCGGGTTTTAAAGCTAGGCAAGTGCTGCAGCGCCGCGCTGTCTAAGGGTCCCCTCTATCCACACCTGCGCTAGAGACCCAGCCGCAGGAGCTGCTTGCGGATCATCCCAAACAACCCGATCAGGCCCATTTCAGCCAGCGATTTTTAAGCTTCCCGAAACGCCTTTTCTGTGCCGTCCGGAAGCCCCTCTTTGCCTACCCTAAAACGACCCAAAAGGCTGTATTTTATTGGGTTTCTACGCGTATTCTCCCTTGAACTACCCGCCCCCTTCTCCTATGCTCGCCGAATGGAAAATACACAGCAAATCACCCCAATAACGATCGAAGCCGAGATGCGTCAGTCCTACCTGGACTACGCCATGAGCGTTATCGTCGGACGAGCCCTCCCGGACGTGCGCGATGGTCTCAAGCCTGTGCAGCGCCGCGTGCTCTACGCGATGCTCAAGGAAGGTCTCGTGCCGAACCGCAAGCACTCGAAGTGCGCGGGAGTTGTGGGTGAGGTGCTCAAGCGCTACCACCCGCACGGTGACATGCCGGTGTACGAAGCCCTCGTTCGGTTGGCCCAGCCATGGAACCTTCGCTACCCACTGATTGACGGCCAAGGAAACTTCGGCTCAGTCGACGGCGACCCACCCGCTGCGTACCGTTACACCGAGTGCCGCATGACTGCGCTCGCAGAGCGCCTACTTGAGGACATCGAGAAGGAAACCGTCGACTTCACCCCGAACTTCGACGACTCGACACTTGAGCCCACGGTCCTCCCGTCAGTTATTCCGAACCTGCTCGTCAACGGCGCAAACGGAATTGCGGTCGGAATGGCGACCCACATCCCGCCGCACAACCTGACCGAGGTGATAAACGGAGCGCTCGCAGTAATCGAGAATCCGGCCATCTCCCTGCAAGAGCTTCTCGCAATCATCCCTGGACCAGACTTCCCGACTGGCGGCGCCATCTACGGGCGAGGGCCGATTATCAGTGCATACGCAAACGGGCGCGGCATCGTCCAGGTCCGAGCGAAAGCGCACTTTGAGAAGATTAAGACGAAGTCGCGTGAGGCTGACATAGTCGTTGTTACCGAGATACCGTACCAGCTCAACAAGGCGCGCCTGATCGAGAAGATCGCCGAGCTCGTTAACGACAAGCAGATCGAGGGCATCTCAAAGCTGCGCGACGAGAGCGATCGCAGCGGCATGCGCATCGTGATTGAGCTCAAGCGCGACGCCACTCCCGACGTCGTGCTCAACCAGCTCTACAAGATGACTCCGATGCAGTCGAGCTTCGGCATCGTCAACCTCGCAATCGTCGACGGCAAGCCGGTTGTGTGCTCACTGCACGACCTGCTCTCGCACTTCTTGAACCACCGTCGAGACGTGGTGACACGGCGCACCGAGTTCGACCTCAAGAAAGCCAAGGAACGCATGCATATCCTCGAAGGATTCCGCATCGCGCTCCTCAACCTCGACGAAGTCATCGCGCTAATTCGCAAGGCCCAGACGCCCAAGGACGCGCGCGACGAGCTCATCTCGCGCTACAGTCTCTCAACCATTCAGGCCCAGGCGATCCTCGACCTGCGCCTCCAGAAGCTTACGGGCATGGAGCGCCTCTCTATCGAGCAGGAGCACGAAGAGCTCGCCAAGCGCATCGAAGAGCTGCTGAGCATCCTGGCCGATGCCAAGAAGGTCGACGCGATCATCGCGGCCGAGCTAACTGACGTGAGGGAGAAGTTCGGCGACGCGCGCCGCACAGAGATTGTAGACGACGGCGGCGAGATCGACTTGAGCGAGATGATCGAAGACGAGGAGATGGTCGTCACGGTCAGCCACAAGGGCTACGTCAAGCGCACGTCTGTGACCGAGTACCGCGAGCAGCGCCGCGGCGGCAAAGGCATCATCGGCGCAGCCGCTGACGACGAGGACTTCATCGAGAACCTCTTCGTTGCCTCAACCCTCGCCGACCTGCTCGTGTTCACGAGCCTAGGGCGCGTTTACTGGCTCAAGGTGTGGAGCATCCCCGAGTCGGGCCGCACGTCACGCGGTCGTGCGCTCGTGAATTTGCTTGAGCTCAAGGAAGACGAAAAGGTTTGTGCGATCCTCGCGATTCGCGAGTGGAGCGACAACGCCTGCGTGGCGCTCGCAACTCGCCAGGGTGTCGTCAAGAAGACCGCTCTCGAAGAGTTCTCGCGCTCACGCCGCAACGGCATCATGGCGTGCACCCTCGACGAGGGAGACACGCTCATCGGCGCCAAGATCACGCACGAGGGGGATGACATTATCCTCGCCACCCGTGACGGCATGGCGATCCGCTTCACCGAAGACAACGTGCGCGCAATGGGCCGTGCGGCTCGTGGCGTGACCGGCATCCGCTTTGAGGGCGACGATAAAGTTGTCGGAATGACCGTTATCCAGAAGCCTAAAGAGGGCACAGCGGCAGTCGAGGAGCTCATGCTCCTTACCGTGTGCGAGAACGGATTCGGCAAGCGTACCCTCATGAGCGAGTACCGCCCGCAGGGCCGCGGCGGCAAGGGCTTGATCGACATCCAGACCGAAGGCCGCAACGGGCCAGTGATCGAGGCGATCACTGTTACCGACAGCAGCGGCTTGATGCTCATCACCTCGGGCGGAAAGATCATCCGCACCAGCGCCAAGAACATCTCCGTCATCGGCCGCAACACTCGTGGCGTGAAGCTGATGGACCTGGACGAGAACGAGAAGGTCGTAGCAGTCGCTCCGGCTCCGCTCGATACCAACGGCACTGAGGAGAACGAAGCTGCTGAGGCAACGCCCGAGGCTGGCCCTGAGAGCGCTAACTAAGGGCTCCTGCTGATGCTCAAGAACGCCGCCAGCATGCACGTTGCGGTTGTTGGTCTCGGTGCGTGGGGCATGGCGCTTGCGCTCCACGCTCTGCGCCGTGGCTTCAAGATCACCGGGTGGCACCACGACCCGGGCGAGGTAGCCCGGCTGCTCTCGACCCGCTCGTTTCAGCGCGGCTCAGTGAGCGGGGTTGTTCCAGGCAACCTAGCAGTAACCTCTGACCTCTCGCAGATAGCAGATGCGGACATCACTATCGTGGCGTTACCGGCTAGCGCCTGGGAAGAGGTAATCCCGAACGTAAAGGCAAAGATCCTTGTTAGCGCCACCAAAGGGCTCGAGCCGACCACGACGTCGACACCCCTGCAGTACGCCACAAGCGCCCTTTCGTTCGAGCGTGACTCGTTAGCTGTCATCTCAGGCCCAAGCTTTGCGTCTGACCTCATGGCAGAGCGCCCGATCTCTGTCGTTGCCGGCTCCTCTTCTGAGAAAACAGCTGCGCTCGTTGCTGAAGCCCTGTCGGGAAACTCGCTGCGCATCTACACATCAGCTGACCCTCTTGGCGTGGAGCTGGGTGGCATCCTGAAAAACGTAATCGCGATTGCGGCAGGTGTTTCGGATGCCTTGAGCTACGGGCCCTCTGCGCGCGCTGCGCTCATTTCGCGTGGCCTGGCAGAGATGACGCGCCTCGCAGTCGCTCTTGGGGCAGACTCCCAAACCCTCTTTGGCCTCTCGGGGCTCGGTGACTTAGTGATGACAGCCACCGAAAACCAGAGCCGAAATCGCACCGTGGGGCTGCGCCTTGGAGCTGGCGAAAAGATCGGCGACATTACGGCATCTCTTGGCTCTGTCGCCGAAGGTGTTAGCACCGCCCCACTCGTTCAGCACCTTGCCGCAAAGGCGGGCGTTGAAGTGCCCATTACCGAGCACATATCGAAGCTGCTCGCTGGCGATATCGCGGCCCGAGATCTGGCTGCGGCGCTGCTCGCTCGGCCGCTTAGGAGCGAGTTCTAGCGAGAAAGAGAACCGACATCCTCTGTAGCAAACGCGCTCTTTCCCAGGGGAAATAATAGCTGCCCGCATTTTCCCTAATCCTTCTCCTTGTCATCCTCCTTTTCATCCTCCTGCACTTGCACTGGATTCCTCGTCCTCCTCCGGCTATTCCGACACGGACATCGTCGGCAATCCTCGGAAATGTTCTGATTGTGAGCAGGAGTCGGTGCAGGAGAAATGGAAGGGTTGGGATGAGGACTGCTATCCACCGATACGACCGGCATTGAGCCTACAGATGTTTTCCACGGAGCATCTCCGTCCCCTTTTTCGCCTCCTCTTTTTCGCCCTTGATACCCGGCGCTCCCGCCGCAATACTCAGCGGGCTTACTTTTCTAACGAGGTTCCCTATGACGATCATCCCCGTCCTCCGAGAGATGGCTGTCAACTTCACCATCATCTCAATCCTCGCGTGGATCGTCGCGCGGCGCCGGGCCAACCTGGATGTTGGAAAGCTCGTGTGCGTTGTCGCTGGCTGGTGGGTTGGTGGGCTCCTAATATCTCTGTACGTAACGCCTCAGGTTGGGTGGCTCTCGGTGCTTCTGACACACGCGATCCTGGCTGGGCTCCTCTTCTTTCTCTGCGCGACCTCGCTTGTGCAGGCAGTGATCGTCGTCGCTGCCTTCGCGGTCATCAAGGTCGGGATGGAAACGGGCTGGGGCTCAATTATGAACGCCGAGCTGCCTCAGGTTAAGGCGCAGTTTGCGCCGGAGCGCATTAACGCCGCTGAACGAAAAGGCTCAGAATAGCGAGTAGATGTAGGGCGAAAGAGAGGAGACGTCGCCGGCCGCCAGCAGCAGCCCTAGCAACAGAAGCACCAGCACCGTAATCGCTGTGCTGAAGTACCCCATGATGAGGCCGGCAAGCGCCAAGCCGTTGCCCGAGCAGCCTGATGGATTCTGCCGGATCTTCGCTCTGGCGCTGTGCCCACAGATGATCGCCGGAATTCCCGCGAAAACCCCGAAGCAGAGGATGCTGAGCATCCCGAGCACTAGGCTCCATACGGCAGCCGGTGCAGCTGGTGGCGAGGAAGGGATCTGGTTTGGTGTTTGGTTCATGGCGTCCTGTTAGGTCGGCATGAGGGCCGCCCTTCTAGAACGATCTGTCGCCTAAAATAAGAGCGAAGAAAAGGGGCAAATAAATTACTGAGGCTTTCAGCAGCCGCTTGGCGTCCTGCACTGAACGAGTGCGGGAGAACTGGATCCCGATCGCAAGCATCACGAGACCAAGAATGCCCATGCCCCACGCGTAGAATGGGCCAGCCATGCCGACCAGCGAGGGCAAGAGCGAGATCGGGATGAGGATGATTGAGAAGCCGATCACTTGATTGAATGTGCTGCGCCCATCGGGATGGACAACTGGCAACATCTTAAAGCCACCCCGCTCGTAGTCGTCCTTGTACATCCAGGCAATCGCGTAAAAGTGCGGATGCTGCCATACGAACAAGATGAGGAACACGATCCACGCACCGTAGTCCAGGTGTCCGGTGACAGCAGTCCATCCACCAACTGGCGGCAGCGCCCCAGGGATGGCTCCAATCACAGTATTCCACCATGTCACACGTTTCAGTGGGGTGTACACGAGCACGTACAGGAAAACGGTTAGTAGCGAGAGGAACCCCGTCAGCAGGTTTACCTGCCAGGCAAGGATTGTCACTCCCATCAAGACAAGCTGGAGACCGAACGAGAGGGCTTTTTCGGGCGTAATCTGCCCGGCTGGGATCGGGCGCTTGCGAGTGCGGTGCATGAGCTGGTCGCTGTCGCGCTCAAGGTAGTGGTTGAGCACAGCAGCTCCGCCTGAGCTGAGGGCGGTGCCGAGCAGCATGATGAGAAAATTGTCGAGAGGGCGCAGGCTTCCGCCAGCGCCCATAAAGAATCCTGCGGCGCTCATGATCAGCACCATGAGCAGGATACGAGGCTTGGTGAGCGCCACGTACGCCGAAAGCTTCTCTTTATTTAGGGCTAAGAATGCCATGGGTTATGATGGTATGGAGCCTGCAGGCTAGTGTCAATCTTTGGCGGCATTCCAGTACACAACAGACGCCTTTCCAACGACTTGCTCTGCCGCGACGTACGGATCGTCCCAGAAGCGCGAGTCGAATGAGTTTCCCCGGTTGTCCCCAAGCACGAAGAGGCTCCCCTCCGGCACGAGGAACGTAAGGGGCCCCTTCTGCGAGTAGCTGCCCCACTCTGCGTACGGCTCGTACAGCAGCTCTCCGTTGACAAAAACCTGGCTTCCGACAAGCTCGACAATGTCGCCCTCGACACCGATAACGCGCTTGACGAGGTTCTGCTCACTTTCGTCGGCATTGGTCGTAGGGTTATCGGTGCGCTTGAACACAACGACATCGCCGCGCTCTGGCTGCGACCACGGAACAACCGTGCGGTCCACAAAGGGCATCCGGAGCCCGTACCGAAGCTTCTCAACGAGAATGTAGTCATCTGTCCTAAGCGTGGGGGTCATGGACCCAGATGGGACGAAGAACGCTTCAACCACAGAGCCCTTTACTAGCAGCGCACCGAAAATAAAGATGAGTACCAGGCGAGAAGCCAAGCGGGCCCTACGCTTCGCCCGGCGACGCCACTTGTGCCGACCTCGGCACTGTTTCTTGAGCTGAAAATCCTCACCGTGAACCTCGTGAAAACCGGAACTAAAACCGCTGCTCATCAATGAGCCCGCCATGGTTCCTCCGGAGCGACCCTGTTGATGCTCGCTTTTTGAGCGCGGTTACGGTCGCTTTTCGTTGGGTATGGTGCGCCCAAGGCGGAGGCTAATCAAGCTTCGAGAGCTCGTCGTCTATCTGGCGCTGAAGCTCAGGTGGAATCGCTGGATCGGAGGCTTTTTGCGGTGCTGGACCCGACTTCTTCCGCCTAAAAACGACACCCATCGCTACCATCGCCCCAAGCAGCAAAAACGCGATAGGCGCGAGCCATGCGAACCGGCCGAAACCTTCAAAAGTCGGCACAGCACGGTACTTGTCACCGAACTTCTCAAACACCTGGCTCAGGACCTGCTCGGGCGGAACGCCCTGCTCAAGCTGTGCGCGCATGTCGGCTTTTAGCTCGTGCGCTTTTGACGAGGGGCAGTCATTCAAGGAGCGGCCTGGGCAGAACGGACTAAAAACCTGCTGGTACATCTCGTAGGACTGCTTGTCGAGCGCCTCGGTGCGCTCGTCTGCTCGCGAGGGACTTATGCAAAAGACGAGCAGAGAAAGCAGCGCAGCTCTTACGGCAGGAGTCATCTTCACAGCCCGCTACGCCTCGACAGACAGGGCGCCAAACTCAGCGCGGTACTCATCGATGCGGGTCTGCAAGGCAGCATCGATCTGAAAGCCCGACGAGTTCGGTTTCGAAAGGTACGAGATGATGTCGGAGATCGTGACTATCGGGTGAATCTTAATGCCGAGATCCTTCTCCGCCTCTTGAACCGCCGATGCCGTGCCTTTTCCGCGCTCTGCTCGGTCGACCAGGATCACCACTCCAGCGACCTCAACGCCAACTTTCTCCTTGAGAACGGGCACCACTTCCTGGAGCGTTGTGCCGGCCGTGACCACATCCTCCACCAGCACAACCTTCATCCCTTTCGTGAGCGGAGTGCCAACGAACTCTCCGCCCTCGCCCCTCGTCTTCGCCTCTTTGCGATTGAAGCTGAAGCCGATGTTGGTGTCGAAGTGCTGCTTAAGCGCGATAGCGGTCGAAACGCACAACGGTATCCCCTTGTACGCGGGACCGAATACAACGTCAGCTTTGTGCAGTCCGAGCGACTGGAGCTTCTCGGCGTAAAAGTGCGCGAGCTTCGATATCTTCTCGCCGTTATCAAAGCAGCCTGTGTTGATGAAGTACGGAGCTTTCCGCCCTGACTTGAGCATGAACTCGCCGAACTTCAGAGCCTGGCTCTGCACGAGAAAGTCTACAACCTGCCCCTTATTCATGCTCCTATGCTCCCTTCGCTGTAAGCTGTCGTGGCACGATCTCGCCAGCTAGCCCAGCGCACTCAACACGCTCGGCGCTACCATATTTCCCGGTGCGAAGAAGTGCAAACAGAAACGTCGAGCTATTTTCGGGGTCGGCTACAGAGGAAACAGCCTTTCCGAGCGCCTCGCCCGTTGCGTTAAGCAGCGCGGTCCCTGGAGCTACCTCAGCCGTTCCAGTGAGCCGCACCAGCTCAAGCGTCCGAGGCACCTTTCCTATAGCATCGCTGCGCTCGATGACCTCTTGCCCGACGTAGCACCCCTTTGTGAAGGAAACCGACTCGCGCATTCCAGCTTCTGTCAGGAGGATCTCCCCGTTTATCTCCTCCGGAAAGGAAGGAAATCCCTTCCTCATCCGGCGCAGCCGGTAGTCGCTCGCCGCAAGACCTGCGCCGCATTTCGCCTCCAGCTGAAGAGGAGCCTCTCGCGAGGCATCTCCGACAACGAGACAATCGCTCCCCGTTTCCGCAACTCGCCTCTTGGGGGCGACAAGCAGAAGCTTCTGTCCACACTCAATGAGGATCTGCTTGGAGTCGTCGGCAGATGCGGCAAGGTGCACGAAGCTGCTCTGCGCTGAAACATCCTCCACGAGGACTCGATCGGCGACAATAAAGCGCTTGAGCGCAGCAGTTACCTCTTCTCGTGGCCCGCCATCGCACACCAGGAAGAAGGTCTCGTCTGGTTGGGCAAAGATCGTGAAGAGCCCTTCGACTCGCCCCTGCGCGGTTAGCGCCGCTGCTGACACGCTCTCTCCGGGCTGCAACGTGCGCAGGTCGTTTGAGAGCCGATTGTTCAAGTACCGCCGGGCATCCTTGCCGCCCACCCTGAGCACGATCGCATCGTTGAAGAGAAACCAGGGGGTGCTCATCGAATCACGGTTCCGATCCGGGATAGCTTGTCCCATGACCAGAAGATCAGCACAGCCTTGCCCTTGATTCTACGCATGTCGAGAAAGGGATCTGTCCAGAAGCGCGAGTCTTTCGATTGATCACGGTTATCACCGAGCAAGAGCACATGACCAGGCGGGACTGTCTTTGGCCCGAAACGTCCCTCTGGCGCGCCCCCCTCTACCCAGCGGGCATACGGCTCCGCAACTGGTTGCCCGTTTATCAGGAGCTGGCCGGCAGAGCCCTTGCCGCCGCCGAGCGAGGTCCCAGCGGTAACCTCAACGGTGTCACCCGGAAGCGCCACCACACGCTTAATAATGTGAATCGCGGAATCGTCCTCGTCTGGGGTGCGAGGATCATTTGGGCGCGTGAACACGACGACATCTCCGTGCTTCGGCTCGTTCCATTCAACAACGGAGTCAGTCACAAATGGCAGGCGCAGCCCGTACCAAAACTTAAGAACAATGATGTAGTCTCCAATCTGGAGCGTTGGCTTCATCGAGCCTGAAGGGATCTTGAACGGCTCAATGACACAGGTTCGGAGCCCAAACGCTATCAGGAGGATAGTGATGAGGGTTCTGAAGAAGGAGATGGCCTCTTCTTTCCAAGTCTTCTTCTCTTGCTTCAGATCTAGAGGGGACGGCAAGCGGGCTCTCCTAGGCGCTAAGGAGCAGCAGCGCTCCTTGCAGTCATGCGTAACGTACTAGGGCACGGCGAGGCGCGTCAACCTGCCCCCGGAAAGCCGGAAGCCGCATCCGGGTGCTACCCAGATGCGGCTTCCGTCGTGTCGTAGGAGGACTCGAGAGAGGACCGCTAGGCGCTGAACCCCTGACGCTTGCCAAAGACGACCGTGCTGCAGTCGACCTCAACCTTGGGGTCCTTGGACGTGACCTTCGAAACGAAGATTCCTGGCTCGAAGGCGCGCTCCTTCAGGAGCTCTATCTTCTCACGGTCCGGAATCGTCATATTGGCCCTGATTGAGAAGTTAATCTCAACCACCACGTTGCCCGGCGTGTCGTCAACGATCTTGGTAATCATCCCGTAGAGCGGGTAGGTAGAGCCGACCTCTACGTCGCCAAACTTCACCTCGCAGTTTACCTTGTCAAAGAAGTTTGGGGCCTTTGCATCTTCCATTTGAGCACCTTAAAAAAGCTCTAAAACCTATGCCCCCATGTCTACAGGGCTCGAGAAAGTGCTTCTGCTCGTCTCACGGAATCGCCAACGCGCTGAAACTCCTCATGTTTGCAATGCTTTACAACTAGTTGATTCCCCTACTGATTCCGGTTCTCGGGCTCAAACATCGCCATGCCCGCGAAGGTAACGGCACACTCCCCGGGGTAATCCACTGCTTGATCGTACGAGACAAGCTTCACTGCCGGGCGCCGATTAAGGCGCGAGAAGAGATCCAGAATCGTGTGCATCGTCGGGAAGCCACAGATACGACGAGCATCCGCATCCTCGCAGATGTGGGCGAAGAGAGCTGATGCGTCTAGTCGCTCGAGCGCTGAGAGGTACTCCTGGTCTCTCGCTGCGACTTTCTCCATCTTTTGCGGCGTCAGGGAGTCTTCATCCCCGAAGCTCTTCCCAACGTGAGCCATGTCGACTCCCGCGATGAAGCACACCTTCTTCCCTGATGCTTCCTGCTCAACCAGCACGTCACACATTGCGCCTAGGAAAGATTCGTACTCGTCTAACTCCTTAGGTGCACGCTGCTCCACGACTGCTCGATGCAAGCTGCCAACGAGGATCGGCGCAATAGCTGCGCCTGGCTTGATAGCGCTCATAAACGGCAACTGCAGCTCAAGCGAGTGCTCGCGCTTGTGGAGAAATTGCTCCTTGAACGAGCGCTCAACTCCGTACCGGGCTGCGAGCTTCGTCATAAAATCGATATCGCACGGGAGCTTCCCGAGAGGAGACTCGAAATCTTTCGCGCAGAGGTGGAAGATTCCGTGGCTGTACTGGTGCGCCGTTCCCATCAAGATGTAGAGGTCTGACGAGGAGCTCCGAAGCTCCGGGTACGTCACGCCGTAGCAGCGCCCGCCGCGCTGGTAGTCGATGTGCGGTGCGACTAGGCAGGCTACTTCTCCACGACTTGATTGGATCGCTGAGGCCTCAGCAAGGCACGAGTCTACCAGCCCCTTGAGCTGCGCAGCTTCTGCTGGGTACGCGCGGCCAGCGAGGGCTGCCGACCGAACATCAGCTCTATCAAACGCTTCGCGAGCCTCCTGTCCTGCGGCGAAAAACTTCCCGTTCGCCAGGAAGAGGTGCTGGTCGAGGAGCAGAATGAGCTCAGTGAGCGTCCTCTCGGTAAGCCCTTGGGGACCAAACTGGGCCAGGATCTGCTCACAAGAGCGCGAGCCGTCAAATAGCGAGAGTATTGGGCCCACAGCAGGCACAAGCACCAGAGGTTTCTCCGAGATGCCGAGCGGGCACTGCAGCACTAGCACCCGTTTGCCGGCGGCATCGTGCAGCCGAAGGTCGATTGGCCAGCGAAGTTTGGGGTAGGTGTGGGATGCGTCCATGCTGGCCTCTTATACTACGCAGTCGCAACGTTGAACGCCAAGCTCGATTCGAGCTTCTGCTTGTGCCCGCGCCTGCTGGGCTTATACAATCGGCTATGATGCGACCTTTTGTCAGCCTCATCCTTCGCCGACTGCGGGCTCTCGCACTGCTCGGGCTCGCCCTCCTTCCCCTCTCTGGCATCGGATGCTCGCACGAGAAAGTGCCTGCTGAGCGCATCATGGTCAAAAATGACTCTCGGGATCCGGAGTGGAACGTTATCGCTGTCGTGGCCGGCTCACAGCGACTCACCCTCAAGCCCGGCCAGCATGTAGTTCTTCCAAAAAACACCCGGTTCTTCTCAGTACAACGCGCATACCGTGACTACACGCGCTACTACTCGGTGGACTGTCCGCCTCCAGGCAAGTCAGGCACCTTTATCAAGCTAGTCGACATTCACATGCGGCAGATTGATGGCGGGTGTCGCACAGTGGATATCTACCAGAAGTAATCAGCGGGATGGTTCCCGCGAGTCCTCCGCTGCAGCCAACGTTTTTAGCTGGCGCAGAAGCTCCCGAAGCAGCGCACGTTGCGGCTCCCAAATAGTCTTTGCACGAATCACGTTGCCCTCCTCAAGCTCCCATTGACGCTGGTCCGGAGCAATCGAGGCTATGAGCTCCTGCAAAGGCTTAGTGGAGTTAAGCTCATATGGGTAGCGTGTCTCCACCTCCTCTACTACTTGCGAGAAGGGAGCCCGCGCTGCGAGGAGGTTCTTCGTCAACGCGCTCGTGCTCCGCGCGTCCTCGATCCGGCGCTCTATCCGCCCAATTGCCGCCTCTGTCTCACGAATCTGGGCCTCCAGAAGAGCTCGAATGTCGAGCAAGGCTGAGAGCTCTAGCTTGAGCGAGTGAGGGAAGTGGGCGCCTTCACGGGCGACGAGAGCCTCAAGGCGGGACTTGTAGCTCTTAAGGAAGCATACTCGAAAGAGTGTCGCCGAGGGCTGCAAAGAAGCGCGCACTGACACGATCCGCGCCAAGAGCTCAAGCAGCCCGAGCCGGGTGAGGCGAAAAAACGGCACCTTCTTCTTCGCGGTCTGCCTGGCAAATCCAGCTTCAACCAGATCGCCCAAGTAACGGGCGAGTTGGGTGTTTTGAAGTGCGCTACCCGAGCTCTGGTGCGCCTCTGTCCAGTTAAGGAATAGCTCGGTAAAGAACCGAACATCGCGCAGCCGGAAGCCCTCTTCGATGAAACTTGCATGGGCAGCGAGAGTAGCGCTGCCGACAAAGATCTCAAGGCGTCCGACGGTAGATGCGGTACTCATTGTTACATTGTAACATCAATATAGCGCCCTGTCAGGTATATTTAGGGTATATTCTTAATAGGTTAAGGCGCTTCGAGCCGCATTTGTTACTTTGTAACTACATACTGCAAGGGCGCTGTGGCGCCTCTCTGATACCTTCACAGGAGAGAACAACTTCTCTTTTTTGGAGGAACTATGAACAGCCTGCGAAGAATTACTGCCAGCATCATGTCGAGCGTCGAAGGGATCGTCGGCAAGCTCGAAAATCACGAAGCCCTCGTCACCGCAGCAATCCGCGAGGCGGAGCACTCGTCCGGAAAAGCCAAAGCCCGGCTCGGCCGAGTGCAAAAGGACGGGGTCGACATGCGAAAGCGCGTAGAGGAGCTGCGCGAGCAGGCCGCACTCTGGGAGGAGCGAGCCAAACGTGTCGCTACTCAGGACGAAACAAAAGCTCTTGAGTGCCTCAAGCGGCGACAGCACTACGCCTCGCAAGCAAAGTCACTCGAAGAGCAGGCAGCCCACCATGCAAAGCTTGAGCGGCAGCTCAACACAGATCTCGTGACTGTTAACGAGAAGCTCAATTCTCTCCGACAGCAAAGAAACATCCTTCGCACTCGAGAGTCTCGTGCCGAAGCTCTCCGAGCGGTCAACAGCATCGAGTCTTCAACCATTGGCGAGATCGATGACATCTTCGACCGATGGGAGGCACGCATTGCCGCCTGCGAAGAGCACGTCGACTCGGCGGAATCTTGCCAGCAGGACAACTTGAGCATCGAATTCACCTCGAAAGAGGAGGAGCAAGAGCTCCGCGCAGTGTTGGCATCCCTGGTTACGGTGAAATCGCAATAGCTATCAGCCACGAGTATAGATTGAGGAGGAGCTGTATGAACACTAACAGCGAACAAGTCGTTCAAGAGGTACAGGAGGCGCTCTCCCTGGAGCGCACGGCCATTGAGAAGCGCGCAAAAGACTGGCTTGCCGATGCCATACAGGAGCGAGACCGGCTGTCGCGGATCGGCTCGATACTGCGAGTCATCGGCGCCTCGGTGCTCGCTGCTGCGATGATTACCTTTTTGCTGGGCAGGTGGGACGGCATGTCTCAGGTAGCGCGCTA
>CANLJX010000040.1 GCA_947491545.1 Deltaproteobacteria bacterium
CGCGATTGCATCGGTCAGTGACCGCTCGATGCTTGCAAGCGCAACTCTCTACGTCACCCTCGAGCCGTGCTCGCACTTCGGCAAGACTCCGCCATGCGCTGACCTCGTGATCGCATCGGGAATTCGCCACGTCGTCGTGGGCTGCCGAGATCCATTCCCCGAGGTTGCTGGCAGAGGAATCGCCAAGCTGCGCGAGGCGGGCATCGAGGTGACAGAAGGAGTAGCTCAAGGCGCCTGCGCCTTCGCCAACCGACGCTTCATAACGCGCCACACAGAGGGTCGCCCCTATATTATCCTTAAGTGGGCCCAGAGCTCAGATGGCTTCATCGCTCCAGAGGATCGGTCAAGAAAGCAGCTCAGTGGCAGCAACTCGCAGCGCCTCTCGCACACCTGGCGAGCGGAAGAGATGGGGATCCTCGTGGGGCGCGCGACAGCCGAGTCGGACAATCCACAGCTCACCACACGGCTAGTAGCAGGCGAGAGCCCAATGCGCTTTGTTCTCGACCCGATGCTGCGCCTGCCCGAGTCGCTTAGCCTCTTTACGGGCACAGTGCCGACAGTCGTTTTAAACTGCGAGCGCGAGGGGCGCTCAGGCAACGTGCAGCACGTACGGCTCTCAAGTCCCCGATTCTCCGCCGCAGAGGTCGCACAAGCAGCTGCACAGCTCGGCATAACATCGCTGATCGTTGAAGGAGGGGCTGAGACCCTTACGCTCTTTGTAGAGGCCGGAATCTGGGACGAAGCACGGGTTTTTAGCTGCCCGATCGCCCTCGGTCGCGGCGCGCTAGCGCCCAGCGTATCCGGCCTCGCACTTCCAACCCAGGCCAGTGGCGCTGACTCGCTGCAGATAACCCTGCACCCTGCCCTGCTCTCTCGGCTCGGAGCTGACGAAAATGCAGCCTTGCGGGGGGTTCGGGCTTTGCAGGAAGCTACCACTGAATTAGCAGCAACAAACTAGGCAGCAGATGCTCGCACGAGAAACAACAAAGTCCTCCTCCTCAGCTCCCGATATCGACTCGTTGCGGCGTGTCCCCATCTTCTCGCGCCTCTCGACAGCAGAGCTAGAGTCACTAAGGCAGAAGCTGCGGGTGCGCGACATCCGCAAGAACGGCCTCTTTATGCGTGCCGACACGGAAGGCAGCGAGATGTTCTTCATCGCCAGCGGCCGTATCCGAGTATACCGCTCCGGGGAGCGCGGAAAGGAGTTCACGCTGGCGTTCCTAGATCCTGGAGACTTCTTCGGCGAGATCGCCCTTCTCACCGGAGCGCCGCGCACTGCGAATGTGCTCGCGGTCTCTCGTGCTACTGTTTGGGAGCTCTCCCGAGAGAGCTTCATCGAGCACACAAAGCGCTTCTCTGGGCTGACGCTCTTCCTGGCCCAGTCGCTCGCCAACAGGCTCAGGCTGGCTTCGGGAAATCTTGCTGACATCGCGCTGCTCGACGTTCCGCACCGGATTGTGCGCACCCTCCAGAAGATGGCGCACCCTCACCCGTCGTCCGGCAAACTCTTCATTTCGAAGCGCCCGACGCACCGAGAGATCGCAGAGATGATCGGAACCTCGCGCGAAGTCGTATCTCGCTGCCTCAAGACCTTTGAGCAGAGGGGAATTGTGCGAGAAGAAGGGCGGTCGCTGTTTGTGTCGCCTGAGAAGCTAGAGTAGCAACCGCCAGGTTCAAAAAAGCTCATCCTCCTTATCTTCCTCCTTCTCCTGCACCTGCACTGCGCTCCTGCTCCTAATCCTCCTCAACTCACCTCGCGCTGGTAGTCTCCCCCGGGAATTCGAGGGAACGAGATTAGGAAAAGGAGGATGGTGCAGGTGCAAGAGGAGGAGAAAGATAAGGATTGGGAGAAGGGGGGAAATTTGGGGGATGGTGAGGATGGCTGACTCCTTCCCACTCGGTCGGAGCTACTACCCAGCTAGAACCGTGCGCTAGCGTCCTCCGAATCAACCGTGTGGGAGCTGCTCCTGGCCTCCCGTGCCGCAAGCGCCTGCGGATATGAATGCTTCCGGTCAAGGAAGGCATTAGGACGACCGAGCGTGTTCTTGTACGTGCGCGCGAGGTAGATAGAGAGAAAGCTCAGCACTGAGCCGCAGTAGGCAAACCCCAGCACGACCATCCAGGTGTAGGCCCACGAGAAAGAGCCGAAGCTAGCAAGCCCAGCGAGTGTCACCATCGTCAGGAGCCAGAACGGCAGGCAGTAGGTTGCCAAGCGCAGCAGCCAGGTTCCTGAAGAGAGGATCCCGCCGATCGCAAAGATCACCATTCCCCAGATATTGTAGTGCGTCTCTCCCGCAATGCGCTTGTCGCGCCGGTACGGGATCCCTTTGCGCTTGAAGCCTACGCGCCCGATCGAGGCGCGAATGAAGGGGAACGAAGAAGAGTCCTGGATGATCGCCTCACGAACCTCGTTCGTCATGAGCGAGAACTCCGCCATATCGAGGATGATGTCCTCATCGGCGAGAGCCCGCATCAGTCGGTAGAAAACCTTGCGCAGGAACTTAATCGAGGAGACCTCAATCCGGTCTACTCGCTCGCCGTACACAACGTCGTACCCTTCCTTGTAGTGCTGGATAAACTGCAGCAGCATCTCAGGCGGGTCTTCGCAATCGACATCGATGAACATGTAGATGTCGGCTGTTGAGTGACGCAAGCCGAACTCAATCGATCGCTGGTACCCCACGTTCTTCGCAAGCGAGAGGAGGTACACATCGGGGTGGTTGCGGCGAATCTCAGAGATGACCTCAACAGAACCGTCAGTCGACGCGTTATTGAGGAAGATCAGGTGCGGGGTGAACTCAACGGCGAGCTGATCAATGACCGGAGCGATGCGCTGGAAGAAGAGAGGTATGACCTTCTCCTCATTGTACACCGGCACCAGTATGGCAACGACTTGCTTACGCTTAGCCACAGCTCCTCCAAGTGGCGCTCTAGGCAGCGCCACGATCCCTCTCATGTAAGATGCTGCGGGGCGGCCTAATCTGACCGCTTTTTTGAGGCTTGGGTCAGGAGGCTCGTCACACCCCCATACTACCTGTATTTTTAGCTACTTAGCAGCAGCTTGAGAGCGCCACCACTGGACAGTGTCAGCCAGCCGCTCGTCTACCGAACGGGGGAATTTGACTCCAACCTCGCTCCTAAGGCGCTCAACCGCTGCCACAAGACGGGGCGGATCGTTTGGAGCCTTTGGTCTGGCACCAAGCTGTATCAGCTCGGGGCGGCCAATTGTCTGGCCGAGAGCCTCAAGAACCGAGGCCACCGAGCGAGGTTCTCCACTGGCGATATTCACGTCTCCCTCTACTTTCGAGTCAAGCAGCGCAACGAATCCTTCAGCCACGTCCTCCACGTGCGAGAAGTCCCGAACCTGGTCACCAATGCTCGCCGGGAAGGGCTGCCCCTTGAGCAGCGCGATTGTCGCTCCTGAAACGAGTCGCTGCTCTCCTTCGTGCGGGCCGAAGAGGAAAAATATGCGCCCCCACGCCGCACTCACCTTGTGGTGCTCTGCCAGAGTAAAGAGGCTCTTTCGCGCTGCAAGCTTGCTCTGTCCGTAGAGTGTAGAGGGCTGCAGCCGAGAAGCTCCCTCGCGCAGCAGCTCTTCTCCGCTCTCCCAGTCGTACTCAGCGCAGGTCCCGGCTGCAACGATGCGCGAGCCGCCACCGTCGATGAATGCGTTGATGAGCATCTTGCTGCTCACAATCCAGTCGAGGTTCTCAGGAGACGACCAGAAGATCCCGTGGCGAGTGTCCCACGCCAGGTGCAGCAGGTGGCTTGCCCGAAGCGAGCGAACGAGAGGCACGAGCCGGTCGGAGTCGTGCAGGTCGATAGAGTGCGCAGTCACGCCTTTCGGCAGGGCATCACCCTGTTGCGCAGTGCGCGAGAGCACGTGCACGGCAAACCCGCGCGCCAGGAGCTTCGGCAGCGCCTGTCGGCCGACGAAGCCCCACCCTCCCGTCACAATTACTGAACGCTCGGCCATTGAGTTCCCCTACTTCGCAGCAGCTACCCCAGAGAAGTCTGGGTACCGAGCGTCGCGCTCCGAGATTACAACGGGCTGCAGGGGCCACGAAATCGAAAACTGTGGGTCGTCCCAACGAACCCCCGTCGCGAGCGCCACATTTTGCGCCTCGGACATCATGTAGAGCACCTCGCTGCCATCGGCCAGGGTGATAAAGCCGTGTGCACAGCCATGAGGAACCGCGAGCGCGAGCCGGTTGGCAGCGCTCAGCTCGGCTGCCATCCATCGCTTGAAAGTCGGCGACGCGGGGCGCAGGTCAACAACCACATCGTAAATAGCCCCCTGGGTGCAGCGCACGAGCTTCTGCTCTAGCGACGGAGCAGCCTGGTAGTGCAGGCCGCGCAAGGTGCCGCGGCGGTGGTTGTACGAGATGCTGCTCTGGCAGTAGTTGGCTGGAAGCCCCTGCTTGGAGAACTCCTCGGCGCAAACCGTCCGAGCGAAGAAGCCACGTTCATCAGCACGGACCTCTGGCTCTACCAGCCACACTCCGGCGATGGCCAGCTCCGTGAACTTCATTAGAACACCTGCAGCGATGGGATCGGCACGACGAAGTTTCCTCCCCAGGAGCGGATCTCCTGAAGCTGTGCTGCAACCTCTTCTTTCAGGTTCCACGGCAGGATCAGAACGAAGTCTGGCTTCGTTTCAAGAATCTTCTCGGGACTGTAGACCGGGATGTGGGTGCCAGGCGTAAAGAGCCCCTGCTTGTGGGGGTTCTTGTCTACGACGTAATCGACGAAGTCCTGGCGGATGCCGCAGAAGTTAAGCAGCGTGTTGCCCTTGGCTGCAGCCCCGTACGCGGCAACGCTGCGCCGTGCCGCCTTGGCCTCAATCAGGAACGAGAGCAGCTCGCGCTTAATCTTCTCGACTTGCGGCCTGAAGCGCGAGTAGGCAGCCGTCGAGCCGAACCCCGCCTCTCTCTCTAACCCGCGCACAACCTCAAGCGAGGGCTCCACTGGACGCCCTTGCCCCTCCGCATGCTGCCCGTACACACGCAACGAACCGCCGTGTGTCGGAAGCTGCTCAGCCGCGAACACCTTGAGCCCATGCGCCGCAAAGATCTTCTCAACCGCCAAGAGCGAGAGGTACGAGAAGTGCTCGTGGTAGATCGTGTCGAACTGGCTGTTCTTGATGAGCTGAAGCAGGTGCGGGAACTCAAGAGTTACCACGCCCGTTGGGGCGAGCAGCCCCTTCATTCCCGCGGTAAAGTCGTTGATGTCGGGGACGTGCGCGTAGACGTTGTTGCCGAGCAGCAGATCAGCAGCCTTTCCTTCAGCGCGCAGATGCAGCGCCGTTTCCTTGCCGAAGAAGACCGAGCGTGTCGGGACTCCCTTCTCGATTGCGACGTTTGCGACATTCTCTGCCGGCTCGATGCCAAGGCATGGGATGTTGCGCTGCACGAAGTTTTTCAGCAGATAGCCGTCGTTGCTCGCCACCTCGACCACAAACGACGATGCTCCGAGCGAGAGCTTCTCAGTCATCTGGTCACAGTACTTCGCTGCGTGCTTGAGCCAGCTCTCAGAGTACGACGAGAAGTACACGTAGTCTGAGAAGATGTGGTCAGGGGCCTCGAACTCTTCGAGCTGCACTAAGAAGCACTCCTCACACACGAACGCATGGAGCGGGTAGAACTTCTCCATGCCGGAGAGCTGATTCGGCTTGAGGAACGCGTTCGAGAGTGGGCTCACCCCAAGGTCAACGAAGGTCATCGACAGCGGAGCTTTGCAGAATCGGCAGCAGCGGGTCATCGGGCCTCTCTCTCTATCGTCTCAATTTTCTCCAGGTGAGCCATGCTCAGGGCTCGAACGTCTGCCCCGTTGTAGAAGGCTCGGTACCAGTCAATAGTCCAGTCAAGCGCCTGCGGCAGCGCAAGCAGCGGCCGCCATGAAAGCGTCGCCCGCGCCTGCGAGCTGTCGAGCTTCAGGAAGTGCGCCTCGTGCGGGTTGTTCGCCTCTCCCGGCTGTTCGATGCGATAGGCTGCTCCCTCTCCCCAACCAGCTCGGAGCTTCTCTACCACGTACGAGACAGGCTGGGCATCCTGGCTGTCAGGCCCAAAGTTGTAGCCGCGGGAGAACGCCGCTGGGTCGGCACACAGCTTCTGTCCAAGGAGCAGGTAGCCGCGCAAAGCTTCAAGAACGTGCTGCCAGGGGCGAATCGAGCGCGGGTTGCGAATGACAACCTGATCACCCGCGGCGAAGGCGCGCACGCAGTCAGGAACGAGCCGATCCGCAGACCAGTCGCCACCGCCAATCACGTTGCCAGCCCTCACGGAGGCTAGCCCAACGCTGCTGCCTGCGAAGAACGACTGCCGGTACGCTGCCGTCACAAGCTCTGCACACCCCTTGCTTGCGCTGTACGGATCCCTGCCACCCATCGGGTCGCCTTCTCTATATGCGTAGTCGACCTCGCGGTTCTCGTAGCACTTGTCGCTCGTGATGTTGATCACTGCGCGGACGCTGGCAGTCCTACGGGCCGCCTCGAAGAGATTGACAGTCCCGATCACGTTTGTTGAGAAAGTGCCCGCGGGATCCTCGTAGGAGAGCCGCACGAGGGACTGCGCGGCCAGGTGAAAGACAACTTCCGGCTGTGCCCCCTTGAGCGCCCTGGCCAGCGCATCGAGGTCGCGCACATCGCCTTCTACGCTCGCCATCGAACGCCCGACGGAAGCGGCCTTCCAAAGGCTTGGCTCTGTCGGCACGCCATTGGAGAAGCCTGTAACCTGCGCGCCGAGCTTCTCAAGCCAGAGCGCAATCCACGCGCCCTTAAAACCGGTGTGGCCGGTCAGGAATACGCGCCTCCCCTTCCAAAAATTTAGGTCGATTACTCCCACACCTTCCATGGGGCCTTTCCAGTTTGCCACAGGCTCTCAAGCTGCTTGCGATCACGGATCGTGTCCATCGGCTGCCAGAAATCATCGTGCAGGAAAGCCTTCATCTGTCCCTGCTCGGCTAGCTTCGACATCGGCTCGTTCTCCCACGTGCTCGCGTCGCCGTCGATGTAGTCGAGGCACTTCGGCGAGAGCACGAAGAAGCCTCCGTTGATGTAGCCACCCTCGCCTGCTGGCTTCTCCTTAAAGTGCGTCACCTGGTCATCTTTGAGCCCTAGCGCTCCGAAACGCGCTGCTGGCTTCGTCGCCGTTACGGTGCACAGCTTCCCGTGAGCTCGGTGGAAGTCGATCAGCTTGCCGATGTTCACGTTCGAGACGCCGTCGCCGTACGTCATGCAGAAGTGGGCGTCCTTGACGTAGGGCGCGATGCGCTTCAAGCGCCCGCCCGTCATCGTGTTCTCGCCGGTATCGATCAGCGTCACCTTCCACGGCTCTGTCTTGCTGTTGTGCACCTCCATCGTCCCCTGACAGATATCGAAGGTGACGTCAGTGGTGTGCATGAAGTAGTTGGCGAAGAACTCCTTGAGCATGTAGCCCTTGTAGCCAGTGCAGAGCACAAACTCGTTTAGTCCGTATGACGAGTAGATCTTCATGATGTGCCAGATGATCGGTCGGCCACCTATCTCAACCATAGGCTTAGGCTTAACGACCGTCTCTTCGGCGAGCCGCGTACCCAGACCTCCTGCCAGAATGACAACTTTCATGACCGTATCCCCTTCTCGATTGGGTCCTCAAAGAGCCGCTTACTGCAACCCGCGATCTCTCATTTTGTATTTTCAGAACGGCGTCTAGTGACCTACTATTGCCAAAGCGTAGCGGCGCGTTTTAGCCGTTCCTACGCTGCTAGATAAGAGGTCCCACCAGTGGAAGATGCTGCATCTGTGCGTAAAGTTTCGATTTCATGCCCTGTGTGCGAAGAGGGAGAGGTCGCAGTGCTCTACCCGGAGGCGCGCGATTATATAACGAAGGATGTTTTTTCCGTCCTGGGCTGCGCAAGGTGCCGAATTTCGTGGACTGACCCCGTTCCGGCCAACCTCGACCCGTACTACCCACGCTCGTACCGGCGGTACAACGCTGTCATCATCGCGATCCTAAAGTTCCTCTACCGCCGGCGGGTGTCGCGCTGGAACCGGCTCTTCGGCAAGCCCGGCCGGGCGCTTGAGCTTGGCTGTGGCGACGGCTTTATGCTGAACGCTCTGCGATCTCTCGGCTGGAGCGTGTACGGCACTGAGCGCACTGAAGAGATGGCGGCTTTCGCGCGTGAGCACTTCGGGCTGACGGTCTTCGTTGAAAACTCTCAGCCGCTCCCGGCCGGAGAGACCTACGATCTCGTGATCATGTTCCAAGTGCTTGAGCATCTGGCAGAGCCTATGCCGCAGCTCAAGCGCGCGGCCTCGCTGCTCTCCCCTGGAGGAAAGCTGATCATCGGCGTGCCGAACTTCGCAAGCTGGCAGGCGAAATTCGGCAGAGACGGATGGTTCCACCTCGACGTGCCGAGGCACCTCTTCCATTGGTCGCCGAGCTCGATGCGCGAGGCGGCAGAGCGCGCCGGGATGCAGGTCGACTCAATCAGCTTCACCTCAGTCGAGCACGACCCATACGGCTGGGTGCAGAGCATCCTCAATCGCGTCTTCGGCAACCGCAATCGGCTAACGAGGCTCCTGATGCGAGCAGAGCCGTGGAGGGCCGGTGACCTCATTACTCTCGCGCTTGCGGGCCTTTTAACTCCAGTTGCATTTACGCTATCAGTTGCGAGCTGGATCTGCGGGCGCGGCGCGATTATGCAGGCAGTTTTGTCGAAGCGCTAAGAAGCGCTGGGCACTACGGCTTCTCAATGAACGACCACCACACGTAGCCGCGATCTTTTGGGTCGGATGGAATCGTTGCGACATACCTCCCAAGAGATGTATCGCCGGCACAGATCCCCGCAACTTCCGGATCATTCGATGAGCCCGTAAAGCAGGACACTACAAGAATATCGCCGCTATCCAGATTGCTAAAGCTCCCTCGAAGCTCACCAAGCTTCATGGGGAGCACTGCCGAATTCGGTGCAAGCTCGCGAAACTCATTCGACTCGATCGTATTCTTAGCGCAAAGCAGGTAGTTGCTCTCTGGGTTGCCACTTCTCATCTCAAAGCGCAGCGAGCGGGCGGCGAGCGAAGCGAACGAGGGGTCATTCACAAGGTCGCGAACGTCAAACGTCGGCCGACAGCTGGCGCACACCGGCACGAGGAAGCTGTCGTTAAACAGCGGATTGAGCTCTGTTGGAGCCTTGAACACCGCTAACGCGCCACACAGCGAGAGCGCAAGCGCTTTGCCGTAGCGCTGGCGACACTTGACGGCGAAGACTGCGACGACTCCGCACAAAAGCAGGAGGTTCGTCGCCAAACCACGTCGGTACGCCGAGTGATCTTGCGCCAACAGAAAGGTAGAGAACGACACGAGCGTGAGCAGTATCAGGACGGCGGCAAAGGAGCGTCGCTGCGGGATTGGGCTCGCCAAAGAGAGCGCCATCCCGAGTCCGCCAAGAAGCACAAGCACGAAGGGAATCGGCGGCTCAAGCGAAAGCTGGTGCATAAACCACTTGACCTTGTCGAACAGCTCTTGCGGGGTGCGCTTCCAGTACAACACTACCCCCTCTCCGTTAGTCGGCAGCCCTGTTCCCCACCAGATCGGGATATCCGGATCGTGCACGGGCGTGACGGGCACTCGATACGAGTTCACATCCTTAATCTGCCGAATTGGCTCTGGCGAGATGACTATCTGTGCTTTGAATCTTTCGATATCCGTGTCGAAGACCGCTACCAAGATGAGCCCCAGTATCACTGCTGAAGGCAGCAGCGCGGCGGAGACTTTGCACAGCCCATCCCAGTTGAAGCGCACAGCTCGCCGGCCGACCAGAATGAGGGCTGCAAGACCGCTGCCTGCAAGCCACGTCAATCGTGCCGCGGAGTAGCCGTACAGATTGTACAGCAGTCCAAACGAGTTCACAGCGCTCAACACCCCGACTTCGCGCCACGAGAGGAGCCCAGGCTTGCGCCACACCGTCCAGGTGCAGAGCAATAGCACCCCCCCCGTGGAGAGGATCGGCTGCCCGACGATCGCCGACGAAACGGCTCCGGCGAAAAGCCATCGATCGGTCCAAGCCAACACCAAAAGCCCCCAGCCCCACAGCCGGCCAAAGGCCATCTCAAGCGCCACTCCCGCCATCGAGATGCCAAGCGAAGCGTACACCATCGAGCTAATAGCAGTGGCGTTGATGCTAGGACTCGAGAAGAGCGAGTTAATCAGCCACCGCAGCCAAACTGACACCGGACTAACATCGGAGTGCACAGACCCGAAGTAGAAGCTTGAGAGCGGCACGTCTTCAAGAACGTCTTGGACGTACGATGGGACGTGGGCCGTCCACGGTGCCATGAGAAGAAACGCATTGAGAGTCGCAAGGGTCATCACCACGAAGGAGGCCCGCACATTTTGCGCTTTTCCGTCGCCATGAACTGAGCCTTCACGCAGCTGCACGCAACAGAGGGCAGCGAGCGCCCCCGCAGCGGCGAAGGAAGGAATGATCGGCTGAATATTCTTGATGACACCGAGAGCCGGCATGCAAGCTGCAACTGCCGCACTTCCAATCGGCAGCAGGATGAGCGCCACGAAGCTTCTGGACCGAAGGGTTTCGAGCAACGCCACTGCCACCACGCACGCACCGAAACCGAGAGTAAGAGACGCTAGCTCCGGATCTGAAACTAGCAAGCCGAAACTAGACCGCGGCTCTTCGGCCCACCTGCCCAGAAATAGCCGCAGGTTAAAGAGCGTTACGAGCGCCAGCAGTAGCCAACCCAACCGCTTCTTTAGCATGAGTGTGGCTCAGCAGAAGACAATCGACGCCTCACTCCTTCTCAACCAACGCCCACCACACCTTGACGCGATCCTTTCGGTCAGCAGGCACCATGGCAAGCGGCTTCCCGAAAGGCGGCGTGCCGCTACACACCCCAGCAAGCTCTGGATCGTTCAGCGACGACGGGAAGCAAGAGACGACCAGGATCTCACCCTTAGGCAGGGCGCTGAAGCTCTGCGCCAGCTGCCCGGGCTGCACCGTAATCTCTGATGAGTTCGGAGAGAGCTCCTTGAACTCGTTTGACTCAAAGGTAATCGAAGCGCAACGGGTGTAGAGTGGCGGCAAGCTGCCACCGCGGATGTAGAAGCGCAGGGGCCTATTCGTCACCGGAACAAAAGCCGGGTCGTTCACGAAGTCTCGCACGTTAATGATCGGCTGGCAGTTCACGCACACCGGTGACCAGAAGCCCTCGTGGAAGAGCGCATTGAGCTCAGTTGGAGCCTTGAGCAAGGAGAGTGCGCCACACACGGCAAGCGCGATCCATTTGAAGAAGCGGCTACGGCACTTAACAGCGAAGACTGACACCACGCCCACGACGATCAGCAAGTTGGTAGCGAGCGCGCGACGGTAGGCAGAGTGGTCCTGCGCCAGCACGAAGGTAGAGAACGAGACGAGGGTGAGGGCTATCAAAAAGAAACCGAACCAGCGACGGAGCGGTATCGGGCTAGTGAGGCATAGCGCCATCCCAAGCCCTCCTAGCAGCACGAGCACGAACGAGATCGGTGGCTCGGACGAGACCTGATCCATGAACCATTTAATCTTCTCAAACAGCTCCTGCGGAGTGCGCTTCCAGTAGAGCGACACGTTAGTGCCGTCGGTCGGACGCCCCGTGCCCCACCAGATCGGGACGTCCGGATCATGCACGGAGATGACTTTGACCCTGTACGAGTTCACGTCGTTAATCTGGAACTCAGCTTTGGGGGAGATGAAGAGCTGTCCTGCGAAACGCGGCGAATCCATCTGGAAGATTACCGCCCAGATTAGGAACACTATCGCCGCCGAGGGAAGGAGTGCCACTGCAACCTTCCTGAACCCATCGAAGTTGAACCACACCGCCCTCCGGAAGATCAGAATCAAGGCAGCGATCCCACTGCCGACGAGCCACGTCATGCGCGCTGCCGAGTAGCCGTAGAAGTTGTAAAGAAGCCCGGCTGCATTAGCGGCCCCCAAAAACGCTGCCTCACGCCACGAGAGTGGCACAGGCTTGCGCCACAAGCTCCAGGTGCACAGCAACAGCACGGAAGCAGTCGAGAGAACCGGCTGCCCAATGATCGCCGAGGATATCGCGCTCGCAAAGAGCCACCGGTCGGTCCAGGCCAGCACCAGCAGCGCCCATCCCCATAGGCGTCCGAAGACCATCTCCAGCGAGATGCCAGCCATCGCCAGCGCAACAGCCACGTACAGCATGGAGCTGAGAGCCGTAGCGTTGATGCTCGGCCGTGAGAAAAACTGATTGATAATCCAGCGCAAGCCAATCGAGACAGGGCTAATGTCTGAATGCACCGAGCCGTAGTAGAAACCCGACATCATCGGCACTTCGCTAATTGTGTCCTGCACGTAGGACGGAACGTGCGTTGTCCAAGGCGCCATGAGGAAGAACGCGTTGAGCGATGCGAGAGTCATCAACACAAAGGAGCGCCACAGCTTCGTCTCGCCCTGCTCGGGCGCGCTATCCTTGAGCTGCGTGAAGGTCAGGGCAACAATCGCCCCCACTACCATGAAGTTTATGATCGGGTACTCCAGATTCTTGAAGACCCCGAGGCTCGGCATGGCGAGAACGACCGCCGCACACACGGCTGGCAGCGCGAAGAACGCAAAAAATCGAAGCGAGCGCAGGATATCGAGCAGCGCCAGAGCCGCAATGAGCGCGCCAAAGCCGATAGCGATTGAGGCGAGCTCCGTATCCGAGATGATGAGACCGAAAGCAGATCGAGGCTCCTCCGCCCACCGACTGAGAAAGAGGCGCAGGTTCAGGAACGTAACAACCGCAAGCAGCAGCCACCCTGCCAACTTCTTCGACATGAAAGAACCCTTAAAGGACTACACACACCGGGCACTACACAAAATGCCCGCTGCAATTACGAGACACTCCGCGCACAAACCACGAGCATTACAAGTATGCCGAAGCCCATCTCTCCCTAACAAGATGCCGTTTTACGACGGGCGGATGCGCTGCAATTCCGCTCGCTGGAGATCGCTGCCTCGGCCGTTCGATCGGGGTCGAGTGCCCACGGCACGAAGAGACGCACGCTGCGAAAAGCTGATCGGCCGATAACCATGGAAATAGCCGCTCGTCGGGAGAGCTGTAAAACTGCGTTAGGTTATCGCCCTTTTGCTAAAATCCCGCGTAAAACGCTGCTCTACTATTCGACCTCGGAGGTTGCACCACCCCAAACACCGTCGTGATGTGTGGATTCCCGCTACGCTGTGGTATCGTCCCGCCTCCTGCGGGGGGGCTGCGCCCGCTTGAAGTACTCTCCCTGCGTGTATCGCGATGACCACAACTGCAGAGCACACACGGCTACAAGAGGACCACGAGAAGAAGCGCTTCTGGAAGCGCTGGGGTCCGTACCTGAGCGAGCGATCGTGGGGCACAGTCCGTGAGGACTACAGCCCTAACGGCGACGCATGGGGCTTCCTCCCCCACGATCTCGCCCGCAGCAAAGCCTTTCGCTGGGGGGAAGACGGTCTCGCCGGCTACTCTGACCGCTACCAGCTACTCTGCTTTTCGCTCGCGCTATGGAACGGGAAAGACCCGATCCTAAAGGAGCGCGCCTTCGGACTCGTTCCTGCAGAGGGCAACCACGGCGAGGACGTGAAGGAGTACTACTTCTACCTCGATAGCTCTCCCTCTCACAGCTACATGAAGTACCTCTACAAGTACCCGCAGGCGGCGTATCCGTACCAGGAACTGATCGACGAAAACCGAAGGCGCAACGGCCAAGGCCCAGAGTTCGAGCTAATCGACACCGGCGTCTTCAACGAGCATCGTTACTTCGACGTATTCGTTGAGTTCGCTAAGTCCTCACCAGATGACACGGTAATAAAAATAACTGCGCACAACCGCGGTCCTGAACGCGCGCCTCTGCACATCATCCCGCAGCTCTTCTTCCGAAACGTGTGGTCGTGGGGCCCAGAAGAGATTCGCGAGCCTCGCATCAAGCTGATCAAGAACGACGTCGCCGGTATCACGATTCAGGCTGATGACGAGGGCACGAACCTCCTTCCCTCGCTAATCCACGAATACCGGCTCGGATCCTTCTTCCTCCATGCGCCTGCTGGCGGCACCCCACTCTTTACGAACAACGAAACGAATCGCGAGCGGCTCTACAACCAGCCGAACAACACACCCTACGTGAAAGACGCGTTTCATCGTACGATCGTCAACGGCGAGGCTTGCACTAACCCGGGCAACATCGGCACGAAGTCCGCCATCCTCTACTCCTTCGATATCCCAGCCGGGGGCTCAGAGACCGTGCTCTTGCGCCTCGGGCAGGAGGCGTCGCACGAGAGCCTTGAAAGTGGAGAGCGAGTCGTCGTCGAGCGACTCGCCGACACCGACGAGTTCTACCGCTCTGTGCACCCGGCCAAAGCATCGGAGGACGAGAAGCTAATTCAGCGGCAGGCTTTGGCTGGCATGCTTTGGAGCAAGCAGTTCTACTGCTTCGACGTTGAGCGTTGGATGGACGGTGACGATCCGAGCGCCGCGCCTCCCCCTGAGAGGATGCGCATCCGGAACACCCACTGGCGCCACCTAAACTCGATGCGCATCCTCTCCATGCCGGACAAGTGGGAGTACCCGTGGTTTGCGGCGTGGGATTTGGCGTTTCATGCACTGACGCTCGCCCTCGTCGATTTCGAGTTCGCCAAGGAGCAGCTCTCCTTGATGCTCTTTGAGCAATTTCAGCACCCAAACGGACAGATACCGGCCTACGAGTGGGAGTTCTCTGACCTTAACCCACCTGTTCACGCCTGGGCGGTGTGGCGAGTCTTTCACCTGGAGCGCATCAAAACCGGTCGCCGCGACCGAGCGTTCCTGGAGCAGAGCTTCCACAAGCTGATGCTCAACTTCACCTGGTGGGTGAACAAAGTTGACTCGGAAGGGAACAACGTGTTCGAGGGCGGCTTCCTCGGGCTCGACAACATCACCGTGCTTGACCGGAGCCAGAAGCTCCCGGAAGGCGCAAAGCTTGAGCAGGCAGATGCCACCGGCTGGATGGGTGCCTTCAGCCTCGTGATGATGCGCATCGCGCTTGAGCTCGCCAAGGAAGACCCAGTATACGAGCGGCTTGCCACCAAGTTCTTTCAGCACTACGCCTACATCGGCGCCGCTATTAAGAACATGGGAGGGCACAAGCACCTCTCGCTTTGGTGCGAGGAGAACGGCTTCTTCCACGACAAGCTGCGCTACCCAGACGGCTCCACCCAGACCCTCGCCGTTCGCTCGCTGGTGGGAATCATCCCGCTCTACGCAGTCGAGCGGCTTGAGCTCAACTGGCTTGAGAACTTCCCGGAGTTCCGCAAGCGACTCGAGTGGGCACTCAAGAACCGCCACGAATTTCTGCGCAACTCGTGCCACCCAGTGCAGCACCTCGACGGACGATCGCTGGTGTGTGCGATCTTCGACGAGTCGCAGCTCAACAGGCTGCTTGAGCGTATCTTTGACTCAAACGAGTTCCTCTCTGAGTTCGGCGTGCGCAGCCTCTCTAAGTTCCACGAGAAGCACCCCTTCCGCTTCGGTGACAGCGAGGTGCGCTACGAGCCAGCCGAAACAAGCAGCAAGCTCAAGGGCGGAAACTCCAACTGGCGCGGGCCAATCTGGTTTCCGACCACGTTCCTGATCATCGAGTCGCTCAAGAAGCTAAGCAAGGCGTACGGCCCAGAGTACTGCGCGATGGAGCGGCCTGACCGCTGCCTCACCTTCGACGGCCTTGCCGGAGAGATAGCCGAGCGGCTCATCTCAATCTTCACACGCGACGAGAACGGCCGGCGCGCCGTGTTTGGCGACAACGAGATCTTTCAGAATGATCCGCACTGGCGGGACTACATTCCCTTCTATGAGTACTTCAACGGCGACACCGGCGCCGGCCTCGGCGCCTCGCACCAGACCGGCTGGACCGGGCTCGTGGCGACGCTGATTGATGAGTGGCGGAGCTAGCCAACTGGAAAAAACAAAGAGCTCGACCTTCGCTCCAGACGTACACGTGGACGTGCTCGTGAACGTGAACGTACCCCAGAACGGAATCGCCTTTCTCCAAAACCAAATTGAGATCTCATGATGAGTAGTTATTCGTGCACGTTTGCGCATGCAGGTTCATCAGAAAATCAGGGAAAAGGAAATGTCAACAAAGAGAACAGCGAGAGGTGCCGAGATGAAACACCTTCCCTCACTCCCCTATCGCTGCTCTCTTTGTGATAAACAATCCCCGCACGGTCCCAGTCGTCGCCTGGTCGAGATATCGGGGAAGTCCGAGTAAAGAAGGTCTTCCACCAAATTTTCGCATGAACCCGCTCGTCTTGTTGAAGCGCCCGGATGAAGGGCTGTAGCGCGATACATACGACGTCATAAAAGCATCCCAAAATTTACTTTAGGACTGCAGTGCTCGACAGAGACAGAGCTTTTTCGTCACGACAATCCTCCCGCAAGCTTCCCTCCCCCACGCCCACGGGCTACCATCTGCGGCATGACCAAGGAAAACACCACGATCGGCGTAATCGGCCTCGGCGTCATGGGCTCCAGCATGGCGCGCAATTTGGCGAAGGGTGGGTATCGCGTCCTCGCTTGCTCGCGCACGCAGTCCAAAGCTGAGTCGCTGCAAGCCGACGGGATTATTCCAAGCTCGTTGAGAGAGTTGGCATCGCAGTGTCCAGTGGTTGTGCTGTCTGTGACAGACGGGGCGGCTGTTGAGGGCGTGATCTTCGGTGAGAACGGGATCGCGAATCAGCTTCAGACAAACTCCCTGATAATCGACACCACTACCATCGCACCGAGCGAGGCAGCGAGCGTCGCTGCCCGCTGTGCAGAGCTGGGGCTGCGCTTTCTCGACGCGCCGGTGACTGGCGGTGACGTCGGAGCGCGCAACGCGACGCTCACAATAATGTGCGGGGGCACCGCCGAGAGCTTCCAGGCGGCGCAGCCGGTGCTGCAGCTCCTCGGAAAGAAGATCGTGCACGTCGGGGAGTCTGGCTCGGGCCAGATGATGAAGGCGGTGAACCAGGTCGCAATAGGGCTTGGCATAGTGGCTATGACCGAGGCGCTACTGCTGGCAGAGAGCCGTGGGCTCAACCCGTCGATGGCTCTCGATATCTTGCAAGGGGGTGCTGCTGGCTCCTGGGCCCTCTCTAACTACGCCCCGCGGCTTTTGGCTGGTGACCTAAAGCCGGGATTTGACGCGGCACACATGCTTAAAGACCTCAAAATTGCCCTCCAGGCGGCCTCCGGCAGGTGCGAGCTGCCAGGGCTGGCAACAACAGCTGCTCTCTTCGAAAAGCTGGTCGCCACCCGTAGCGGCGTTGGAAACCATGCCCTGATGGAGGCGTACCGGTAGACGTATTTCACCCGCCCTCGTGCTTGTGCTACTTTTTCGCCCGTCTGTTTGGCATCGAAAAAGGACCGTATGGCTGTCTCCCTCTTCGCTGAAATACCCGCTGGAATACCTGATCCGATCCTCGGCGTGACCGAGGCGTTCCGCGCCGACTCGCACCCAGAGAAGGTGAATCTCGGAGTTGGCATCTACCAAGATGCTGCCGGCAAGATCACGCTGCTTGAGTGCATCAAGCGCGCTGCCGCGAAGTGGGCCGAGACCGAGGACACAAAGACCTACCTCCCGATCGACGGGGTTGCACCGTACAACACAGCTACCCAGGAGCTCCTGTTCGGCAAAGACTCACCGCTCCTCAAAGAGAAGCGAGTTGCGACGATTCAGTCTGTGGGCGGAAGCGGAGCGCTCAAGCTCGCAATTGAGTTCATCCTGCGCTTCCTGCCCGAGACGACCGTGTACCTGAGCGACCCGAGCTGGGAGAACCACCGCGTTATCTTCGAGGCTGCTGGAGCAAAGGTAGAGACGTACCCGTACTACGACCCAAAGACCGGTGGGCTGCGCGCCGCTGATATGCTCTCGACGCTGCGCAAGCTCAAGCCTAAGAGTACAGTCCTGCTCCACGCCTGCTGCCACAATCCAACGGGCGTTGACCTCGACGCTGACACATGGAAGGAAGTCGCCGATATCTGCGCAGAGCGCAACCTCATCCCACTGATCGACTTCGCCTACCAAGGCTTTGCCGAGGGGCTACAAGCTGACTCAGCCCCCATCAGGCTCTTCGCCGATAAGGGGCTGACTTTCTTTGTGTGCAACTCCTACTCAAAGTCCTTCGCGATGTACCGTGAGCGCTGCGGGGCTCTCTCCGTGGTGACCGGCTCCGCGAAAGAGGCCACGAACGTCTTGAGCCAGCTCAAGCGCATCGTGCGCATGATCTACTCAAGCCCTCCTTCCTACGGAGCGCACCTGATCTCAATCGCGCTGACTACCCCCGACCTCCGGGCGCTCTGGGAGCGGGAGCTCGAAGCGATGCGAGTCCGCATCCTTGAGATGCGCGAGCTCTTCGCAAGCAAGCTGTCTGAAGCGGTTCCTGGACACGACTTCTCGTTCATGCTCAAGCAGCGCGGAATGTTCTCGTATTCAGGGCTCTCCGTTGAAGTAGTGCGCGAGCTGCGCGAGCGCTTCCACATCTACGCCCTCGACAGTGGGCGTATCTGCGTCGCAGCGCTCAACCAGAAAAACATCGACTTCGTGTGTGGGGCGATTGCAACAACTCTCAAGAGCAAAAGCTGATGATGGCGCGAGCGGGAAGAATCGGAGCAGTTCTAGCATGCCTCGTTCTCTTTTCTGCTGCGCCGAGTAGTGCACAACCAGGCGCCCAAGCGCTGACCCGGCTCATTACGGATGGTCTAGAGCATCCCGTAGCGATCGTTACAGCCGCTGCGCCCAACGAAGCCATCTACGTTGTCGACCGTGATGGCACAGTTCCAGAGCTGCGCCACGGAGGGCTAACGGGTGATAAGCTGCTCGACCTTTCAGGGTCAGTCCATCGCACCCAGCGCCACCGGCTGATGGCTATCGCGCTGCACCCCGACTTCGCGGCAACCCAGCTCTTTTACGCCTACTACAACGACGTGCAGGGCGATGCGGTTGTGGGGCAGTTCCGAGCCAGCGCCAAGGATACTCCTGATGCCGACTCGCTCGTGGCCACTATTAAGTTCGCTCAGCCAGTGCCGACCCAAAACGGCGGGTGGCTTGCGTTCGGTCCGGATAAGCAGCTCTACATCAGCACGGCTGACGGCGGCGAGCGTGGGCCTGACCTTAGTGCAGCTAGCCTGCTCGGCAAAATTATCCGAATCTCGCCCCAAGAAGCTGGCGGCTACAAAGCTCCGCTCGACAACCCACGCAACGCCAAGCCCGGTTTGAGCCGCGAGGTTTGGGCCTCGGGCTTCACGAGCCCCGAGCACTTTGCATTTGGTGAGAGCGGAAAGGTCTTTGTGCTCGACTCTCGCGGAGAGCCGGCTGGGGCAAAAGTCTCGCTCGTTGCGGCGGGAGGAACGCCGGCCGGAGCTCCCTCGTACACTGCTGCTCGGGGCGAGCGGCTCGTCGGAGGCGCAGTGTGCCGCGGCTGCGGGCTGCCCGCAGCCGAAGGTGGGTACCTCTTGGCCGACGGTGCTAGTGGCAAGGTATTCTCGCTGCACGAAGATGGAGGAAAGCTCGTTCGTCGAGAGGTGACGGAGCTGACGAAAGGAAAGATTTCTGCGATCAACCTAACCGATACCGGCTCTATCCTGGCGACCACCGAGAAGGGAGAGCTGTTCGAGCTGCCGCTCGCTTCAGCGGCTAAAAACGCTCCACAGTAACTCGCACGTTGCTGCCGCCGCACAGCATCGACACCAAGCTGATAACGACGCTGCCGAGGAAGGCAGAGCCCCAATCAGCTACTGTGAAGCCAGGGACCAGCCAGGCAGTCATCTTGAGCACTGCCGCATTGATGACAAGCAGGAAGAGCCCGAACGACAAGAGTATAAAAGGTATGGAGACGATAGTGAGCAGCGGCTTCACAAGCACGTTGAGCACCCCCAAGACGAGCGCCGCCATCACGATCGACTGCACCTCGTCGTAGCCGATGCCCGGCACGAGCTCAACGGCCGCCCAAACCGAGAGCGAGAGGATAATCCAGCGCAAAATCATGGCGAGCCCCTACTTCGGCGGAAGGTCGAACGCCTTCACTTCAGACTTAAACTCGCACCCACTGTGGCTGCCATCACAGAAGGGCTGCTTTTGGGAGTGGCCGCAGCGGCAGATTGAGACCGCCGCTCGGCCGTTAAGCGCAAACACCTTGCCTTCAGCGTCGCACAGCTCGAAGGAGCCTCCCTCAACTCGGATCGGGCCGTTATTCTTGATCGTAATCTTCACCTTTGAGTCGCTCACGGTATTCTCCTCCTGCTTCGCTAAAAAGCTCCGTCGAGGCGAGAGCCTACCACTCCTTGGGAGCCGGTGTCACCGAGTGACTGCGCTCATGCTGCCGAGCGACTTCCACCCAAAAAGCTGTGGTGCGAAGATGCCTCGTCGGCTATCTCTACCGCATGAGAAACGCCATGCGCCGGTCCACAAGGCGCATGGACACCCAAGAGACTGCCACCATGAAGACCCGACTCTGCTCCATCCTCTTAGCCGCTGTGGCCCTCCTCCCCTCTCCGGCCGCCGCGGATGACGTAAAGGACAAGATGCACTCGCTCCTCGGGCCCTTCCGCGGCATTCAGCCCTACCTCGTGGACGAAGAGGCGTTCTCGGACAGAGAGAATCGCGAAAAGGTTGAGAGCCTTATCGTTAGCCTGCGGAAGAACTTCCACACCATGGAGGACGTCCCGAGCCGCTACCATCAGTACCCCGGCTTCGACACCAACCTGCAGCTCGTGATCGACCTGCTCAACGATGCCAGTCGCCGCTTCTCGGAGGGCAAGACCTCCTACGCCTGGTGGCGGCTACGGATGCTCCCCCCTACCTGCTTTGCCTGCCATGCATCGTTCAACGTCCAGAGCTCCTACTCGAACCAGTACGCAGTTGACCCATCGCTCGACCCGCTCGACAAGGGGCGCTTCCTCCTCGCTACTCGGCAATTCAATGAAGCGAAGCAGTCCTTCCTTGCGGTGCTTCAAGACCCTGACTACACCTTCAACTACGACGAGGTCTTGCGCAGCCTGCTCGTCATCACTACCCGTAACCAGCAGACCCCGGCTGAGGGCGCAGAGATGTTCGAAAAGATCCTCGCATCCACAAAGCTGCCAGAGGAAGACGCTCACCTGGTCTCGCTATGGGTCAAAGAGCTTAAGGCCTGGAGCAAGGAGCAACAGCGAAACGGCACCGACGAGCTGGTGCGTGGCGAGAAGCTGATCGTATCCGGAGCCACCACTGGCATAGACTTCTACCAGAACGACGTCGCCCTGCTGCGTGGCACGGCGCTCGTGCAGGACCAATTGGACAAGGGCAGCGTTACCCGTGAGAAGCGAGCCCACGCCCTCTACCTTCTAGGCTTTGCCTACCTTCAGATGCCACTCTTCTTCGCGGAATCGTGGGCTGAGATGTACCTTGAGCAGTGCATCTCTGAATTCCCAGGCTCCAAAGACGCCAAGCAAGCGTTCACGCTGTTCCGCAACCACATCCTGGATGACTACACCGGCACAGCCGGCACCGATGTCCCTGACGACGTAAAGCTGCGGCTCGAGGAGCTGCGGAAGAAGGCGTATGGAGTAAAGGGTTTCTCCGGGCGGGTGTAACCCTCCCCCTCCCCCCCGAAACCACCCTTGCCAGTCACGGTGCCGGGAACGCAAGAGGAGCAGAGCATAACCGTTCGCTCTTTTTCTCATCCTCGTCCTTATCTTGATCCTTCTCGTTCTCGTGCACTTGCACTGTGTTCTTCGTTCTCCTCCTGAGGTCTCGACACGATTATCGCGGGCAACTAACAGAGAGCTCTCGATTATGAGCAAGAGCTAGTGCAGGTGCAGGGGGAAGATGAGGTTTAAGATGAAGATACGGAATGTGACGCGCCGCCACGGTATCGATTGAGGCTACGGCCTTCTATACAGCGCAGATCGGCTCCGGCTCCGAAATTCTCACGCAGCGGACCGGTTTCTTTCAGTCAGTGGGCAGAACGGAGCCGGGACCGGAGCCGTTGCCGTTCCCGGCGCCGATCACGGCGGCGGCTGGGGCAAGAAATCAAGATTCACAACGGCGGGAGGCCAACTCTTGCGCGAGCTTCGGTGCACTCAG
>CANLJX010000041.1 GCA_947491545.1 Deltaproteobacteria bacterium
ACGGAGCGGCTCTCAACAGCGCAGGAGAACAACGCCCTCGCAGCGCAGTATATCGACTCTATCGGGCGGTACCTGTGCCAGGGGCAGGTGTTCGCCAACAAAGTTCAGTCGATTGCGGCGAAAGATCGTGCAGTAGCGCATGGCAGCGAGGACCTGAACGAAGTGCTGCGAGTCGTTGTCGAGGCTGCTCAACTAAGCGTTGGGGAGCGAATCTCATTTAAGCTTGAGGTCGACGAGAGTTTGCCACGCGTGCCGCTTACGATGCGCAGCCTTTCGAGCATCTTCGGCAATGTGCTGAGCAACGCGGTTGAGGCTATAGACGGCCAGGGCTGGATCAAAATCGCGGCCAAGGCCGACGCCGATCACAGGCAGGTTCGGATTCAGGTAGACGACTCGGGTCCGGGGATGGACGAGGCCGTCGCGCAGCGGGTGTGCGAGCCGTTTTTTACGACCAAGGAGGATGAGCCCTCTGGCGAGGCGGTCTCGCCCCTAAAGGGGCTCGGAATGTGGAATGTGTACCACCTAGTTCGCTCTGCCGGGGGCAACTTGTCCCTTTCGAGCAGCGTAGGCAGGGGCACCAAGGTGGTCCTCGACCTGCCGGCAGCCTAAGACAGCTAGCTACGCACAGCATCCCATCAGGACAGTATTTTGTGGGCGAGCCGTTCGATCGTTTCATTGTAGTCAGAGTCACCCTGGGCTACATTTCCCGGCATGCCTGCAGCGCCCCAAAAACGCCCTCTTAGGGTTTGCCACCTAGCCGACGTGCACCTTGGCTACCGCCGGTACAACAAAATCTCTAAGAGCGGACTCAACCAGCGTGAACTTGACGTCAATATCGCCTTCCAGGAGGCGATTACCCGCATCATCTCACTCAAGCCAGACGTCACGATCATCGCAGGTGATCTCTTTCACTCCGTGCGGCCGTCGAACGCCGTAGTCACGTTCTGTTTCCGGCAGCTTCGGCGCCTTGCTCGGGAGGGAGGCGCGCCGGTGATAGTAGTTGGCGGCAACCACGAGACTCCGAAGCGCGCCGACACAGGCTCTGTGCTGCAGCTCTTTAGCGAGATTGAGAACGTCTTTGTGGCAGATTCGACCCAAGAGACCTTCACCCTTCGAGAGAAGGGCCTCGCTGTCACTTGCCTGCCGCACCAGGCGATTGCGGAAGGTGGCGGGAGGTCAATGCGGGCCGATGACCGGTTCGAGCACAACATCCTCGTAGTTCACGCGCAGGTCAACGAGAAGTGGGTGAGTGATTTCGGTGGCGTAGATGTTGAGCTGAAGGCTCTCTCTCCCCACGAGTGGGACTACATTGCGCTCGGCCACGTGCACATCCACCGTGCGGTCGGCCTCAACGCCGCGTACTCAGGCTCTATTGAGCACACATCTACCAATATCTGGGGCGAAGCGTCCGAGCTAAAGGGCTTCCTTGAGGTCTCGCTTCCATCAGCGAAGCGCACGTTCCACCCGCTCACATCGCCTCGGGAAGTAATCGTTCTTCCATCGATTGATGCAGCTGACATGGAGCCCGAGCAGCTCACGCAGCAGATCATAGAGCGAGGCGAGTCAGTGGCTGGCGGCCTCGACGGAAAGATTGTCCGGCTCTCGATTCACAACGTCTCGCGTGAGACCTACCGGAATCTCGATCACAAGGAGCTGCGCGCCTTGCGGGCCAAAGCGCTCAACCTCACGCTCGACATCACCTTTTCAAGCTTTAGCCCAGATGTTCAGGCCCTCCAGCAGCCGGGGAAAGGCCTGCTCAAGGACCAGCTTATCGACTTCAGCAAGGGCTGGGAGGTGCCGGGGGTTAGCCAAGAAGAGCTCGCTGACGTTCTCTCTGGGTACCTAGCGAAGGTGGAGGCAAAGCATGAAGCTTCGTAGCCTCTCGCTGCAGCTCTTCCGGCAGCACGCAGCAAGTGTCGTGCACTTCCCCGATGGGCTGATAGGGATCCTCGGCGCAAACGGCGCAGGCAAGACAACCATCCTCGAAGCGATCGGATTTGCGCTCTTCGGTTCGCGTGCCCTGCGCGGGCGTATCGAGGACGTGCGAACGCGCTTCGCCCAGCCCAAGAGCGGGCGTGGCCGGAAAGATCAGGATCTTCGTGTTGAGCTAACCCTGGAGCACGAGGGTGTGCTCTTCCGAATCGAGAGGACCCTCACAGACGCTGACCTGTATGTCGGTGGCGAACCGAAGCCAGTCGCAGCCGGCAACCGGGAGGTCTCCGCCCGCATCGGGGCGATTGTGGGGATGTCTCACGACGAGTTCGTTGCCACCTACTGCACGGAGCAGAAGGGGCTTGAGTTTTTGAGCGGCAAGAAGGGCGCCACAGAACGCGAGAAGTTTATCCTGCGCATGATGGGCTACGACCGGCTTGAGCAGGTGCAGGATCTCTTGCGTGACGACCGGAAAGAGAAGCGTTCTGTTCTCTCTGGATACGAGGCAAGCCTTGGAACGCGCGAGGAGTTGGAGCATAGGATCGCCCAGGAGCAGCAGGAACTTGCGGCCATCCGGGCAAAGCACGACGAATCCTCTGCAGCCCTCAAGAAGGGGGAAGCAGAGTTCGGTGCGCTGCGTGAGCGGATGGTCAAGCTTGAGGAGCTTCGTTCGCGACACCTGCGTGAGAAAGAGACCGTCCAGGCTCTCTCGGTGCGCAAGGAGGAGCGGGAGAAGCGCCTGAGCGCGCTCGCTGACACGCAGTCGCTTACAGAGGAGCAGCTTGCCCGGGCTCTCAAGCCACTCGCAGGTGGCCTGGGCCTTGAGGAGGCGCTCGCGGCCGCCAAGCGCCGGGTGTTTGAGACGCGGGAGTCGCTAGCGGCCGCAACAGAAGCGAATCGGAAGACCGAGCTTGAGTGGCGTGAGGCGGTTTCGAAGGCAAGGGCCGAGCGCGATGGCGTGACGCAGCAGGCTGAGCAGCTTCGCACGCGAGCGAAGCGAGCTGGTGGGCTTAAGGCGGGCAGTGACTGTCCCACCTGCGGACAGTCGCTCGGCGACTCGTTTCGTCAGGTGCAGGAGCACTTTGCTGCCGAGGAGCAGAAGCTTTTGAAGCGGCGCGCTGAGCTTGAAGAGGCCTTGAAAGCGGTGAGCGTTGAGCCTCAGGCTTTAAGTAAGCTTGGGTGTGACCAGAGAGAGATCGAGCAATCGCTCCGGAGTGGCGAAGCGAAGCTGCAGGAGCTATCGGCGTGCCTCCAGCTTGAGGCGAAGCTAAGCGAGATGGCTCGGGAGCGCGAGGCGGTACTGGCAGACCTCGAGATGGCGCAGCAGAATCTCTCCCAAGCCTCTGAGCGGCTCTCGTCTCTGCGGTTCTCCGAGGAGTCGTACAGCAAGGAGAAGGGCTCGCACGATGCAGCGCAGCGCCTCGTAGAGGTGCAGCGCCTACAGCGCGTTCGGCTCGAAGGCGAGGTCAACACGAAAGAAGCCATGGTGCAGCGCACGAAAGACGATATCGTCAAGTTCGATGAGCGCTGCCTCGAAGTGGAGAAGCTGCGCCGCGAAGTACGCATCCTGGATGAGTGTGACCGAATCCTTACGGACTTCCGCAAGTTTGTTAACAGCTCGATCCGCCCGCGTATGGCAGAGCTCGCGAGCGAGTACCTGGCGGACCTCACCGATGGGCGCTACTCAGCGGTTGAGCTGGCGGAAGATTTCACTCCGACTGTGGTCGAAGACGGAGAGGCAAAGCGGGTTATCAGCGGCGGTGAAGAAGATATCCTAAACCTCTGCATGCGGATCTCGCTCTCGCACATGTTGGCGGAGCGAGCCGGACAAAACTTCTCTCTCTTGATGCTCGACGAGGTGTTTGGCTCCCTCGACGAGGGCCGCCGCGGAAATGTGCTCTCGCTCCTTGAGAAGCTCAGGAAGCGATTTGAGCAGATCGTGATCATAACGCACCTGGATGACATAAAAGACGGCGTCCAGCACATGATCCAGGTTGAGTATGACGAGGCGAGTGGGGCGGCCTACGTTGTGCCTGCCTCCGAGGTGCCAGAGGAGCTTGCCATCGCGCTGAATGTATGATGGATCAACGTCTCGGGAGGACCGCGCTATGACACACGGTGGCGACACGATCTTTGGCAAGATTATCCGGAAAGAGATTCCAGCCCAAATAGTGCACGAAACAGAGCGGGTGCTTGCGTTTCGAGACATCAATCCGGTTGCGCCAACCCACATACTGATTATTCCGAAGAAGCCTATCGCGAGCATTGCTGCGGCAACGGCAGAGGATAAAGAGCTGATTGGTGAGCTGTTGCTTGAGGCGGCCGAGGTCGCCCGACGAGAGGGGCTTGAGGAGGATGGCTACCGGGTGGTGACCAATATTGGCACCCACGGCGGGCAGACGGTGTTCCACCTGCACCTGCACATTATCGGCGGCCGGCCCTGCCAGTGGCCACCAGGCTAGGGGTCCGAGTGTTGTATTGCTCCCGTAGTTCGCGCTAGCCTACTCCCGCCGTCGGGCACGGGGCTCGACCGGTCTTTTCACGGCTGCAGCGTATGGTACAGAGACTCGGGTTAGGACTTCTTATTGCGGCCGTGGTGGGTTGTGGCAGCGATGCCCCAACTTTTGCCGGCACATGGGACGGCTCCTTCACCACTATCCAGAACGACTGCCCGTTCTCAACGGCGGCGCCGCAGGAAATCAACCCGCTCTTCCCGCAGGTAGTCACGATTGACAGCAGCGACGTGTTCACGGTCGTGGCTATTGACGGCAGTGTTGCTACAGGCGGGCAGGGGGACGGAGAGACTATAAGCTTCTTGGCGAATGCGGCGACTTTCGGTGACTACGGCTCAACCGCTCCCTACAGCTGCGAGTCTTCCTCTGCGGCAGTAGGGTACCTTGGAATCGGGGATGACAAGGCTGAAGTCACCCTCACCTACACCTTTACTAATTGCACCGAAGCTGGGTCCACCAACGCTGCGATTTCGTGCGGGGTGATCTACTTCGCCGATGCGGAGCGAATCGGGTAGGACTCTTTTGTGAAGCTGGACACTGCTCCGAGTTTCTCTCTCCGATTTTCTGCTTCACGAGCCGCGGTTCGTGGTACACACTCCCTCTGAATGCTGACTTCTTGGAGTGTCGTATGAAAGCGCTGCTTACTGGCGATAGTGTTGTATGCGATGAAGCGCTTCGAGCAATAGCGTACATGCCGACAAAGAGCGTGCCGAGCTTGGCTGATGAGAACTTCATTCGGAAGCTATCAGACGCCGATTGTATGCGGATCGCCGTTTTCTTGGCGCTGAAGAGCTACCAGGAGGGCGGATGCCCGATAGGCGCAGTCATTATGGACAACAGCACGAAGCAGATCGTGGGGAAGGGGCACAACACGCTCGTTCAGGAATCCCATCCGTACAACCATGGGGAGACCGCCGCTATTCGAGATGCTGGGCGAATCGACTTTAGCGAGACGACGATCTTTACGAGTCTTAGCCCTTGCGATGTTTGCACCGCGCTGATTCACATGAGGGGATTTGCGAGAGTTGTCGTAGGAGATGCCACAAACGCTTCGGGAAATGAGACGCTGCTGCGGGAAAAAGGGGTGCAGGTAGATATCCTGGAAGACCAGCTCGGTGTTGAGCTTTACGCCGCCTTTCGCGCCGAAAAGCCGGCTCAGGACCTTGAAGACTGGCGAGGTCTTCAGGCGGTGCGAGCTGTCTCGGCGTTCAAGCCTTTAGGTTAAGTAACGCGGAGGCGCGGAACTCGCGGAGGTCGCGGGAAGTGATGCACGGAGGCGCCAGCAGAGAGGTGAATCTCTCTGATAAGAAAGCCCCATCGCCGCGTCCTCTGCGCTTCCGCGTTATTAACCCAAAAAGCCACGAAGCTGATTGGTGAGCAGGTGATTTGTGGAACCCTCTTCTTGGAGCCGCACCTTGCCTACGGAGACGCAGCTCAGCAACCGGTTCCGGTCGTGGCTCCGCAGTACGTGAACGTGCTAGTGCACGTAAACGTACCCGATACAGGCTTCAAGGGGGCTGAAGTCATAGCGTGGAAAGGATAGCCGCAATCCTTGTCTCTGTGCTCGTTATCACCCACTCGATTCCACGATGAGCCAAAGAAGTTGGGACCGCCGGCCTGGCGCCTGTGGACCGCGACTGGAGCGCGGCTAGTAAGTGCTCCGTATAGTGCTCCCAGGGCCTAGAAAACCAGCTCAACTGCGCCGGCTATGATACGGAACGGCAGGGCGATGACCCAGCCGACACCGGCGAATGTGCAGCTAAGTACCCCGCTGCAGCCGGCCCCTGAGTTTGACTCGGTGACTGTTTCCGTCTTCTCCGTGACAACGGTGCTGCCTTTGTCAGCTGCTGCGCTGCCATCCGAAGCGGCGGCAGGGGCGGTCTCTTGGCGAGTGACCGTCGACTTGGTAGTGGTTGAGCTGCAGCCTGAGAGGCTCGCGTTCGTCAACGAGAGGATTAGGGTTAGCGATAGGAAGTGAGCAGTTGTTGCTTTCATAGGCCGACGGAATACCACAGTCAGGCTCGGCGATGAAAGTCCTGGAGCCATCCCGGGGCCAGCCCGAAAGAATCGGTAGCCCCCAATCCGAAACCGGAGTACCCTTAAAGGGCTCGTTTCTGGAGAGTAAAATAACGTTACGAACTATCTATGACGCCAGGCCAAGAAGAGAACACGATCCTTGTGCAGCGCAACGGGGCGGTCCGCACTGTTACGCTGAATCGCCCTGATAGGCTCAATGCCCTAAACCCCGATCTGCTCCAAGGGCTCGTGATTGAGCTTGGCAAGATCGCTGCGGATCGTGATGCGAGAGTAGTGGTCATTACTGGCAGCGGAGAGAAGTCCTTCGTAGCAGGCGCCGACATTCACTCAATGAACCAGCTTGGGCCGCGCGCCATGGCTGACTACCTGGAGCTTGGGCAGCGCGCCATGCGGCTGATTGAGACGATGAGCCAGCCGGTGATTGCTGCGGTGAACGGATTCGCCTTCGGGGGTGGCTTAGAGCTAGCGCTCGCGTGCGACATTATCGCGTGTAAGGAGAGCGCCAAAATTGGCCAACCTGAGGTTGACCTAGGGATTGTCCCTGGATTCGGCGGCACGCAGAGGCTGATTCACCGCTGTGGTGTTGGCTCCGCTCGAAGGCTATGCATGACCGGCGAGCGGCTCTCGGCGGCAGACGCGCGCGCTCTCGGTGTTGTAGATCTCGTCTTCCCCGACGGAGAGTTTCGGAGCGAGGTAGAGAAGCTCGCTGCTACGATAGCCTCGAAAGCTCCTCTCGCTGTGCAAGGCGTCAAGCGAGCGATCAATCGCGCTTGCGAAGGGATGCTCCTCGCAGGCCTGCGGCACGAAGTGGAGGAGTTCTTGCGGCTCTTCGGTTCAGCGGACCGAGAGGAAGGAATGGCGGCTTTCCTTGAGAAGCGACCCCCGAGCTTCACAGGGCGCTAGTGTCTTAAACGAGGGCAAGCATGGTTTGGCGAGACAGCATAGCGTTTGACCTTTCAGAGGAAGAGAACTTCGCTTGCGAGACAGCGAGAGCGTTCGCTGAGAAAGAGGTGGCCCCCCTTGCAGTGAAGATCGACAGAGAGCACTACTTTCCCCGCGAGCTTCTGCCGGAGATGGGAGCCCTGGGCCTCTTGGGGGCTATCGTGCCCCAGGAGTACGGCGGAGCAGCGCTCTCGACCTTGGCGTATGCGCTGATTATTGAGGAGCTCTCTGCCGCCTGTGCCTCGACTGGTATCATAGTAAGCGCGCACACATCTCTCTGTGTCTCGCCGATTATTGAGTTTGGCACAAAAGAGCAGAAGGAGTATTTTCTGCCGCGGCTGGCTTCTGGCCGGGCGCTTGGATGCTTCGCGCTCTCTGAGCCTGGAACTGGGAGTGACGCCGCAGCGATTAAGACTACTGTGCGCCGGGAGGGAGATGAGTTCGTGGTTTCAGGAACCAAGAACTGGATCACTAATGGCCCTGAAGCCGACGTGTGCATCCTCTTTGCAACTTCGGACACCACAAAAGGCAACAAGGGCATCTGCGCCTTCGTGCACGACATGAATCTCCCTGGGATCTCTCGCGGAAAGCACGAAGACAAGCTCGGCATTCGCGGCTCTCCGACTTCGAGCATCATGTACGATGACGTGCGGCTCCCTAAAGGCTCGATGCTCTACGACGAGAACCGCGGCTTCTTGGTGGCGATGAACACGCTGAACGGCGGACGGATCGGTGTAGCAGCGCAGGCAGTAGGAATTGCGCGGGCGGCGCTCGACGATGCGCTCAAGTACTCTCGCGAGCGCAAAGCGTTCGGCAAGAATATCTGCGAGCACCAGTCGATCCAGAACTACCTGGCAGACATGGTGTGCCACATCGACAGCTCCCGGTACCTGACCCTCGATGCCGCCAAGCGGAAAGACGCCAAAAAGTCCTTCGTCAGGCAAGCCGCGATGGCGAAGCTATTCGCCTCAGAGACAGCCATGATGTGCGCCGTGAAGGGCATCCAGATCCACGGCGGGTACGGGTACGTGACCGACTACCCGGCCGAACGGCACCTCCGGGATGCAAAGATTACCGAGATTTACGAGGGAACGAGCGAGATTCAGCGTGTCCTGATAGCCACGCAGCTCCTGAAGGAGTAGGCTAAAGGGCTGTAAGCTTAAGCGTTCGCACTCGCTCTCTATGACGAAGAAACCGAATAGTTCAGCCCAGTTCGCCAAGAGCGGGTCGCACACCGAGTGGCGTGCCAAGGGCTACGCTTCACAGCGTGAGCGCAAGGAGAAGTTCTCTTCAATCAGCTTCCGGGAGCAGCCCGAGATCGTGACCCCGGAAAACGGCGGTGCGGTTGACCACGATCGCGACCTGGGCTTTCCAGGGGAGTATCCGTACACGCGCGGAGTTCAGCCGACGATGTACCGGGGGCGGCTCTGGACTATGCGGCAGTTTGCCGGGTTCGGATCGCCAGAGGACACCAACAGACGTTTCAAGTACCTCCTTGAGCATGGGCAGACGGGGCTCTCTACGGCTTTCGACATGCCATCCCTGATGGGCTACGACCCGGACAACGCGCGTTCGCGCGGCGAGGTTGGGCGTGAAGGGGTGAGTGTGGCCACTATCGAGGACATGGACACCCTCTTCTCAGGGATTGCGCTCGACCAGGTTACCACCTCGATGACGATCAACTGCACGGCGACAGTAGCGTTCGCGTTCTACTTCGCGGTCGCCAAGCGGCGCGGACTAGGCTTCGAGAAGCTTGGCGGCACTATCCAGAACGACATGTTCAAAGAGTTCATCGCGCAGAAAGAGTGGATCTGCCCGCCGGCCCCTTCCGTCAAGCTGGTGTGTGATGTTGTCGAGTTCTGTTCCCAGTCGGCGCCGAAGTTTAATCCGGTCAGCATCAGCGGGTATCACATCCGCGAGGCGGGGGCGACGGCGGTTCAGGAGCTGGCGTTCACTATTGCTGACGGCCTTGGCTACGTCGATCACTGCCTGAGTCGTCGGATGAAGATCGACGATTTTGCGCCGCGCCTCTCTTTCTTCTTCGATGTGCACAACGACTTCTTTGAAGAGGTGGCGAAGTTTAGGGCGGCGCGACGGCTGTGGGCGCGCTTGATGCGCGAGCGCTACGGCGCCAAGACAGACGCAGCCTGCAAGCTTCGCACGCATGCCCAGACTGCGGGAGTCAGCCTCACTGCGCAGCAGCCGGTGAACAACGTTGCGCGCGTTGCGCTCCAGGCGCTGGCTGCGGTGCTTGGCGGCGTCCAGTCGCTGCACACGAACTCGATGGATGAAACTCTCTCGCTTCCGACAGAGGATGCGGTGCGGGTTGCCCTGCGCACGCAGCAAATTATCGCTGATGAGAGCGGGATAACGAACGTGATTGATCCGCTCGGTGGTTCGTACTACGTCGAGCGCCTTACGAACGAAATTGAGGCGGAAGCCCTCAGGTATATCGAGCAGATCGATGCCATGGGAGGCATGCTTCATGCGGTGGAGACCGGCTTCCCGCAAAAAGAGATCGCAGAGGCTGCCTATCGATTCCAGTTAGACCTCGATGCAGGGGCCCAGACGATTGTTGGGGTGAACCGGTACACAGAGGGTGGCGAGCAGGAGATCCCAACGCTTAAGATTGAGCACGAGGTTGAGCGACAGCAGATTGAGCGGGTAGCGGCATTCAAAGCCAAGCGCAACAAGGCCCTGCACGCCGACGCCCTTGCCAAGGTGGAATCAGCCTGCCGCGAGGCTCGTAATGTCGTGCCGGTCCTCATCGATGCCGTTGATGTGGGGGTTACCCTCGGCGAAGTCTCAGACATTTACCGAAAGGTATTCGGGGTGTATACAGACCCGGGGATGTTATGACAGCAGGACAGGGAACACGACCGGTTCGCATCTTGATCGCCAAGGCGGGCCTCGATGGGCACGATCGGGGCGCGAAGGTCATCGCGCGTGCGCTGCGTGACGCTGGAATGGAGGTTATTTATACCGGGCTGCACCAGACTGTGGAGAACATCGTGCGCGCCGCGATTCAAGAAGACGTCGATTGCATCGGTCTCAGCATCTTGTCAGGCGCTCACATGACGCTCTTCCCCGAGCTCCTGAGCCAGCTCAAGAAGGAGAAGGCTGAAGATATCGTTGTTTTTGGCGGCGGAATTATCCCCAAAGACGATATCGAGGCCCTCAAGGGACAAGGGGTGAAGCAGGTATTCATTCCGGGCACGCACACTCAGGAAGTAATAGACTGGATTAAGGCCAACGTGCCCGTGCACGAGTAGAGCCTGCCAGTATCCTAGGCAGCTCGTTCTCCTGTAACCCCAACGCGATGAGTAAGGCATTTACAAAAGACGGCGACGAGAACGCTCACGAGGTTGAGCCCGAGGTCGAGGCTTCGGTTCCCGGCGGAAAGAACTACATCACTCCTGCTGGAGCTGAGCGGCTCCGACAGGAGCTGAAGAAGCTTCGCTACGAGGAGCGGCCTGAAGTCACCAAGATCGTCTCTTGGGCCGCGGGGAATGGCGACCGCTCAGAGAACGGCGACTACCTCTACGGAAAGAAGAGGCTGCGCGAGATCGACCGTCGTATGCGGTTTCTCGCAAAGCGGCTTGAGGCCGCCGAGATCGTCGACCCACTCGAGGTCAAAGTTGTCCATGTTCAGTTCGGAGCGACAGTGTCGCTTCGGTACGAGGATGGAAGCGAGAGAACGTACTCGATCGTCGGCATTGATGAGGTCGATGTATCGCGTGGGAGAATAAGCTGGCAATCGCCGCTCGCCCGCGCGCTGCTCAAGGCTCAAGAGGGCGACGTCATCACGTTCCACTCGCCAAGAGGCCCTCAGGAAGTGGAAGTGCTCGCTGTCGTTTACGTATCGATAGACTAGCGGGCGCTAGCGGCAGCATGCCGATGCGCCTGCTGTCCCGCCCGTTGTGTCGGCGCACCTAGAGCGCGGGCAAGGCCATCGAAGAACTCGCCATCCATAACCACTAAGAAGCGCCCACCTTTCTGGGTAACGAGCAGCGGCTCATCTGCCTTCGCCAAGTAATCAGCTAGCGCCCGAAAGTGCCGCAGAAACTGAGTAGCGGTTACGATCTGATCCATTCGAAACATAGCGACCTCCTACAAGTAGCCCACACCCACCATTCGCCAATCCCCACCCCAAAGTTGCCACCGCGAGTTCTCAGAGAACTCGTGGTGGGGGTGGCGGGGGGAAGGTTGGGGCTGGTTGGGAGGGAATGTGGAGTCTCATGGCGGGGGTTAGGGGAGCGGATATTGTCGGCGACCTGCAGAGAGATACGAACTGAGAGCGGACAGCAGTATGCTTGGAAAGCGGATTTTGGACGAATTTGGGCCAGAGCGAGGTGGCTCAGAGCAAGACGCGGATCTGGCCAATACCTTTGCCATGTCGCCTCTGGCCAGGAGCAGGCTCTCGGTGGCCGCACGCATTGAGGGTATTTTGGCCGCGCTGGAGAGGAGGGAGAGCGTCTTTATCGACACGGCTGGACAGCCGCATCGCGAGGCTTCGGTGTTTTACCGAGGGGAGGCGAAGCCACTAGCTACGTTTTGGCGCGAAGGTGATTCGGGGCTACACGTCTACCCAGGGGTATTCCCCGCCAACCCTCTCTTCTGTCGCTGGTACCCTGCGGAAGGGCAGGAGGGGCGGCTTGAGGGGCCACTCAGAGCTCCGAGGATTGTTCGCTCGGGCGACGTGCTATACTTCGGAAGGATGTGCGCCGTGCAGGTTCCGAGCCGAGTTGATCCAGCCCCGCTTTCGCCAGGCGAGAGCCTTGCCTTGCTGCTCGCTCATGCGCCTGCAGGCGAAACCGTCGCGCTTGGGCGTTCCGCAGTGCCAAGCTGCGATGCTTCCGTGAGCCGGGTGCACTGTACGGTGCATGTTTTGAGCAAAGATATTCGCCCCGATGGCACTTTTTACATGCGTGCGACGGTGATGCCCGGCATGCCATCCGCTGGGGAGGTAGCCCTCTGTGGAGATTCCCTGAACGTCGATGAGATTGAGGGAGTTCACGGGTTGCCGCCGGGTAGCCGCTTGTGGCTCGGAAAAGATATTGGGGGGATTTTCGTGCCAGGCTTTGCGCCTCGAAATTCGCCCTTCTAACCCTGCGACACTCAGTGTTTTTGGGGACCTCGTGCCGTAGTAGCCGCAGGTTTGCCGTATCGCCCAAGTAGCGCCGGATGCCCTGCCTCTGGTAGTTATACGGCGCATGAACCAACAGCCTCGAATCTTCTCCCTCGCACTCCTCGTGGCGACGCTCGGCTACTTCGTCGATGTGTACGACCTCGTGCTCTTTATCGTTCTTAAGAACCCATCGCTGGCCGATCTCGGCGTTCCGCCAGAGCAGCGTCTGGAGGTTGGTGTGGAGCTGCTCGACACCCAGATGATCGGAATGCTCGTCGGTGGGGTGGTCTGGGGGGTGCTTGGAGACAAGCTGGGGCGCACCAAGGCTCTCTTCGGCTCAATCCTGCTCTACTCCGTGGCGAACATCTTGAACGGCTTCGTTCATTCGATACCCAGCTACCATTTCTACCGCGCCCTGGCCGGGTTTGGACTAGCAGGCGAACTCGGTGCTGGCGTCACGCTCGTTGCAGAGATCTTGCCGACAGCCCTGCGCGGCTACGGCACAACTATCATCGCTTCGATCGGAGTGTTGGGCGCAGTGGTAGCGGGACTAACCGGCGAGTTCCTCGACTGGAGGCACTCGTACATAGTTGGTGGAGCGCTCGGGCTCGCACTGCTCCTCATTCGCGTTTCCGTGGCGGAGTCTCGCATGTTCGAAGAGACTCATGCGATGGATGTGAAGCGAGGGAGCCTAGGGCTCCTCTTAGCCTCAAAGGACCGGTTGTTCCGCTACACGCTCTGCATCCTGCTCGGAGTGCCGACCTGGTACGTGATCGGTATTCTGGTTGCAAACGTGCAGCCGCTAGCGACTGCGCTCCAGGCGACAGAGGCGCCGAAGCAGACCTACTGCCTCGTGTGGGCGTACCTCGGAATCATGCTTGGGGATGTTGTGGGCGGGCTTGTGAGCCAGCGAATGCAGAGCCGAAAGAAGCCGATGTACGCATTCCTGCTGTTGGGGCTTGCAGCCACCATCTTCTTCCTCTCGGTCCAAGGCCTCTCGCTGACAGGGCTATACCTCTGCTACCTGGTGCTCGGTTTCGCCGCTGGCTACTGGATCTTGATGCTCACGACAGCCGCCGAGCAGTTTGGCACAAATATCCGCTCTACGGTCACGGTTACTATCCCGAACTTCATTCGAGCATCAGTTGTCCCGATGAACGTGGCATTCCTCTGGCTTGAGGACCGCCACGGCATCATCTGGTCAGCAATGGTCGTAGGGGTTGTAACCTCGGTCGTATCGCTGCTGAGCCTCCTCCTCCTGAAGGAGACCTTCCATCGCGACCTAGACTTCGTCGAGCGCTAGAGCCCCCAGGCGGAGCTGGCCGGTCCGTCACTGCACTCTGGTTGAGCCAGTCTTCAGGTTATCAAAGAAGTCCTTCTCGCCTTGGAGCACTGGCGCCATGGCGAGGAAGGTGACTGACTGCGAGCGCGAAGGCGCTTGCCAGGAGAACTGGAGCGTCGCGGTGGCGCCAGCCGAAATAGTAGCGCTCGGAGCACTCAAGACCTTTCCTGCAGAGGGTATGAGGATCGGACGGACGGTCTCGGTGCCACTTCCTTGATTCTGTACCTGCACCGAAACAGAAGTGATGCTGTTTTTGCCGACCGGATTCTGCGGAGAAACAGCGAGCACGGCTACGTCTCTCACATCTGGAGCCGGGGTTGGCGTTGGCGTGGTCCCAGGAGGCTCAGACGACGGGCGGAAGAGGTTGGCAAGGCTGAGCCTACCGCGAGTCGCACAGCGTCCATTGAGCGATGAAGTGGGGGCTGCATTCCCAAGGATAGCGGACCTGATTTGCTGTGCAGAGGCCGACGGAAAAGCGTTGGCGTAGAGCGCGAGTGCCCCAGAGACGTGTGGAGTCGCCATCGAGGTACCGCTGTACGAAGCATACGAGCTGCCGCCTACAGTCGACAGAATACCGACCCCGGGGGCCCCGATATCAACAGAGCTTGAGCCATAGTTAGAGAACGAGGCCAAGCGCCCCGCAGAGTCGATTGCAGCCACAGCGATAACCGCCTCGTACCCAGCAGCGCTCTCAACTGCCGACGGCTGAAGCGTCGTGTAGTTCGAAGGGTACGCGGGGAAGAAGTCGTTGTTAAAGCCACTGTTGCCCGCTGCAGCAACAAACAAGATCCCCTGTTTTGCAGCCCGCAGGATCGCCGTGTGGAGGGCTGAGCTGTAGAAGCCGCCACCCCATGAGTTGTTCATCGCGACAATGTTAATTCCGTGACGGGTCTTCAGGTCTCGAAGGTAGTTAATAGCGTCGATAGCATCCGAGAGAGAGCCTCCCTGGGGTCCAAGAAACTTGGCTGATATCAGGCTGACATTCCAGTTTACCCCGACCACTCCGATGCCGTTCCCGCCGACTCCGCCGATCGTGCCAGCAACGTGTGTTCCGTGCATGTCTCCATCCGCAGGGTCGTACACCGTGCGATCCTTGTGAAGGAAGTCCCAGCCGTTGGTGTCATCCACGTACCCGTTGCCATCGTTGTCTATGCCATCGACAGGATCCTGTGGGTTTACCCAGACGTTGGCTGCCAGGTCGGGGTGAGTGACCTGAATACCCTCGTCGATAATTCCCACGTGGACCCGCTTCGAGCCCGTCGCCCCATAGAGCCAAGCCTCCTCAGCATCGCTGCCGAAGCCGTTCGTAGTCCCGTTCGGTCCGCACATCGGCGCGTCGTCGCCGAACATGCCCCAGAGGGAGCCGCTGCCATAGCTTGGGTCGTTAGAGATATCCGTGTGCTGGACGATGTAGTTCGGCTCAACGAACGCCACCGCCGAGTTGTCCTGAAGCCGCTCAAGAACCGCAGCCACAGCGCCTGCGACCTTCACTCGCTGCATGCCACCCCGAGTAGCGCTGCGCTCTTGCAGCGTGCCGAGCTGCTGAATGAGCCGCCCGCCCACCGAGGTCATAACTCGCTGCTTGGTGGCTTCGTCGACGTCTGGGCGGAATCCGATAATTACTTCGCCGTTGAGGTGGGGGCTGAGTGGCTGAGCTGAAGCATCGAGGGCCCAGGCAGCTAGGGTGGCAAGGAGGCCGGTAGCGAGTAGTGATCTTCTTATGAGCATGGAGGTCTCTCTTTGTGTTTAAAGCAGAGAGACCTTACAGGGAGTAGTTGTGAGCTGTCTTTACCCGGTGCCTCAAGAATATCGAGACATGGGCGTTTCTGAATTATTTTCTGAAGAAAATCCCTTGGCCCTGTTGCTCGGAAGGAGCGCCTCAGGTGAGTAGATAGGAAGTCCTGTTCGCTAACAGCTCCGACTCCAGGCAACAAAAAAGGCGGCTGCGCAGGGAGGGGCGCAGCCGCCGTCGAACCAACACCGGACTTACGCCGCAGCCTCCGTTGAGAGGTCGTCAAAATTCTCTTCGATAACTGCCTTGTTGCCGGTGAAATCTTCGTAGTAGCGATGCAGCCGCTTGCGCAGCATGATCCGCGAGCGGTGCAAGCGTGACTTTACCGCTGGGATAGAGAGATCAAGGATCTTTCCCGTCTCTTGGTTTGAGAGGCCGTCTACATCTCGAAGGACAAACACAGCCCTGTACTGGTCAGGCAGCTTGTCGATAGCGCGCTGCAGAACCTCCTGGAGCTCGTGCGTGACGGCGATGTTGTACGAGTGCGAGGAGGCAACTACGTCACGCTCCATGCAGTACTGCTTGACAGCTGGGGCGAGGTCGTCCATCGAAACCGTCTGCGACTGCTTGCGCTTGCGGAGCTTCATGAAGGCAGCGTTTACAACGATGCGGTAGAGCCAGCTTGAGAAAGCGGACTGCCCACGGAAGCCGTCGATCTTGCGGTAGACCGTCGTGAAGACATCTTGCATCACCTCTTCCGCGTCCTCCTGGTTGCGGGTGAAGCGCAGAGCGAGGTTCATTACCTTCGTCTCGTACCGCTCGATAATCTCCTCGAATGCCTCTTGGCGTCCCTGCTTGAACTGGTCAACGAGTGCCACGTCTGAAATCTTGCTGTCCTTCATTGTCTCCTCCCATTCGTTTCAAAAAGTGTGGCTGGGTGTTTCCAACCAACGGGGGGCGTTTTCTCACGGGGTAGGGGTTGAGTTGTCACAGAGAGCCGAAAGGCGTGTAAAAACTTTGTCCCAGCTTCTGTCAGAAGTGGTTACATTTGGCTTAAGTGTCTGAATACTCGCGGTAATTCCGAAGGCTAAAAAGCGAGCAGCAAGGCTCCTAGAGGCGCATTTTTTTGAAAAAAGAGGGATTCAAAGGTCCGCAGAGCCCGATTTCGGCGGAAGATCGACCCCAACGGCAGCAGAAAAGGCGGAGATCTTTGGCTTCCGACGTAAGCTCTACTCGACGATCGTGCGGGGGCGCTCGTGGCGCACGCTCTTAACGGAGTTGTCTGGGTTTAGAAATACAGCCGTCGGCTCGTGACGCTGTGCCTGCGTAAGGGGAAGGTAGGTGAAGGCAGCGACTATCAGGGCATCTCCAACCTCAACCAGGTGCGCCGCAGCCCCGTTAACGTGGATCTCCTGGCTCTTCCGCTCGCCCTGTAGGATGTAGGTCTCGAAGCGTGTCCCACGAGTAACATTCCACACTGCTACCGCTTCGTGCGGCAGCAGCCCAGCCCGCTCAAGCAGGTCAGCCGGGATAGTAATGCTCCCTTCGTAGGCCACATTAGCATCGGTCACCACCGCGCCGTGGAGCTTCGCCAGGAGCATTTTTCTAAAGGGAGTATCCATAGTTAAGTCCTAAACCGTAACTTGATTAAAAAGCCATGGTCAAGCCGTGCCGCGCCCTTACCAGAACAAAAAATGCGCAAAAATCGGCGGTATCTATCAGGGTTTCTGGGCGAATTGCCGAAGGTACTTATGGGTCAGGTGGGAGCCCCTCCCGGCAGACCTAGGTTATCAACGCAGAAAGGATGGAGGAGCATGGTAGAGCTTGAGCGCGACCAGCCATGCGTCATGGTTGTCGACGATATCCCCGAAGTTCGAGCGATCCTGGGCGACATGCTGCGGGAGATGGGCTTTAGCACCGTGCTGGAGGCAGGTGACGGCCAAGAGGCCCTGTTGAAATTAAGAGAGTCACGAGCCCACCTGATCGTTTGTGACCAACGAATGGATGGGATGACAGGGCTCGATCTGCTCAACCAAATTCGTAACCACCCATACCTCGTAGATATACCGTTCATCGTTATCAGCGCAGTCTCAGACGCACCGCTCATTGAAACAGCTTTCGACCTTGGAGCGGCGGACTTCATAATCAAACCGGTTGATTTCAGGGAGCTGCGCGAGCGGGTCGGAGAAACTCTCAGACGCCGATGTGCCTAGACGGGCACGCTCTCTCTTGTCCCTCGAAAGGCTTCTTCAGTTATCCATGCGGTAGGGAGCGTGCAATCCGGTCGACGAGCGATGCAACTCGTCCAATCGAGGTGATGAGCCGAGACGCCTCATCTTGGGCACATTCGACAGCGATGCCGTCTTTGCAGCTTCGCTCAAGCTCTGCGGCAACTGCGGCCACGCCTTGTGCCCCCACATCAAGCAGTAGTCCTTTCAATGCGTGTGCTGCGCGGCAGGCGCGGTTGAGGTCGCCTGCGGCAACTGCGGCAGCGAGCGTATCGCGTTGGGCACCGTACGCCGAGCAGAACGCCTTGAGAATCATCCGAGTTCGGCGCAGCGACTTACCGGATCGTTCATAGACCCCTCTGATGTCGAGTGAGTCGGCCTCCGACGAAGGCAGGCCACATACTTCGCGAACCACACGGGCAAGAGCTCGCTCCACGGATGAATTTGAATCGATGCGCGAAGGCGATGAGCTCGATTGCTGACAACACACCCGCATAACTCGCCGAAGCTCTGTAGGGCTTACAGGTTTGGTAACAATGCCATCGACGCCAGCCTGCCTCATCGCCTGCTGCTCATCAGGTAGTGCGTGCGCAGTGACTGCTACAATCGGCAATCGACGCTTCGCGCCACAGCTCCTCTCAAGGAGGCGCAGCTTCCGGACGGCCGTATTGCCGTCCATCAGGGGCATCTGAATATCCGTGAGAACCAGGTCAAAATGAGGGCCTGAGTCATCGCCAACCGCGACCGGACGTAAGCGGTTTAAGAGGTCTAAGCCGTTCGTTACTACTTCGACTGAGTGCCCAGCATCCTCAAGCATCGACTGGAGGATAATGCAGTTGGTAGGAGTGTCATCCGCAATAAGGACTTTTAGGGGAGTGCCTACCGGGCTACCCTCAAGGTCGTGATCATCGCTCCGATCATCGCCGTCTTCGGAGAGAGAGCCGAAGGTCCCATGCACGAGCTTTTCGAGCAGGGTGGCCGAATCCACTACATCTAGCGCGCCGACCTGATTGAACTCCTCACGCTGCGCAAGATCCTCAAGGCGTGTAACCGCCACCACGGGGACATTGGATAGGTTCGCAGCGACGACCACCTGACGAATGACCTGGGTGTCGATTCTGTTCGGAGACCACAGCACAACTCGCGAGAATGCTCCGACCCTTCTTGCTAGGGCAGACAGGTCAGTTCCTCGCTCTGGATGGAATACCTCAATGTGACGTGAGTGATTTCGGGCTGCAGCCGTCACGAGATCTGCGGTAGCCCCAGCACGAACAATAAGAGCGATGACTTCTGTTTGCGGTAAATGAGCTTCGGGAGCCACGAGGTCAAAAGGCAAGGACACCTCGAAGGTCGTCCCCCGGTGCTGCTCGCTCGATACGCTGACCGTACCACCCATTCTCTCAACGAGCTGTTTAACTATCGATAGGCCAAGACCGCTCCCCTGGTAGAGACGTGCTGTTGAGGGAGCTCCCTGGTGAAAAGGCCGGAATATATTTGCGGACTCCTCGCTCGGGATGCCGATCCCAGTATCCTGGATGGTGAACGTAATGGTGGGGCGGCTGGAACAGCGCTGAATTGAGCTTGAGACCGTTAGTGAAACGTACCCATCGTGAGTAAACTTGAACGCATTGCCGAGCAGATTCGTGAGCACCTGCTCCAGGCGATGATCGTCGCCAGCGAGCAGGCGAGGAACCCCTGGAGACACATCGATCAAGAGGTCGACTTGCTCTGACGGGGTGCCGCGTGATGCAGCCACGTTCCTCGCCGATTTCTCAACAGTATCCCTCAGGTTGAACTGACGCACTTCGAGAGAGAGCTGGCCTGACTCTACCTTTGTAAAATCAAGGATCTCATTGATGGTGTTCAGCAGCCCGAAAGCGGCGCTGCTAGCCATGTCGATGAAGCGGCGGCGCGTGGCTGCCGTCTCATGCTGCTTGAGAATGCGGAGCATCCCAGTAATGCTATGGATCGGCGTCCGAAGCTCGTGAGACACTGTGGCGATGAACTTCGACTTTGCTTCGTTGGCCTCCTGCGCAGCGACGCGCGCTTCATGCACCCGCTGGTAGGAGAGGCGCAGAGATTCAATTAGTCCGTTGAAAGCGGCTGAGATCCCCCCTATCTCGTCGCTCCGGTCGACCGGAAGCTTTAGGGAGAGATCGTTGGTTTTTGAAATTGTGCCGATCCGTCTGGAGAACCGTGAGAGAGGCTTGAGGACAGTCCTGTCAACAAAGAGTAGCACCACGCCATTGGCGATAAACAAGAAGACAGCGATGACGAGCACAAGAGAGTTTCTTGTAGCGATGCCTTGAGCCAGGATATCTCTCGTCTGAGAGAACTCCACTGTTGCGATATGGGTGCCCGAGAGGTCGCGAATCGCTCCAAAGCCAGTAATTACATCCGGGGATTCGGAAATTGCGGTGGTAGCTGCGGAGCCGCCACTAGTAAGAAACGGGCGCTCTGGCCGCGGTGCGTACAATGCTAGTGGTAGGAGCGTTTGCTTCGCTATTTGGGTCTGTAACGTGTCAGAGAGTTCGCGGGTGAAGACGACAAAGCCCTGAGAATCTTCCTGCATCTTGCTGTCAGTTACAGTCGATACCGCTACGAAGGTAGGTTTCTGATTGAGCAAGATCATTCCAGTGAGCGCATTGCCCCCTGGCTTTCGGAGAAATGCAGAGAATTGCTCGTGCGAATGTAAGTTTTGAAGAACATGGTCGGAGAGGGGCCCCATCGCAGCCAGTTCGGGATAGCTCTCAGCGCCGAATAGTAGGCGGCCGCTGCGGTCGAGGAAGATGACGTGCTTTAGTTCGAAGGGAACTAGAGCCTCGTAGTTTAAGTTCGACTCAACGTACCCATCATTCCGGCCCGCGATAAAAGAGAGGCTCTCGTCCCAATGTCCCCAGTCTAATGCACGGTTCCCTAGGTCTGCTTCGACCACTCCGAGCGCCTCAGAGACACGGTCGAGATTCTTTACTGTCCTTGCCCGCTCGAGCGCTTTAAATTCTGAGAGGAGGCTAAGGGAGAACAGCAAGTACGTCGCGCCTATGACAGCGACAAAGATCGCAGAGATGGTGGTAGCAGTCTTAAGCCGGAGTCCCATACCTTTCCGTGGTTACTGGTCGGCATTAAGAGTTGGAAGCTGAAGGGCGGTTAATTGATACGGTGTTTTGGAAGAAAGGCTCCCGCTAATCCAGATATGGGCTAGGCGAGACAGCCAGTTACCGCCGGAGGTCCTGTTTGCACCCCATCTAGCCGCCGGAAGGATTTATATTCTGACTCCTAGAGAGAGCTTGCTCGGCCTGAGATCTACTATAGTCCGCCCCGGCTACTCTTAAGCCAAACTCGAAACGAAGAAATGGCAAGATCAAGCAACGCAGCGATAGCCCTAGCGGTTACCCCACTTGAACCAGCGCCCGGCCCGTTGGTTGCCATCCGGGCTTCTAATTGGGTCAGCAACGGCTTGGAGGAGCGAGAGGTGGCAAGCTGCGGCTTCGGTGCCTTTGCGCGGATAGACATTCCAACAGGCACACTCCTTGTTGTGTACGGCGGTGTGGTGCTGAATCTGCAAGAGTTTGAAGCCCTGTCGTTAGAGATGCAAAACTACCCCTATCAGGTGGAGGAGGAGCTATTCTTGGGCCCAGCATCCTCGGCGGATATCGGGGTAGGGGAGCGCTTAAACCACTCGTGTGCTCCGAATGCCGGGTTTCAGGGAGCCATCCACATTGTCGCACTTCGTGATATCCGCGCTGGAGAGCAGGTTACGATTGATTACGCGACGTGCGTTTCAGCAGAGCACGAAGCTTTCCGAATGGCTTGCGTTTGCGGTGCTCCCGATTGTCGGGGTGTGGTTACCGGAGAAGACTGGAAGCTACCCGTGGTCCAGAAGCGACTGCTCCCATACTTTCAGCCGTACTTGCA
>CANLJX010000042.1 GCA_947491545.1 Deltaproteobacteria bacterium
TCGTTGGGGAGGATACCACGAGCATCCAGCTACGGGGACCCGCATCCTTCCCGCAAGACCGCGCAGCGTAGTCCATGCGAGTTGTTGGCTCAACTCGTGACTTCATCGGCGCGCTGAAACTTGCCAGAGCGAGGTACCCGATGCATTGGATACGAAAAAAGGTTTTCTTCTCTCCGGGCCTGTGCCGCCGAACTGAGAAACGCACAGAAAACTCACTTACAACTGATTGAGCCACGCGCTAACCTCTCCTTTTCTCGAAGCACATCCACGTGAAATCAACATGTTAGGGGTCCTTATGAGTCTTTCTGAAGCAGATTTCCCAAAACTAAAGATTATAGGATAGAACACCTGCGAACCGGACTCGCCACTGAAGAGTGCAGGTCTAGGGTTGGTTCGAGGATGGTGTTCAGAGTGGTTTTTAATTAGGGACCCTGCAAGGTCATCGCATGGCGCTGCCAAGCAATTCAAAACGAAAAATTTTTGACGGACGTTACGAGGTCCTGTCAATCGTCGGTCGGGGTACCGACAGCGTCGTATACCATGCGCGACACATTCAAGGCTCGCAGCAGGAAGTAGCTCTTAAGGTACTCCTTAACCAGAAAAGCAACATCTCTCTATCGGAGCGGCTCCGTAAGGAAGCACTAACTCTCGTATCGTGTCGCCACCGCTACGTCGTTCGTCTCGACGATTTTCATTCGGTAGACGATCTCTGCTACCTCTCCATGGAGTATGCCGCGCAGGGTGACTTGCGAAAGTATCTGTCCGAAATCGGTAGCCCTCTCCCGGCGCAGCAGGGAGAAGCTTACCTACGCCAATGCCTAGAAGCGTTAGATTTCATCCATGCGACAGGAGTTATTCACCGCGACATCAAGCCTGACAATATCCTCGTCCTTAACGACAAAGAGGTTCGCTTAGCAGACTTTGGCCTAGCTCTACTCCCTGGAGACGAGGTCGATATCGAGGACCTACAGAGAGGCGTGGGCTCCTTTTCGTACCTGCCACCCGAGGTAGTAGAGGGAGTTCGCTACGACGAGCGCTCCGATCTATACTCTCTCGGGCTCTGCTTTTACGAAGCCCTGGCGGGATTTCATCCATTCTCCAGCCTTCCAATCGCGGACCAACTCGACGCACGGCGAGATGGCAAGATTCCGCCTCTTCACGAAGTAGCTCAGGGCGTCCCGCGGCACGTATCTGAAGTCATTGCGAAGCTGATTCGATACGACTCTGAGGGTCGCTTTCAGTCTGCGCTTGAAGCTCTCAGGGCTCTCGACAACAAGGAGATAGCAATCGCCTCTTCGGAAGCAACTGTGTCCGGGTCGACGGCTGTCAACTCCGACTCGGTGGGCGTGGCGTCAGCGGCTGCCCAGGCAGTTCAAGCAGCTGCTGCAAACTCCTCTGAAAACTTCCTCGACCCCTTCGACGACGACGACTTCGATCTCGACGAACTTGATGATCTAGACCCGCTCGACAACAACCCTCCGCCGGCCAAGCGAGAGTCAAAGCCGACGGAAGAAGTTGACCTTGCAAGGATCAAAGAGATTCTCTCGAAAGATGCCGAACAAAAATCGTCGCTGGCAGCGCGCCGTCAGCAACCTGAGCCGGAACCGGCGCCACCCACAGTTGCTCCGCCGAAACAGGAACCATACAACCTTGAGCCTAAGCCGCATCAGCAGAAGCCGCGTCCTTCCGTACGGAAGCCACCTCCTCCACCCGGTAGATTGCGGCGTCTCATGTACATCGGAGCTGCGGCAGCAGCACTCACAGTCATTCTCAGCAGCGTTTTACAGAACTTCCCGGAGCTGGTCGGTAAAGAGCCATATCAGTCCGACGCCACCAGCGAAGCTTTCGATCCACTTCAGGCACCCGCGCAACTTGATTCGTCTGTTGAAGAGACAGAGAACCAAGAGATCTCCTTCCCAGTTATACCCGGCGGCCTCTACTCAGGTGGTATCGATGGCGTCATCCCAGGAGTCCGCTCCCCACTTGCGCTTATCTCATTCCCGGGCAAACACGAGGTTGCTGTGATCGTTGGTATTGAGGGCTGGTCACCCTCCATAAGCTCCACACTTGATGATGGCGCGGCGGAAAGCCAGACCCTGGTAGTTCGCTCCAACGGCGTCGTCTTAAATCTCACTGGGGAGCTGTCGTCAGACTCAATTACTGGTACATTCGTTAACACCATGACCGGAGAGACCGGCACCTGGAGCGCAAAGAAGGCCCCCTAATGTTCCGTCTGTTTCGTCGACAGCCTCTTACGATGATTGCCATGGCGATCGTTGCTGCCATTGTGCCGTATAACGTAGCAACCGCCGACGCAGGGGCTACACAATCCCAGTCTCCCTCGAAGCTTCAAGTCGGTCACCGGCAACCGGAAACGGCAAGGATTCCGCTTCCCGGCTCACCCATGACGCTGACGGTGGAACTGGCAAACTCGCGCGACGTCGAAGCAAAGATCCGCCTCGTTGGTTCACGCGATGGACGGTTCATGGACATCGCATTTCCACTCGGAGCCCTCAACAAACTAGATCATGCAGAGTTCTCACTAAGCGTTCCGGCGCCGCTGGCCGCAATGACCTACCAGTTTGTCGTTCATCAACCAGATGGCTCTCTCACTGCGTCGGCTCGATACCTCATCAAGCGCCCATGCATCCAAAATTTCAGGGTTGAAGTTTCTCAAGACGATCCGAATGCGCGCATTAAGCACGAACTCGGCACCCTAATCGCAAAGTCAAAAACTCTTGAGCGAGACACCCAGAACCTTGAGGCCGCCCTCAAGGCGCTCAAAGACATCAAAGCATCATTGAATCAGTGAGGGATTTCCTGCGATGAAGAGCCTTGCCCTCACATACCTGTCGGTCGCAACTACGATCCTCTCGGTCCTGCTCGCGGGTTTTTCGGCCGCGCAAGCTGCTCCAGCGTCGGGCGCGGTGACCGTCAAAGTAAAGGTTGAAGCGAAGCCCGAACCGAGCAAGGCGATCGGCATAGTGCTCTCTGCCGGCGAAGCGCTTCAGATCAACGACACGACTATCGAAAAAGTTGGCGACAAGTTGTACGACATATCGTTCAAGGTCGATGCCTCGGCGCTCTCCGAAGATAGCGTGGCGACCGCAATGGCATTCAACTCAAATGGCGATGTCGTTTTTGCCAACGTAACTCCTGCTCTCTTGTCGAGCACCGCGGCACTTGTGGCCTCGATACCAAACTGCCCGCCCGAGGATCCCTCGCTTGCCATCCAATTTAACCACTTCGGCCCGCTGCAGCAGCTCGTGGACGTTCGAATTGCGCGCTCCGAGTTGCTGCGTTCAAACATTACTAGCATGCTCACCCCGGAGCTAACGCAGAGGCTCACGCAACTCGAAACAGCACTCGGACTCTCACGGCCAGAGCCTCTCTCCTCTTCTCTGCCCCCGTCCGAGTTGGTCGACCGCCTCACCCGCCTCGACCATGCCCTTAAAAAGTACAAGAGCTTCAAAACCCAGTAGCACTCTCCGCCCGGTCTCTCTCCATGAGCGATACGAAGCATCTAACCAGCCCGCCCTTGCAAGGGGCGAATTGCCAGATAGACCTTGATCGCGTCGACAGCACCTTACGGACTGCCTACCACTGCTTTACTCGCCTTTCGCCCTCCGACGGCCCTTCATCCCTTCAGGAGCTGCTCCTGCAGCGCCTTCCGCATATTCCGCTCGCTTCTTGGAAGGAGCGTTTTGACTTCGGCGGCGTGTACGTTAATGGGCGCGAGGCGCTTGCGGACCAGCAGCTGCCGCATCCCTGCAAAGTCGAGTACTACGAGCCCAAATTCTCTATCGGTGAGGCTGCAGCTATCTTCCCGGCTTTCGAGGAGCGCTTCGTTGTGTTTCGCGATGAAGCAGTCGCCGTGGTCTACAAGCCGCCCAGACTGCCGAGCATGCCAGCGAAGGAGCAGCGCCATTTTAGCTTGAAGGCGTCTCTCGATGCGCTATTCGGTGTACCGGTCCACATGCCATCGCGACTCGATGTTTCAGCGCAAGGAATCGTAGTTGTAAGCCTCAATCCCAGAACCCACGCCCACCTCCAGCAAGCGTTCGAGTCTCGGCGCGTGCACAAGACCTACTACCTTGCCACCACTGCGGCGGTGCCGTGGGAGGCGCTGAACGTCGATCTCCCGATCTCCCGCGACCCGCGCCATCCCGTGCTTCGCACTGTTACAGGAGTCGATGGCCAGCACGCCGAGACGAGGCTCTCTCGCATCGGGACATCCTCGTCTGAGGGAAGGGCGGTCACGGTAATTCGCGCTGAGCCAGTCACTGGCCGCACACACCAAATCCGTGTTCACGCCGCTTCGCAAAGCGCTCCCATTTTCGGCGATAACTTTTACGGTGGCGCTCCTGCCTCTCTGCTGCACCTCGTGAGCAACTCAATCACTTTCATGCATCCGCTGTCAGGAGAGTTGATCGAAGTTTCGCTTCCTAAGGAACTCACTCCGAATTGGCTGCATGGAAAACAGTAACCACCGAGTGTTCGCTCGATGAATCCGTGAGCAAGAGTCGCCAGCACCCTGTTTCGCCCGTTCTGACTACTCCCTAATCACGGTCATACGGCAAACCGCAGCCGTCATCATTCCGATAACTTGCGATTTAACTCCGTGCTTTCTTACCCTACTATGCGAGCGCTGATTCGATAGTCGGTGACACGTCGTTGGTATCAGCATAACTTTTTGTGCAGCTAAGGCTGTTGTGGAGGGACTTCTAATGGCTACCAGGGTGATGATTGTGGAAGACGAAGCGGTTGTGGCACTCGACATGACCCATGAGCTTGAGTCCGCAGGGTACTCAGTCGTCTGCCACGTCACCAATGGCGAGGAAGCTGTTGCGAAGGCGCTGGAGCTTAAGCCAGACGTGATCCTCATGGACATCACGATTCAGGGCGAGATGGACGGCATCTCTGCCGCACAGCAAATCGCGGATCGGTCGCGCATCCCTTTTGTGTTTGTTACCGCCCACGCTGATGAGGCGACGCTGCAACGTGCGAAGATAACGCGCCCCTACGGGTACATCCTCAAGCCCTTTGAGCCGAATGAGCTTCGGGCAAACATCGAGATCGCCCTGCACAACGCGCAGCTGCGGCAAGTAGCGCCGGTCGACGAGCTTGAAGAAGAGCGGCAAGTCATCGAGGAGGCCACGCTCACTCCGGGTGGAATAGACGAATACAAGTACGAGGCTATCAGGGCGATCGGGCTCTTCGATGGCATGGCGCTCAAGGACCTGAACGATCTCGCCAACTGCGCAGTTGTGCGCGACGTTCACGCCGGAGAGTTCGTTTCGATGGACGGCGAGAAGCCAGAGTTCGGCTTCATGGTGATTTCAGGCAGGCTAGCCGTCATTAAGTCCACTCCACAGGGAAAAGAGCTGACTCTTGAGCTGCTCATTCCTGGGGACTGCACTGGGATGCTGCGAGCGCTTGAGCCTACTGAGATGGACACCTCGATTCGTGGGCAAGTTGATGCAAAGGTGCTCGCCATTCCGACCCCAAACCTTCGGGCTATCGTAGAGAAGAATCCGCTCATTTACCGCCGAGTCGCACTCGAGCTCATGCAGCGCTCGCGGCGCGCCAACAACCTGGCACTCGGGCTTGCCCACTCGCGGGTCGAGAGCCGAATAGTTGCCGCGCTGCTCGCGCTCGCTCCACGGTTCGGGCGCCCTTCTACCTCCGACGATCAGACCCGCATCTTCCTGACGCGCAAGGAGCTTGCTGACTTGACCGGCACAACTCCGGAGACCGCTATTCGTGTCACCAAGAACCTTGAGCGCGAAGGGCTGCTCGATCTCACCAAGCCCGGAGTGATCAAGATCCTCTCGCTGCACCAACTCAAAGAAGCTGTCGAATAAGGCTGATCTCCGTTAGCAACCAAGAGCTCCTCGCCTCGTGCCTTGCGCGCGGCGCTGGTACTCTGCCCCCATTGCTGTGAAAAGGAAGGACTTATGGAAAACAACCCATTCGTTGAGAAAGCGCTGCGAGACTTCAGGGCAAGGGTGCCGAGCTGTATCGAGCCGCACGACGCACACTTGGACTCGATCCTTGAGCAGGTGCAGAAGTTGCCATCACCCGAAAAGGAGGCTCGGCTGGTGGAGCTGATCCTGAACGCGGGCGAGGCTGTCTCGTCGCCTCTGCCGCCGGCGGAGGCCCAACAGTCACAACAGCTTGTGCCTGGCCTGTAACGGCAGCAGGTCAATCATCCGTGCTTGGTAGTATCTTGCGCCGCACGGCTTTTCGTTCCCCGTGTGCCTTTTTTGATTCCAGCCGCCGCCTCTGGCTCGCGCGCGTCTTTTTCGTTGGAATGCGCTTCTTCGGGGGCCGAATCGCTTGCCGAACGAGTTCGTGCAGCTTCCGGATCGCGTCTTCCCGGTTGAGTAGCTGGCTGCGATGACGCTGCGAAGACACGGCTATCATCCCCGAAGCATCCAGGCTTCCCAACACGGCAGGATGCTGCCCGAGGCGACCCTTCTGCTCCCAAGAGAGGAGGCGAGAACCCAGGTAGTCGAACGTGACCGTAACTTTCGTCTCCACCTTGTTCACGTTCTGTCCGCCTGGGCCTGAGGAGCGTGCTGTTGAGAAGGCGAGCTCAGACTCGGGGACAGTGAACGGCGCGGGTCGAGGCTTTGTGGGACTCCTGGACATGCTTCGCAAGGTACCATGAAGGACCATTCGCTGCATGAGAAACCTGCCGACCTGACACCATGTTTCCTACCCGCAACCACCCGCAAAAACTGGTGTTTGCTAGTGCTTGCGAAGTGCAGTATGTAACCACCAGCATACGGCGCCGGGGCATTCTTTCTCACACGAGTTCCCGGCTTCTCTTTTAGTCTAGGAGCCCTCACATATGGCGAGTCAGTCAAAGGATCTCATCGTTCTCGGTTCAGGCCCAGGCGGCTACGTTGCCGCTATCCGCGCGGCTCAGCTCGGACGCACGGTGTCGATCGTCGAGCGCGAGGCGCTCGGGGGCGTGTGCCTCAACTGGGGATGCATCCCCTCAAAAGCTCTGCTTCGCTCAGCGCAGCTCTACAACGACATGAAACATGCCAAGGAATTCGGCTTCGAGACCGGCAAGGTCTCAATCGATTTCCCGCGCATCATCGAGCGCTCGCGCGAGGTTGCAGGCAAGCTCTCCGGCGGCGTGAACTACCTGATGCGCAAAGGCAAGATCGAGGTCGTCTCGGGCAACGGCGTGCTTGAGAAGGGCAACAAGCTGGTTGTCACTGACAGCGCAAAAAAGAGCACAACGTACGACTTTAAGGACATCATCATCGCCACCGGCGCACGCCCGCGCCCGTTCCCCGGGGTCGATGTCGACGGCGAAGTGATTCACACCTCTCGCACTATCCTCGAGAACAAGCGCCTCCCGCAGAAGATGCTCATCATCGGGGCGGGAGCTATTGGAATTGAGTTCGCCTACTTCTTTAGCACCCTTGGCACTCAAGTTACCGTTGTGGAGATGGCTGACCAGATCCTGCCTATTGAGGACACCGAGGTTGCTCAGGCTTTGGAGAAGATCTTCACCAAGAACGGGATGACGATTCGCACCGCTACTGGGGTCCACGACCTCAAGCGCTCGGGCAAGTCAGTCAGCGCGACGCTCAAGGGCAAGAACGGCGATGAGCAGTGGAGCGGCGATGCGTGCCTGGTGGCTATCGGTATCATGCCAAACACTGAGAACATTGGCCTTGAGAAGGTCGGTATTGAGGCGAACCGCGGGTTCATCAAGGTCGACGAGCTCATGCGCACCAACCTGCCGCACCACTACGCCATCGGCGACGTCGCTGGCGGTCCAGCGCTCGCTCACAAGGCGAGCCACGAGGCGATCGTTGCTGCAGAGGTCGCGGCCGGCAAGTCGAAGCACCCGATGAAGTACGACAACATTCCGGGCTGTACGTACTGCCAGCCTCAAGTTGCTTCTGTCGGCCTCACTGAGCGCGCTTGCAAAGAGAAGGGCATCAAGTACCGCGTCGGAAAGATGCCTTTCCAGGCGGTAGGAAAGGCCATCGCCATCGGTGAGCAGGACGGGTTCGTCAAGGTCATCATCGACGACCAGGTGGGCGAAGTTCTCGGCGTGCATATCATCCACTCCGAGGCTACCGAGCTGATCTCCGAGGCTGCTATTATCCGCTCACACGAGGGTATCGCAGCGAGCGTGGTCGACACGATACACCCGCATCCGACTCTGTCGGAAGCAACGATGGAGGCGATGGCGATCGCGCTTGGAAGACCGATCAACTTCTAGCACTTTGGGCACGAGCAACGAAGACGGAGAGAATCTGCTCCTTGAGGTGTACGACCTCGGCACGATCGAGTACCCGAAGGCGCTGGAGCTGCAGCGGCATTACCATCGAAAGCTGATCGAGGGCTCGCAGGACGATCTCCTGCTCGTCTGTTCTCACCCGCCCGTTATCACCTGCGGAACGTCAACCGAAGAAGCCCACATCTTCGCTTCTCCTGATGAGCTGTCGGCGCGCGGCACTCCTCTTGTGCGTGTCGAGCGCGGCGGAAGCGTCACCTACCACGGCCCGGAACAATCGATCTTTTATCCAATAATCGACCTGCACAATCACAAAACCGACGTTGGTTGGTACATGCGCTCGCTCGAAGAGGTCATCATCAGGACTCTGGCTGACTACGGAATCGAGGGGCGCCGAATCCCGGGAAAGACCGGCGTTTGGACCGATGAAAACAGCAAGATCGCATTCAGCGGGGTTCGTATATCTCGCTGGTGCACACTGCACGGATTCTCGCTAAATGTGCAGCCCTGCAGCGAGAGGTTCCGCGCAATAAATCCCTGCGGGCTAGGTGAGATACGGGTTGTGTCGGTCGCTGAGCTATCGTCGAGACCGGCAACTGTTCCTGACGCTAACCAGATGCTCTTGCGGCATTTCTGTGAGGTTTTCGGGTACGAAACGTAGCTTTTACCTCACCAAGTTTCGGGCTGTGAAACTCTCCTGCTCGTGACTCATGGTTATGGAGCTCGTTTGGTGCTATGGAGCGGGTTGTCGGCTCGTCTGGCGAGCCCTTCCGTCTTTGAAGCAAGCAACACCTATCGGTGGGCGCTTCTGGATGTCAACGGTACATGGCCCTGTCAAGAAACGAACGGTCCGAACATGCAGAAAGCAAACAAGGCAACTCAGCTAAAGTCTCGTCCGGCCAACAACCCTAATCCATCCTTTACTCTCGACAAGGAGCTCGCCCTGTCGTTGTACCAAACGATGCTGCTAGCGCGAATCGCTGACGAGAAGACGATCACGCTCTACAAGCAGAACAAGTGCCACTTCCAGATTAGCTGCGCTGGCCACGAGGGTGTGCAGGTGGCGGCCGCTCACGTATTTCGTGCAGGGCAGGACTGGTTCTATCCGTACTACCGCGACATGGCGCTCGTGGTTGGCGTCGGCATGTCCGCCGAGCAGCTCATGATGAACGCCATGAACAAGGTGCAGGATCCGAACTCACACGGCCGGATGATGCCGATGCACTGGGCAGATGTGGGGCTCCGCATTCCGCCGCAGAGCTCGCCCACCGGAAGCCAGTTCCTGCAAGCAGTCGGATGCGCTCTCGGCGCAAAGATGAAGCGCCTCGACGAGGTGGTGTACGTGTCCGCCGGAGAGGGAACCTGCTCTCAGGGCGACTTCCACGAGGCACTCAACTGGGCGGCCCGAGAGAAGCTGCCTGTGGTGTTCGTCATCCAGAACAACGACTTCGCGATCTCGGTCCCAATCCGCGAGCAGCTCGCAGGATCGAGCGTCGCCAAGATGGTCGAAGGGTACGAGAACCTCTATGCCACTCAGGTGAATGGCTCTGACCTTGAAGCCTGCATCCCCGTCCTTACAGAAGCGCACGACCGGGCCCGTCGGGGCGATGGGCCTTCGCTCATCGAAGCTCACGTTCCTCGCCTTCAGAGCCACTCGATCTCGGACAACCACCTCAAGTACCGCACCCCCGAGGAGCTTGCCAAGGAGCAGCTGCGGTGCCCGCTGCGCCTTACTCGCGCGCTGATGCTCGACAGGAAGTTTGCCACCCAGAGTGAGATCGAGAAGATTCACGCTGACGTCAAGAAGCTTGTTGACGAGGCTGCGGAGCAGGCCGAGGCCACTCCAGACCCGGATGCTAAAGACGCCTGCTCTCACACCCTGAAGAACCCTACACCGTGGGAAGGAGTCCAAGAGGGAACGGCGACTGGCGAAGAAGTGTTCATCGTTGATGCGCTTAACCACGCGCTCGACGAGGAGCTCGCCCGCAATCCTGACATGTGCATCTTTGGAGAGGATGTCGCCCATGGAAAGGGCGGCGTGTTCACGGTCACCGCTGGACTCACCGCGAAGTACGGCGTCACGAGAGTTTTCAATAGCCAGCTTGCGGAGAGCGCGATCGTCGGTGCCGCTGTGGGGCTTGCGACCCGCGGCATGAAGCCCGTTGCTGAGATCCAGTTCGGCGACTACGTCTGGACTGGGGCGAACCAGATCCGCAACGAGCTTGCGATGCTGCACTACCGCTGCGCCGGAGACTTCAGCTGCCCAGCGGTGCTGCGCATCCCGGTCGGCGGATACATCCGTGGCGGCGCGTACCACTCGCAGAACATCGAGGCGACTTTTGCGCACTTTCCAGGACTGCTCGTGCTGTACCCGTCGAATGCAACAGACGCGAAGGGGCTGCTCAAAGCAGCAATTCGCGCGCAGGATCCTGTTCTCTTCCTTGAGCACAAGGGGCTCTACCGGCAGGTGTACGCAAAGGGGCCAGAGGGCGACGCAGATTTCCTCGTTCCGATCGGCAAGGCGAAGACTGTGCGTGAAGGCGAAGACGCCACGATCGTCACGTGGGGCGCACTGGTGCAGAAGAGCCTCCTTGCGGCCCACGCCATGGAGGCGCGTGGCTGCTCGGTAGAGGTCATCGACATTCGCTCGATCGTGCCGCTCGACATCGAGCACATCTTCAATAGCGTCCGGAAAACCGGCCGGGTTCTGGTAGCCCAGGAGGACGTACTGTTCGGAGGTTTCGGCGGCGAGATAGCAGCGCAGATAGCTGAGGCTTGCTTCTCTAGTCTCGACGCCCCCGTGAAACGGGTAGGGATGAAGTACGCAGCTGCTGTGCCGCACGCCCCGGTGCTTGAAGACGTTGTGCTGCCCCAGACCGAGGACATCTTGGGTGCGCTAGAGGAGCTTTTGGAATTCTAGGAATCGGCTAAAAACCGTTTCCAGCCGCGCCGCAGATGGCGCGGTCGATGGCACTCCTCATCTTCATCCTGCTCCTTCTCCTTGTCCTGCATCTGCACCAATCTCCTGCTCATAATCAATTTCCACAGATTACCCTCGATACGCGTTTTGAGAGGACCAGGATGAAGACGACGAATACGGTGCAAGTGCAGGAGGATGAGAAGGAGAAAGATGAGGAAAATGACGTCCGGCTAAGAACTCCTTTGAGGAAGCACGTTTTCTGCAGGGCAGTAGCCCACCTTTAAAACTGCCTCTACCCGGTTAGTAGGCTGGTGCCGCCCGCAGAAAGGCTGGAAAACGCCCTCTTGCCGTGCTCTAATCCGCGCTCGGCACAGGTATGGCAAAGCTTTATTTCCGTTACGGCACAGTTGGCAGCGCGAAGACGCTAAACCTGCTCGCAGTTGCCCACGCCTACAACCAGCAAAACAAGCGCGTGCTCGTTATTAAGCCGGCGCTCGATGATCGCTTCGGTCGCGAGACTGTGAAATCTCGTGCTGGCCTTGAGCGCGATGCCGACCTGCTCGTGCATCCAGAGTCGAGGCTTGATCCGAAAGCTTTTGAGGGCGTCAATTGCGTGCTCGTAGATGAGGCCCAGTTTCTCAGCGCAGACCTCGTAGACCAGCTCCGGCGCATCTCGTGCGACTTGGACATTCCGATAATCTGCTACGGCCTGCGCACCGACTTCCGGACGGATCTCTTCTCTGGTTCGCGCCGCCTCTTTGAGCTCGCCGACGAGATCTCTGAGGTGAAGACCACCTGCTTCTTCTGTGACAGTCGTGCTCTGTTCAATCTCAAGTTCGCCAACGGCAAGCCAACGAGAGAAGGTCCCGCGATCGATCTCGGTGCGGAGGAGAAGTATCTTCCAGCGTGCGCGCGCTGCTATTCAGGGCATTTTTCGTAACCTGCTGATCTCGCGGGCCAAAAAAGGCCTCTATCAAATTTGAGAGTAGGGTTCTCGGCAAAAGCCCATTTTACAAAACGCTGTTTCAAAGCGTTACCTTAGGTTCCTGCGAACGAGCGCAGCCTAAGATCATCTAACCTCTGCCTCAAATCTTTATCAAAGCGCCGTACGGGGCTATAAACACCAAGCTAATTTCGTAGAGCCAAGGAGCTGTAAACCATGAAAGTTGAGATGCTGATGCCGCAGATGGGCGAGTCTATTGCAGAGGCTACCATCTCAAAGTGGCGCAAGAAGCCAGGCGATGCAGTCCAGAAGGACGAGGTCATCCTGGAGATCTCCACAGACAAAGTTGATTCTGAAATCCCGGCTCCTGCTGCTGGCACACTCGCAGAGGTGCTCTTCGGTGAGGGTGATGTTGTTCCTGTAAAGACGAAGATCGCAATCATCGATACTGCCGGCGGCGCTGCTGCCACTGCACCCAACGGAGCGTCGACGAACGGCGCTGCGAAAGCTCATGCGGCCCCCGCGCCAACTCCTGCACCGAAAGCCGAGGCTCCAGCGCCGGCTGCTGTTGCAGACGAGGGCGGAAGGTTCTTTTCGCCTCTCGTGAAGGGCTTGGCCGAGAAGCACGGCATCTCGCTCGCGGAGCTTCAGTCTGTTCCAGGAAGCGGCCAGGGCGGCCGCCTGACGAAGGAGGATTTCCTCAAGTACGTCGAGACACGCGGAAGCGCAGCTCCGGCAGCAGCTCCAGCAGCTGCTGCGGCTCCTGCCCCGGCTCCAAAGCCAGCGCCAGTAGCCACTCGGCCCTCTGCGCCCCCTCAGGACACACCGAGCGGAGATTGGGGAGCAGATGGAACACGTGTCGTAATGATGGACGGCATGCGCCAGGCGATCGCGGACCACATGGTTCGCTCGAAACACACCAGCCCACACGTCTACTCGATCCAGGAAGTCGATGTGACGAACATCGCCAACTGGCGCGCTAAGAACAAGTCTGCCTTCGAGAAGAGCGAGGGCTTCGGCTTGAGCTTTACGCCGTTCTTCCTCGAGGCGACTACTCGCGCTCTTGAGGCGTTCCCATTCGTGAACGCTTCCGTTGATGGCAAGAAGATCGTGCTAAAGAAACACGTCAACTTAGGCTGTGCAGTGGCGCTCGGAAACACCGGACTGATTGTGCCGGTCATCAAGCGCGCCGAAGAGAAGAACTTGGTTGGGCTCGCTCGGTCGCTCAACGACCTCGCCCAGCGCGCCCGCAACAAGAAGCTCGTTCCGGATGATGTTGCAGGCGGCACTTTCACTGTCACTAACCCGGGCGTGTTTGGCACGATCATCGGGACCCCGATCATCAACCAGCCTCAGGTTGCAATCCTGTGCCTCGGGGCAATCAAGAAGCGCCCGGTCGTAATCGACGACATGATCGCGATTCGGCAGATCTGCTACCTGACGCTATCGTACGATCACCGCATAGTTGACGGCTCGCTCGGCGGACAGTTCCTGGCCTTCATCAGGGACTACCTCGAGAACTGGGACATGAACCGCTCGCTCTAGCTGCGCTCGGATGCGAGTTATTGGCGGCATAGCGAAAGGACGCGCTCTGAAGGCAGTGCCGGGCGACTCGACCCGCCCGATCCTTGACCGCGTCAAAGTTCCGCTCTTCGACATCCTGCGTCCCACCCTCCCGGGCATCTCGGTGCTCGACCTATTTGGCGGCACGGGGAGCGTGGGGATAGAAGCTTTGAGCCAGGGAGCGGAACACTGCGTCTTTCTGGACACGAGCGCAAAAGCCGTCGCCATCATTAAGGAGAACCTAGAGACTACAGGGCTCTCCACGAAGTCCGAGGTGCGTCACACTGATGCCTTTCTCTACCTCAAGAACACCAATCGGTCGTTTGATCTGATATTCGTGGCGCCCCCCCAGTACAAAGGCATCTGGGTCGAGGCGATGCGGCTTATCGGCGAGCGCCCACACCTGCTCAACAGCGGCGGCCAGATCATCGTGCAGATCGATCCCAAGGAGTACGAGGAGCTTGAGCTGTCAGCCTTTAAGGAGACGCAGCAGCGAAAGTATGGAAGCACTGTGCTAATTTTCTTCTCTGCTCGCCAAGAATCGGGCCTCACCGAGTAGCGTAAGTCCCAAACGCATAGGTGCAGTTGCTTCTGAGATGCTTCGCCACGTACACGACTATCGCGGACCGTCCGCTTGACGAGAGATTGCCATACGACACCCCGAGAACCCACGGTCCGGACGATGTGTAGGCGCTCTTAAGGAAGATGTACGATCTTCCGCCATCTCGAGATTTTCCTGGGAATGCGCCGTCGTGACTCGTAGACAGGCCAGCAGCGGCTCCGCGAACCGCCATAAAGTGTCGGAACGCGAACGATGAGAGCCCAGAGCTGCAGGTGCTCTGAGACCGCACGAAAACCAGCCTTCCGGACCACCATCCGCCGAAGCTAGCCGCGGCAGGGCGCACGTTCTCCGCATGCGCCCGGACTGCAAGGAGTCGGCGGGTCTTCGCAAGCTGGCGGGCAACCGCCTCTTCCTGTTCCGCCGCAGCATCGAGCGGTGCTGAGCCCGCTATCAAGACCGTAACAATGAGAAAAAAAGCCGCTCGCATAGCCGACACCTCCAAAGTGACACCAACGCCATTGAGGGTGCCCTCGGCATTCAGAGGACCAGGTCGTATAGAGCGGAGCCAAATAGCTTTTTGGTGTATCAACAACCGAGACAGGTTGTACGGCTTAGCCGTGACTCTGCGGCTTCCTTACAGCGCACCAACGCGGAAAATCATGTCGTTTACGATATCACCCTTCTTCAGGTAACGCGCCAATTTTTGCAGCAGCACCGGCTTCTGGAAGGTTAGCTCCTGGGCCCAAGCAGAGTGCTTCACCGTAACGAGCAGGGCGCGGCGAGAGATGTACTCGGGCTTTGTGACGTCAGCGATCTTGTCGCCAACTATTTCGCGCCAGTGCAGGATGAACTCGTATCGCTCCACTTTTTTGTCGAGCCCCTTGTAGGCGAGCGCCTTGGCGAGAATCCCTTTGACGAGTGTTAGGTCTGTTCGCACCCCTGCTCGGCGCCGACGTGGCGCTTCGTACCGACGCTGTTCGGGTGCCGCTCCCTCTTCCGCTGCGCGCGCAGCGTTGCCTGAGGCGTCGCCTCCCTGCGCTTCCGAGCGGCCAAACGTCGAGCTACCGGCTTTTTTCATTCGCCTCATCCTTCTTCTCAAAGATGACGACCATCTCGTCAGAGCGGGCCATGCCGAGCTCGCTGCGTGCTGCTTTCTCAACTTCGCGTGCGTCAGCCTGGAGCCCGGCGACTTCTCGCTTCAGCGACTCGACTGAATCCTTGAGCCGCTCGTTGGTGCGGCTCTGCTGCTCAAGGCTCCGTGAGAGTGAGCCTAGCTTTGTGAAGCCGTCGTCGGCCAGAAAGGAGAAGATTGCCGCTGCAACGGCGCACACGATAAGGATCTTGGTGGCTGTAACTCGCATGCGTGACAGAGTACCGAAATGCCCCGCCCGTAACCAGCATTGTTGTCAGGCAGATGCAACGATTAGGGAGCCCTTCGGCCCCATTTACTTCTGTTTATCAAGGGCGGTAGACTCTCCCGCGGCCGCCTCGGAAGGGGCTATATCCAGGCTAACTTATTGCCCAATTCAGGAGACCCAGACATGCAAAACAGCACCATCGCTTCAGTCACCGCCTACGAGTGCCTCGATTCACGCGGCTTTCCTACCGTAGCTGCCACCGTTGTCCTCCAGGATGGCACGCAGGGCACGGCTATGGTCCCCTCGGGAGCCTCAACCGGAGAGTACGAGGCCCTTGAGCTTCGTGATGGCGACAACGAGCGCTACCTTGGGAAGGGAGTGCTCAAGGCGGTCGAGAACATCAAGGAGAAGATCGCTCCGGTAGTTGCTGGCAGCGACGTGCTTGAGCTTGCTGCTCTTGACCGCAAGCTGATTGACCTCGATGGCACTGAGATGAAGAGCCGCCTGGGTGCCAACGCCATCCTCGGCGTCAGCCTCGCGGCTGCACATGCCGGCGCGAACTACCTCAACATCCCGCTCTTCCGCTACATCGGCGGGGCGAACGCACGGCGCCTTCCGGTGCCGCTCGTCAATATTATCAACGGCGGAGCTCATGCAGCGAACTTGCTCGACTTCCAGGAGTTCATGATCGTTCCGCACGTGTCCTCGACCTTCTTTGAGAACATCCGCTGTGCATCGGAGGTCTTCCACGCCCTCAAGAAAAACCTGAAGAAGAAGGGGCTCTCGACGGGAATCGGCGACGAAGGCGGTTTCGCTCCCGACCTCGCCGGACCGACTGAGGCGCTTGAGGCCCTCGTTGAGTCTATCGCCGACGCTGGGTACCAGCCGGGTGACGATGTGTCGATCGCTCTCGATGTCGCTGCGAGCGAGTTCTACGACGAGGCGAAGAACAAGTACGTTTTCAAGAAGAGCACCAAGGAAGAGTTCTCGGCGGCTGACCTGGTTGATCTCTATGCTGGCTGGGCATCGAAGTACCCGCTCGTGAGCATCGAGGACGGCCTCGACGAGAACGACTGGGACGGCTGGCGCCTGATGACCGAAAAGATCGGCGGCACTGTCCAGCTCGTCGGCGACGACCTGTTCGTCACCAACGTCAAGCGGCTTGCTGACGGAATTCAGCAGGGCGTAGGCAACGCAATCCTGATCAAGCTAAACCAGATCGGCACGGTCACAGAGACGCTTGAGGCGATCAACCTCGCGCACGAGAACGGCTACCGCTCAATCCTCTCGCACCGCTCGGGCGAGACAGAGGACACAAGCATCGCTGATCTTGCTGTAGGAACCGGGGCTGGGCAGATCAAGACTGGCTCCGTGTGCCGAAGTGAGCGCACAGCCAAGTACAATCGGCTGCTCTGGATTGAGACGTTCCTTGCGGGCTCGTCTATCTGCGAAAATCCGTTCTCGTAATGGGCTGGCTGCTCTCGCTTGCAGCGGCGGCAACGCTCGTTGTCGCATGGTGGATGCCTGGCTCGCCTGAGTGCGCTGCGCTCGGCTGGACTTCCTCGGCGCTCTTTGTCGCGTCGATGCTCTCTCCTGATCGGAGAATGCTCCGGAGCTTCATCGCAGGCCTCATTACCTACACAGGTGGGTTCTACTGGCTCTACAGCACTATTGCCGACTTCGGCGGCTTTCCGATGGCGGCCGCGCTTCCTATCTTTGCGCTGTTTGTCGTTGGCAGCACAGTGCAGTTTCTCATCTGGGCGTTCACATGGGGCAGGCTGCCGGCCTTCACGGCGCGCTTCGGCCTGCGAACTGCCCTGGCTTGGCTCGTGGCACACCACTTCTGGATAAAGATCTTCCCGTGGGACTTCGGGCACACACAGATTGGGTTTGTGCCGTTGGCGCAGATCGCAGATATCGGCGGAGTTACTGCTGTTACCTTCGTTATGATGTGGGTTGCTGAGTGCTTCGTGGCCCGGAGAGAGGTGAGCTTGTTCGCCCGTCTTGCAGCTGCCGTGGCCCTGGTAGCCTCATTGGGTTATGGCGTGAGCGCGGAGCAGCGCTACAAGAATCCTTCCGGGCCAAGGCTCAAGACTGCCATGGTGCAAGGCAACGTCTCGCTGCAGCGCAAGCACGATGTCTCGTTCTTTACGGTCAACCAGGAGCAGTACCTTAAGACGAGCGCTCAAGTTGCAGAGAAAGATCTTCTTATTATCTGGCCAGAGTCGACGATCACCAAATTTATCCCGACCTCAACGGCCGTGGCCTACCATGCGCTTGACCGTGACACGGGGGAGCCTCTCCTGCCCTTCCTCAACAACGGCTCAGCTTTCCTCGTCGGAGGCCTCACCTATCGCTCACGCGCGGAATTTTTTAACAGTTCAATCCTGATTCGCCCCGATGGGAGCCTCGATACGCCCTACAACAAGATGATCCTTATGCCGTTTGGCGAGTACACGCCCTTTAGCTCGTGGCTCCCTTGGCTTGAGGAGATCAACTCAACGGCGGCACAGTTCACGGCAGGCGCAGCGCCGGCTGTGCTCTCGTTCCCGCTATCAAGCGGCGTGCAAGCGAAGCTCTCTCCGCTCATCTGCTACGAGGACGTAGTCCCGCAAATCGCGCGTGAGGCAACACAGCTCGGGGCAGAGCTGCTCATTAATCAAACGAACGACGCCTGGTTCGGCCGGACTGTTGCTCCGTACCAACACCACATGATCGCCAGCTGGCGCGCGATTGAGAATAGGCGCTACCTGCTGCGTTCTACGAACACGGGGCTCACAGCGGTTGTCGATCCGCTCGGCCGCACCGCTGCCTCGCTCCTGCCCTTCACTGAAGGGGTCCTGCCGCTTGACGTAGAGCTGCTCTCCGAGAAAACCCTCTACACATCGATGCCGATCTACGCGCTGTGGCTCTTCGTGGCGGCACTCTGTGTGCTGCTTGCAGTGCTGCCTCGACGCGCCAGATAGTGGGCAAAATGGTTCGTTCATAACGCCGTTACGAGCTGGCAGGGCTGCCAATTCAGGTGTTTAAAGAAAAAAAACACCGTGGAGTTCACCGGGAAAAAAATGCCTACGGCACCCATACCCCCCTGCCGATAACACCCTTGCAGGGAATGAATCCCGGCGCCCTACCGCAGGCAAGTTCCGCTTACGGGTAGAAGTAGCTCAGGGCTGTTTTTGCTCAGAAGTGAGGTATCAGTATGAGGTTCTCGTTGTGCCGCTATGCGGCGGCTAAGTTGCTCTCTCTCTACGCCCTCGGGGCGTGCATATTCGTTTCCGGCTGCCACAGTCCGCAGCCGGGTCCCGACAAAACGTTGGCCGGAGCGTTGCTTGGCGCGGGCTGGGGTGCCGGCGCTGGTGCTGTGATCGGCAACCAGGTTGACGCTTCCGGTGGCGGTATAGCCGTGGGATCCGGAATCGGAGCTGCCGGCGGGCTCATGATGGGCGCAGGCTGGGACGTACAGGAAGGGACACAGCTTGAGCTCGCTCGCCAGCTCGCAGCGCTAAAGGTTCAGGGGCAGGCGAACCAGATCGAACTGGAGAAGATCCAGGCGCGGCTCGACAGCACCACGAGTGTCGATCCTGTTGGTGGCGTCTACCAGGTTTTCTTCGATGAAGACCAGACGAACCTGCGCGTCGGCGGCATCGGTGGCTTAGAGAAAGTGGCTGAGGCGATTAAGGCCAGCCCAATGGTCACTGCCGTGAACGTTGCGGGGCATACGGATGACACCGGCAATGCTGAGTACAACGAGAAGCTCGCCAAAGCTCGTGCGGAGAGTGTTGGCGGCTTCCTGGCTGCTCACGGCATCTCAACTGCACAGCTTAAGGTAAATGGGTACTCGGCGAGCAAGCCGGTTGCAACGAACCGGACTGCTGCAGGCAGACAGCTCAACCGCCGAGTTGAGGTGTACATTTCTCGGTAGCTAACTCCCGCCCTGGGCGTTAGCATCATACGAGGGGTGTGGGACCTCGCGAAAGCGCATCCCACTCCCTCGCTGACTTAACTCACGCAACACTCGCCATGACAAACGCCTTTATTATCGACGCCGTCCGCACCCCGCGAGCTCGCCGCAAGGGAAAGTTTTCCTTGGTGCACCCGGTCGATCTCATGACTTTTCCGCTCAACTCGCTCGTGAAGCGGACGCATCTGCCGCCCGAGCTGGTCGAAGACGTCCTCATCGGTTGCGTGACTCAGACGCTAGAGCAAGGTTGGTGCGTTGGGCGCGCGGCGGTGCTTGCAGCTGGCTGGCCAATCTCTGTCCCATCGGCAACCGTCAACCGGCTGTGCGGCTCGGGACAGCAAGCATTCAACTTCGCTGCTCAGGGCGTGCACTGTGGGGATTACGAGCTCGTTGTCGCAGGAGGCCTTGAGCACATGACCCGCGTTCCGATGTTCAGCGACTCTGGCGGAGAGGCGAGCCCGGCTCTCGCAAAGCACCATCCGGATCTTGTGCAGCAGGGCGAGTCGGCAGAGATCCTCTCGCAAGAGTTTAAGATTACCCGCGCTGACGTCGATGCTTTTGCCCTCAGGTCTCAGCAGAATGCGAAGCGTGCACTCAGTGAGCGTCGCTTTAGCAAAAGCATCTGCGCGGTGCCGTACCGCGACGAGACTGGCGCGGAGAAGCTGCTGGATGTCGATGACAATCCTCGGCCTGAAACCACGCTCGAGGCGCTCGCAGCGCTCAAGACTGTGTTCCGCGAGAACGGTATCATCACTGCTGGAAACGCTTCGGCGATCGTCGATGGAGCCGCAGCGATCCTCCTTGGCAGCGAGCAGGCTGCAAAGAAGCACAACTTAAAGCCGCGTGCCCGAGTGGTGTCACAGGTCTCGATCGGCTCACCACCCCGCATCATGCTGACTGGGCCGATTGAGGCGTCGCGGCGTGCCCTGCAACGTGCTGGTCTCGCGGTGAAAGACATCGACGTCTGGGAGATCAACGAGGCTTTCGCCCCGGTGCCTATCATGACGATCCGAGAGCTCGGGATCGACCCAGCGAAGGTCAACGTGAACGGCGGTGGCATCTCCCTCGGGCATCCGTTGGGAGCAACGGGGGCGATGTTGATTGGAATGGCGCTCGATGAGCTAGAGCGCTCTCAGGGGCGGTTTGCCCTGGTGACCATGTGCATCGGTCTAGGGATGGGAATCGCGACGGTTATTGAGAGGGTTTAGGCACACTCTGGCAACCTACCTTCAGGCACTTAGCAGATCTCCGGTAAAATCGGGCACCACAACCTAAGCCCTTGAAAGGCGGTAGGCGATAAACCCATCGGGGGTGGGGCGATCGCCTTTGGGGACCCTTCTGAAAAGCTGTCCTCCTGGATAGATCGTAACTGCTCGAATATACTTCCGCTCTCTCGGCGAAGATTGTCGGACCGGATAGGCTACTTCAGCCTAAAACGGTCCATAACCGTCTGAGAGAGAGATCGGTACAAGGCTGCCTGGATGCTTCGCGAACTTGAAATCGCATTCCTGCACTTCGTTGAGTGGTTCTACACGCTCGACCCCGTAGTGGGACTGATGACCCTTGGCGTTGCAGCCCTTGCATTGCTGATAGCGCAGTTCTTCATCACCGGAAACACGACCCTCGGAAAAACGTTCATTCCTGGGGCTTTGGGCCTCTTGTTCTGCGTTGCCGAGATCTGCCACCTCACTAAAGCTGAGCGAATTAGTGCGGGTGCTGGCGAGTTGGCGGAGCAGCTTCGGATCGAACGACCTGCCGGCGAGCAGCTCGCGTCACTTCCTGTCATTGAACCCCTCGTGGAGATGTTCATAACCCCAAGCAGCATGCGCTACGTGTGGGAAGAGAGCCTCTTCATCGTCCTATCCGGGTACCTCTTCCTTGTTGGTCGCCATAGCTGGCGCGAGTACAAGAAGACGGGAACGATTATTGGCGA
>CANLJX010000043.1 GCA_947491545.1 Deltaproteobacteria bacterium
GACTTAAAACAGCTAAAAATACTAATTAGCCCAAGGTTATTAAACTGTTAGAGCACACCTCTCCCCACAGCCCCCATATACCTGAGAGTCCCTCGTTTTAGGTTTTTTGGAGATTTCCCATGCGCATTCCCTTAAAGCAGCTGCTCGCCTTACTCGTCCTGACAGCAACCGCCAGCCCGGCAACCGCTCAAACAGATACCCAACCCCCCGACATCTGCATCACGATCGTTCCGCAAGCAGTAGCCTTCACCTCCGATGGAGTGCTCGGCGTGCAGTTTGGCAGCTCAGGGGCTCCCGAAGAGAGATTCTCCTTCAGCCGCTTCAAGGCAATCAACGGCACAGATCGATGCTTCGGTGGTGCCGTCACAAGCAGAATGCGGGAAACGTGCGTAAACTTCCTTGCCGAAACCGCTCCGCAGACTGGTGCCCTGCTGCCTATAGCGGCCCAGGATGGAGCACCGAGCATGGACTGCAACGGCGAGAAAAACATGGTAGCGAAGCTCGCCAAGAAAAACCGACAGCTCAGGCAGCGGATCAGGCGCCTACAGGATCGATAGCAACTCCATCAGAGAAAGCAGAAGGCTCACCTTGGGTTGAGCCGCGCGAAGATTCCCTCGAGCTCCTCGCGCGATGCCCTGCGATTAATCTCCGAGAATCCGAACCCGATCTCCTCTTCGCCAGCTAAGAGACGGGCGAAAGTCGCATCCGCATACTCTTCGAGCGGCACGCCGTCATCGTGCAGCCCTTTTCCGCCAAGATCGGTCTTTGTTTTGGGGGGAATGATCTCAATGACTGAGACAGGAGTGCTACGAAGCTGGTGACGAAGACTCAAGGTAAATGAATGCAACGCTGCCTTCGTTGCGCAGTACCCCGGCATAAAGGAGATCGGCGAGAAGGCGAGACCCGATGAGACGTTTATAATCGCAGCGTGCTGCGCTCGACAGAGGTGCGGCGCAAAGAGACTCGACAGGTGCATCGGCGCCTCGAGGTTAGTGGCTATTTCACGTTGCCAGAGGCTCCAGTCTTGCCGCTCAAGCACGGGGGGCGGTCGGTGCTGGATCCCAGCGTTATTGATCAGAACGTTCAAGGCTGGAAAGCGGGTAGCCACCACTGAACAGAGCCTTTCCCGCTCGTCCTGAATCACAACATCGCACTGTAGTGTGTGAATGCCCGGCGCCTCGCGCGCTGCCCACTCGAGCTGCTCACGCCTCCTTCCACACACTACTACCGTAGCGCCGAGCGCTTTGAGACGTTGCGCCATGGCAAAGCCAATTCCTGACGCGCCACCCGTGATAAGCGCTGTGCTGGTCGAGTAATCCATTTGCACGCCTAGCAGGCTTTACAGCAGCTGCTAGCGCCCTGCTTGTTGCGCCAGAGCTTGCATGCCAGTGCGTCGAGCGAGATGGCGCCTGGGCCGAATGCAAGAACGAGAGCTGATGTGAGGAGGTAGAAGAATGGATCGGCATCGATAAACGGCTGCGCATCTGAGAAGACTCCCAGAATAGCCGCTCGATCAGACTCTACTGACAGGTACGCCACGAGCATGTTGACAGTCAGCACAAGGGCGACAGGGCGCGAGAGAAGCCCAAGCAAGATAAGCAAGCCGCCCCCAAGCTCTATCCCTCCGACGAGCCATGCGTTGAGCTCCGGGAACGGGAGCTGCACGCTCTCAGCGAAGAACTGCGCCACCGCTTCGTGGTTGAGCAGCTTCCCCTTCCCGTCGCGGAAGAACGCGAGCCCCCAGTGCACACGGAATGCGAGCAGCAGCACCGGCGCTATTAATAGCGTCGAATACGTTACGAGTGTCGCCTGGGCACGCTGGACGAGGTTACATATCTTGCAGTCAGTCATGGCAGTCTCCGCTTAGCCATTGGATGCCCAAGATCTACCGCACTCCCCCGCTGAAGGGCAGCCACTAACGCAACCAGCTACGCAGTCTTCCCGAGCCTCTCGCTGAGGACGAACTCGAGAGCCCAGAGCTGCAGCCCGTCTAGCTCGTCGTCGCTCTCAAATGAGAACTCTGAGCCATCGCCCCACAGGCCTGTGCCTCTGTAGCCATTATCTGTTCGTTCAATAGAAACCATGCGGGCATCCTCACCGAACCCCAGGGAGCCGAGCAGGATATCCTCTGCCCTCACCTGTGGAGAGAGGTCGTCACCGTTTCTGCTCATCCGCGATATGCGCCGAAGACGAGAGATGCGTTGGTGCCGCCGAAGCCGAAGCTGTTCGACATGGCGATCTGCACGTCAGCCTTGCGGGCCTTGTGAGGAACGTAGTCGAGGTCGCAGGCCTCATCTGGATTGTCCAGGTTGATAGTCGGAGGAACTATCCCGTCACGGATCGATAGCATCGAGAAGGCTGCCTCGATCGCTCCAGCAGCACCGAGCAGGTGCCCCGTCATCGACTTCGTCGAGCTGACTAGGAGCCCGCTCTTGGCGTATTCGCCGAAAACGGTCTTGATAGCGGCAGTCTCCGAAGCATCGTTCGCCGGCGTCGACGTTCCGTGAGCGTTAAGGTAGTTCACTTGAGTTGGATTGATGCCTGCCCAAGAGAGAGCGTTACGCATGCAGTTGACCGCACCCTCGCCGTCAACACACGGAGCTGTCATGTGGTAAGCATCGCAGGATGTGCCGTAGCCAAGGACTTCACCGTAGATCTTCGCGCCGCGCTTAACTGCAGTGTCGAGCGCCTCAAGCACAAGGATAGCGCAGCCCTCGCCGAGCACGAACCCATCACGGTCCTTGTCAAACGGACGTGAGGCGCGCTGTGGATCCTCGTTGCGTGTTGAGAGAGCCTTGAGCGCATTGAAGCCGCCGATTCCGATCGGGCTAACCGTGCTCTCCGAGCCACCCGTGACCATAACGTCCTGCAAGCCATCCGCAATCATGCGGAAAGCTTCGCCGATCGCGTGAGTTGACGAAGTGCATGCACTCGTCACCGTGTAGTTCACGCCCTTCAGCCCGTACTTGATGGCGACGTTGCCCGGGCCGAGGTTGCTGATCATGCCTGGGATGAGGAACGGAGATATCTTTTTCGGACCGCCTTCAAGGTACGCCTGGTGGTACTTCTCGAGCATAACGAGGCCGCCGATGCCGACGCCGAGAACGCAGCCGATCTTGGCTCGTTCGTATCCGGCAGTATCCTCAAGCAACTTCGCGTCCGACAGTGCCTCGTGCGAGCCCGCGACAGCGTACTGCGAGAAGAGATCCTGCTTCTTCTGATCCTTGAACTCAATGAACGGGTCTGCGCTGAAGTTCTTGATCTCAGCGGCGAACTTCGTCGGGAAGGCGCTAGCATCGAAACGGGTGATGGGACCGACACCTGAGCGACCCTCTTTGGCTCCTGCCCACGTCTCTTCGCGGGTGTTCCCAAGGGGGCTCACGATTCCGATACCGGTGACGACAACTCTACGTTTCTGCATCTGGTAATCCCTAAACAATTTTCCGGCTACCTCACCGGACCGCTTGGGGTGGGGCAAGCCTCACCGCGAGGCGTATTTCTAGCACACCCGCCAGTACCGAGCTAGCAGCCCCAACCACCTGTTACCACAGTATTTTTGCCCGCCAAAACGCTTCTAAAAATGCTTTTCGTGACCCCAGGTGAAGCTACGGCTGAAGTGGTATTCGATTGAGACCTCACCGGACCGCGTCTTGCCGGCTGCCCGGAACCCTCCTAGGAGAGGGAGCCTAGTGCTCCGGAGAGCGCCTGGAACGAGGTGCTGGAGCTGCCAAGCTCAGTGCCCTCATCAAGCTTATCGACACACTCAACCAAGGCCGGAAGCGTACGAGTGACCCGCCGAAGGAGGTAGGAGCGCTTGCTCTCTTTCAGCTGCAAGCCGCGCTGCTTTGTGATCAGGTCGAGGAGCGTGTCCAAGTCAGCGTCTTGCGGGCTACCGATCGCAACATGCAATCCGGCAGAGAGTCGGCTTTTGCACTGCGGGGCACAAGCAATCTGTTCGGGCAGCTTGGAGCCAAGCAGCACGAGTGTGCCGTCTGCATTGGCGAGTCGCTCGACAACGTCCACGAACGGGCCACTTGCTCCGCTAGTTTCAAGGAGCCGATCGGCGTCGTCGACTACCAGCAACTCGCCTCCTGCAAACGACGACTCCGGAAGCTCGTTAGCAGCCCAGCCCAGGAAATCTCCTCCAGCGACTAGACGAGCTGCACGCTCTGCCATGAGCTTTCCCACGAGGTACACTGCGAGGTGAGTTTTGCCGGAGCCTTTCGCTCCGACGATGTAAATCAGGGAGAAGCCGCGAGATGGCGCGAGCTTCTCAACTGCCTCAATCGCCTCACGAACTCCGGCGTGCTCGATGAATGCCGCTGACGAGTAGCGGATCGACTGGGACATGCTTAACGAGAGCTGCGCTACCATACTCAAACTGCCTAGGTGCCTAACAGCCAGCAAAGAGGAAGTCGTCCGGATCGCTCACGCGCGCCCAGACGCGGGCGCCGAGAGCTCCAAGCTTCTTCTCTACGTGCTCGTAGCCGCGCCGCAAATGATGCAGCTCATGAATTTCGCTGCGCCCTTCTGCTGCGAGCGCAGCGAGCACGAGCGCTGCTGCTGCTCGGATGTCCAGTCCGTCAACTGGAGCGCCAGTGAGCCGCGAGACCCCCTCGATCGTTGCTATCCGATCGGCGATCTTTATCTTAGCGCCCATGCGCGCGAGCTCTGATGCGTGGCCGAAGCGGCCTTCGTAGATCGTCTCTTCAATTGTGCTTGTCCCCTCTGCCACGGTGAGCGCGGCCATAAGGGGTGCTTGAAGGTCAGTCGCCACACCAGGGAACGGCATGGTTTTCACATTCACAGCCTTGAGTCGCCCATTGCTCTTCACTGAAACCGAATTTTCAGTCGAGCTTACTTCAAGCCCCATCTCGCGCAGCACGTCCAAGAACGCGCCAAAGAATTCCGGCCGGATGCCGTCAGCCGTAACCTCACCGCCCGAGATAGCACCCGCCAGCAGGTACGTTCCCGCTTCGATGCGGTCACCGATCAAGTGGTACGTCGCCCCGTGCAATCCGCTCTCACCACTAATCTCTATAACTGGAGTTCCGGCCCCCTGCACGTTGGCTCCCATCAGATTGAGAAGATCGGCGAGCGCCACAATCTCGGGCTCTTGCGCGCAGCCGGTGATGACTGTGCGGCCTGGCACCAGGCTCGCTGCCATGACGAGCTGGTGGGTAGCTCCGACCGAGGGGAAAGTAAGATCTATCTGCGCCGGCTTTAGGCCCTTCGGCGCCAATGCATGCACTACTCCGTGCTTCAGAGAGATATCTGCCCCCATTTTTGAGAGGCCTTCTAAGTGAAGATCTACTGGCCGAGCGCCGATGAGATCTCCACCCGGCAAGGCGACTCTGGCTGCACCGCCGCGCGCCAGGAGCGGAGCAAGTACCCAGAACGACGCCCGCAACGCTTTGACTAACGAGTAGCTCGCCTCAGTAGCGATCAGCTTCGGAGTCTCAACTTTCACCGTGTCGCCATCGTACTCAAGCTGTGCGCCGAACTGCTCCAGCAGGTGCAACACAAGGCTTGTGTCAGTGAGGTTGGGGACGTTGGTGATGGTGCACTCCTCCCCCGTGAGCAACGTAGCTATGAGCAAAGGCAGGCCTGCGTTCTTGGCCCCGCCTACTTTGACTCTTCCGCGCAGCGGGGTGCCGCCAGCTATTTCGAAAAACTCAGACATCGCAATTATTTACCTGGCTAAATATCCGGGAGGCTACGTTATGGCAGGTTGGCACTCTAAAACAATAGGGACGCTGTGGGGAATCGGGCGGGCGCACCGGCACCCGCCGAAAAGCTTCGATGTGCCTCCTGAGGCATATGCACAGTCGTGACCGCGAGAGCATGCGGGCCTGGATAATCCCGGTAGGCCAAATCGTTACCGCTCGCTGGCCTCGCTGCTCTCTTTGTGCGGACAACTCTTTTGCTCGTGAACTACCCTTCTGGCAGCCCCACAACGTCGAGATGTCCGAGAGAAAGAGCTCACAAAGAGAGCGGCGAGGGCTGCGAGTGTAAGGGAATCAACCCAGACGGGTCCCGTCTTACTCCTCTCTTTTCAGCCACTCGCCTTGTGGATGTGCGCTTTCAAATTCGCCGACTGTCCGAGGCTCCTCCGCAAACTGCGGCCGACTCCGCCCAGGAATACCTCCTCTGGCACACAACTCGTGCCTGGCATCTTCGAACGGTACTTGGAGAGTGCCTCGGAGCCATCTGGCGCAGCTGTTTGGCTCCGCCGAGGCGAACAATCGCACAACGACCAAGAGGAGAAGCATTATGGCTAGCCCGTATACCGTGGGACCAACCCAAGCAGAGAAAGCCGCCAAGCAGGTAGCGTCAACATTTAGTGAAGCGGAGGACGTACTGTTCAAGGCGTACTCCCTCTCCGAGAACGACACCACGACCAACAATAAGGAGCTCTCAGAGCTGGCCCGCAAGCTTGGTGTCACATCAACCGACGGGAAATCGTACAAGCTGAGGGCAGTACAGCTCGTCGCTGAGCAGCGCTACCAACGCGCTTCGCACGTGATGACTATGTTTACCGGATTGCTCGACAAGGTCGACCAGATGAAGCAGCGGATCATTAGCAAGTTTGCGAACTAGCGCTTGAACTAGGGCAAGGAGGACAGCGAGGCCTCGGCGCTCTCTAGAACTACGGATTGAGTGCAGAAAGAATTCTCTCGTGCATCTCACGAGAGGACGAGACGAGAGCATTCGGAACCGTTCGCTTCGAACACTCTCTAAAGTTACCGAGTGGGCGGCCGTGGAAGTCAGACACGGTCGCCCCAGCCTCCGCAGCGATCAGGGCAATCGCTCCGCCGTCGATCCCTTGGCACGGTGCGTGAAGAGTTGCAGCCGCCCGACCTTCCATCAGATCCGTCATATTATGCTTGCCCGGCGTCCGGAGGTACGACGTTAGCAGGTCTACAACCTCCACGTGCGGTGAGAGCTTCTCAACCAGGTCTGGACGGTTGAATACCAAGACCGGTCCCAAGGCCCCCGCGACTGAGTGCCGCTTCCCCTGAGCCGCACGCCGCACCTCCTCCTCGGTGAGGATGAAGGCTCCGCCACCGCGCACAGCGGTGTAGCAGTGCCCACGCCTCGGCATGTGACAAATGGCACCGACTATCTGGGTGCGGTCGTGGATAGTGACGATAACCTGGTACTGCTCCCGCGAATCCACGTACGAGCGTGTGCCGTCGATCGGGTCGAGTAGCACCTCAAGCTCGTAGTCATCAGCGAAGTATTTGCGATTGAGCGATTGCTCCTGCTCTTCTGAGAAGAAGCTCACGTGGGGGAACTTCGCCAACAACGCCACCTCGATGTAGGCCTGGATCGTGACATCCGCATCAGAGAGCGCCGAGTGGAAGATCGTCTCGCCTGGCTTGGCGTCATGCATCCCGACCTCTTTCTGAATCTGTGCGCTGTAGGAGCCCGCGGTGGCAACGAATGGAAGAAGGTAGGTGATAATTTCTTGAGGTGTCGTCATGACGGAGAGTCTTACCAAAGTACGGGCAGATACACGAGGCGAAATGCGGCGGCACTCGAAGGTAACGGAACCCTGCTCGATGGCTACCTTCTCACTTCAACACTCCTCCTGGCCGATTCCCCAGCCCGATCCTGCGCGCTAACCGTGACGGAGAGCCGCCCTGCCTTGAGTAGCTCGACCTGACCGCTGAATCTTGCCCCTCGCCTGCGGAGGGAGATCCGCTTGCCGTTACTGAGGCGAGCCGTGGCGGATACAATCGTGGCGCTGCTCGTCGCGACGAAAGACACCGAGACACGATGCCTAGCCCCGGTCCACACCGACCTAGCGCGCAACGACGAAATAAACAGGTTGCCCGGAAGCCCGGGGTTGGAGCTGCCCGGATTGCTCGGTGGGCTCAGGCTCCCTCCGGCACTGGCGTATGCGCCTGGGACGAGTACACTTGCTTCAGAGCCGGAGCGATCTCGGGAGAAGGCGTTCGCCAAAACTCCCTCGGGTGTGCTCTCGCTCTCATCCCGTGGAAAGAATGCCGTGAGAGCTGCCGGCGCTAGCCCAAGGATCGCGCTGCCTGTTTGCGGCCGAAAATCCCCGCTAGCTGGCGCGGCCAACGCTGGCTCTACGGTATTAATTGAGTTCTCCGCCACGAGCTGAGCTTGGTTGCAGCTCAGGTTGGCTGGCCGGCACCCCTGGCTCGCATCTTCGATGCCGAGAGGATGGTCGCTCGCGCCACTCCAGATGACGTTTCCCTTGATCTCGAGGCCGACATCGCTCCGTTGTGGGGCGGGAATCCCCACAGCAGTCGGAATCTGTGGACCGTGGATCGCGAAGTGCTGGTCCCCAACTGCATACCCAGCCGGGTTGTACAGCAAGTTGTTGAGCACCTTCACGTTCCTGTTGCCGATCGGCTGGCCAACATCGTCTCCGCCCGTTGAAGGGCCCCAGGCGCCTGCGTTCACTCTGCTCAGACAAGCGGGAGCGCTCTCGTCGCACGAACGAGCGCCGAACACGATCTCAACAAGGTGACTACGAGAGCCAACCCGGTACGCAGTGTTGTGCGCAAGCAAGATATTGTAGCCGCCATTGACGCCGAGAGCTGCTCCAGAGATGTCATGGATGACGTTGTTGATGATCTTGACGTCGTAAGCCTCGTGCCGAAACCATGGTCCTGTCATGTACTCAATCCCGGTGCCCTGCCCCGCCGTGACACCTCCCTCAAAGCAGTTAGCGAACTCATTGCCTTCGATGCGAACGTACGCAGAGCCGCCCTTGACGTACGCACACCAGCCCTGCGCATCTGAGATCGTATTGGCGACGATGTGCCCGTACTGGACGGCTACCCAGTCGATTGCGTTGTCGTCTGCGCCTGAAATTGCGTTGCTCTCAATGTATACGTGCTGAGACTGGTTAAACTTGACCGTTTCGTGCGCGACCGTCCCAACCGTCCGCCCACGTGGGGCGCCGATGAGCGAGTTTCCGCGCAGCAAGATGTGATCGCAGCCTTCGCAGTGAAAGGTGTCTCCTGCTCGCTTGATCGTGACGTTTATGAGGTAGAAGTAAGATACGTTCGCCATGTTGATGTCGGTCGTGAGAGTCACGGTATCCTGGCCATCTGCCGCGCGCACGATGATCGGAGCAGTGAAGGTGCCGCGCTTGAGCTCCCAGTACGAAGGGGTCTCATCCTCGTCATCGCCGTAGGTGCCGGGTAGCAAGTTGATGCGGTAGCCGGTCGAGAGGGTCTCGGAGGAAGGGATGCGGCGCCACGCCTCGCGTACAGTGCGAAGCGCACTCGCGCGCGTCGTGCCGCTGCGCTCGTCAGAGCCGGCGAGCGGGTCGACGAAGATCTCCTGCAGCTGCGGCTGACCGATCTCGTAGTAGTACGGGAAGAGATCCTGAGCAGCCGCGGCAAGGACGGTCGCCAGGAGCGATGCAACGGAGAGCAGAAGGGTTAGGAGAGTAGTGTTGGGGCGCACTCCCTCTAGTGTACTGGCGCATAACCGGGGCTTAAAGAGCTTTGTTGGTGTGCTAGGTCACTTCCGTAACAACTAGCGGACGCGAGCCGATTTTTCCGGCTACTCATTCGGGCACAGCGCTTGCCTCATCAGCAGCCGCTACTGCAACTACAGTAAACCTGTCGTGCGGGGAGTCGTCACCGAACAGCCGGACGCGGGCTCCGAGTGCCACGACCTCCGGACAGCCAGAGAGCTGCTGCCGCTTCTTTGCCCCAACCTCAAGCAGGAGCGTCCCCTGGTGCGCAAGGAGTTCCGGCGCTGTCCGAAGGATCTCTCGCGCATCGTGCAGCCCCTGACCATCGCTGTAGAGCGCCCCCTGCGGTTCAAAGGCAAGCTCTGGTGGCGAAGGCTCAGAGGGGTCGACGTACGGGGGGTTGGCTACAATGATGTCAAAAGGCGGCGAGAGGCGCTCAGGTTGCGAGAGCCAACTGGTCTCGACGAAGGAGATCCGCTCGGCAGCTCCTAACGCTTGAGCATTGCTCTGCGCCACCACAAGCGCATCGGCGCTGATGTCCACCGCCACTCCTTGCGCTGCGACACCTCGCCGAGCAAGCTCAAGCGCGAGCGTCACTGCCAGACACCCCGAACCGGTGCCGAGGTCTAGGAAAGAGACTCGTGTCTTGCCTGCGACTACTCGCAGAGCCTCTTCAACGAGCAGCTCGCTCTCAGGGCGCGGAATGAGCACGCTAGGAGTCACCAGGAATCTCCGGCCGAAAAATTCACGCTCGCCGACGATGTACGCGACCGGCTCCCCCGCCCGGCGCCGGTTGACGAGCGCTTGGTACGCATAGAAGGGGTCAGCCGGGCAATCATCACGCAATCGAGATAGAAGCTGCGTGCGGCCGAGCGAAAGTGCATGGCAGAGAAGCAGCTCAGCGTCGAGACGAGCCGAGGTTGAGGTAGCTTCGAGGGCTCTCTCGCCTTCCCGAAGCGCTTCACCAACCGAGCCCATGGCTACTGGACCGTTGACTCTCCGCGGAGAGCCTCGGCTTGGTAGTAGGCGACAACTGGGTCGATCAGCTGGTCGAGGTCGCCACCCAGCACGCCGTCAACATCGCTCACAGAGAGCTTGATGCGGTGGTCGGTGATGCGAGACTGCGGAAAGTTGTAGGTGCGTATCTTCTCAGAGCGGTCGCCTGTGCCTACCTGGCTGCGGCGATCTTCGCGTCGCTCCTTCTCGGCCTCCTCAAGCTTAAGCTCGTACAGCCGGGCTTTGAGAACCCGCATCGCCTTCTCGCGGTTCTTGTGCTGGGACTTCTCATCTTGCATCGCGACCACCAAGCCGGTCGGAATGTGCGTTATGCGCACAGCCGAGTCGGTGGTGTTGACCGACTGCCCGCCAGGACCGCCCGACCGGTACACGTCGATGCGCAGGTCCTTGTCGTGCAGCTCTACTTCGACATCCTCCGCCTCTGGGAGAACGGCGACCGTCACGGTGGATGTGTGGATGCGTCCAGCCGCCTCGGTCTCTGGTACACGCTGAACCCGGTGCACGCCGCGCTCGTACTTGAGGCGGCTGAAGGCGCCATCCCCGTGAACCATCGCAATCACTTCTTTTAGTCCCTTCGGGCCGGCATCGCTGTAGCTCATGGTCTCAACACGCCAGTTCCGCCCCTCGGCGTACCTGGTGTACATGCGGAAGAGCTCATACGCGAAGATAGCTGCTTCATCACCGCCGGCACCCGCGCGAATTTCTAGGATGACGTTCTTCTCGTCGTTTGGATCTTTTGGCAGGAGAAGAACTTTGAGCTGCTGCTCCAAGTCTTCAACGACTTTTGCAAGCACCTTCACCTCTTCGTCAGCCATTGCCTTCATGTCTGAGTCAGAAGTCGATGCTGCGAGCTCCTTGCTGCCTGAGAGCTCCTCCTGTGCCTTGACCAATGCTCGGAAGGTGGTGACTAGGTCGGTCAGCGACTTGTACTCCCTGGAGTACTTCTGGAAGAGATCGCGGTCAGAGATGATCTCTGGCTTCGATAGCTGCTGCGCTAACGACTCGTAGCGCTCTTCGACCTCTTTAAGCTTATGCCACATACTGCCAACTCTTCTCTCTTTGCCCCGAGCGCATCTTCAGCATTCTTGCTTTGCGTCTTCTCTAGACCGCCTAAGCACCTAGAATGTCTAGGGCTGAGGAGGCGCACTATACCCTGCAATCTGCCAGGAATCCACCGAGCGGCCCGTTCGCGGACGGTCGGCGAGAAAAATCCACCTCGGAGCCCTTGAAATGAGCTGGCGCAGTGACCATATACCTTGCGCACTGCTGTCGTTTTGCTTACTTCCGCTCTTGGGGTAAGCTCCGGCGGCGCGTTCGGGGGGTCCGGGTTTGCGCCAGGAGACTCCCCTCAAGGTGCACACACAAACCGTTAGGTAAGGCAGGAACTGGAGGCTCTGGTCGGCACTGTGCCGGACACTGTGTCACTCAGGGCCCCGCCCCTTTCTACATTCGGAGGTAAAAGAGTAATGAGCAGCAAGAAGAGCAAGATCCGACCGTTGCAAGACCGCATCATCGTAGAGCGCCTCGCTCCTGAGGAGAAGTCAGCCGGAGGCATCATCCTCCCAGATAACGCTCAAGAGCGCCCACAGCGCGGCCGCGTTGTTGCCGTTGGCAAGGGCAAGGTCCGTGAGGACGGCTCCATCGTTCCCGTTGATGTCAAAGAGGGCGACGAAATCCTCTTCGGCAAGTACAGCGGCGTTGAGGTTAAGGTAGAAGGCGCTGAGCTCCTCATCATGCGTGAGGACGACGTGCTTGGAGTGGTACTGTAACTTTTAAACTAGCAATAAAAGGAAGAGAACATGGCTAAGATTCTAGAGTTCGGCTTCGAGGCTCGCGAGGAGATCCTCAAGGGCGTTAAGAAGCTGGCAGACGCAGTTCGCGTAACGATGGGCCCGAAGGGGCGCGTTGTTGTCATCAAGAAGAGCTTCGGCCCTCCGACCGTCACCAAGGACGGCGTAACAGTAGCGAAGGAGATCGAGCTTGAGGGCTTCGAGGACATGGGCGCGCAGATGGTTAAGGAGGTTGCCTCCAAGACTTCTGACATCGCCGGAGACGGCACGACGACCGCAACGGTCCTCGCTGACGCAATCTACCGCGAGGGACTGAAGCTCGTTGCCGCTGGCCACGACCCGATGTCGCTCAAGCGCGGTATCGACGCCGCAGTGAAGACTGCCGTTGAAACCCTCAAGGGCATGAGCCGTTCCACTAAGGGCAAGGAAGAGATCGCGCAGGTTGGCACGATCTCGGCCAATGCTGACGCCGAGATCGGCGGAATCATCGCTGAGGCGATGGAGAAGGTGGGCAAGGAAGGCGTTATCACGGTTGAAGAGGCCAAGGGCCTTGAGACCACGCTTGAGGTTGTCGAAGGCATGCAGTTTGACCGCGGCTACCTCTCTCCGTACTTCGTAACCAGCCCAGAGCGCATGGAAGCAGAGCTCGACAACGTGCTCGTGCTCATCCACGAGAAGAAGATCTCGAACATGAAGGATCTTCTCCCGGTGCTCGAGCAGGTTGCTAAGGCCGGCCGTCCACTCCTCATCATCGCTGAAGAGGTAGAGGGCGAGGCGCTCGCAACTCTCGTTGTCAACAAGATCCGTGGCACCCTCAACGTGTGCGCTGTTAAGGCCCCTGGCTTCGGCGATCGCCGCAAGGCGATGCTTGAGGACATCGCAGTCCTCACCGGCGGCAAGTGCATCACCGAGGACCTCGGCCTCAAGCTTGAGAACATCACGCTTCAGGACCTAGGCAAGGCCAAGAGGATCGTTGTCGACAAGGACAACACCACGATCATCGACGGCAAGGGCTCGGACGCGGACATCAAGGCTCGCGTTACCCAGCTCCGCCAGCAGGTCGAGCTGTCGACCTCTGACTACGACAGGGAGAAGCTCCAGGAGCGTCTCGCTAAGCTCGTAGGCGGTGTTGCGGTTATCCATGTTGGAGCCGCCACTGAGGTCGAGATGAAGGAGAAAAAGGCTCGCGTAGAGGATGCCCTCCACGCCACCCGCGCCGCAGTTGAAGAGGGAATCGTCCCTGGCGGTGGAGTAGCCCTGATTCGCACCATCGAGAAGCTTGACTCGCTCAAGCTCGAAGAGGAGCAGTCCTTCGGCATCAAGATCGTTCGTCAGGCTCTCGAGGCTCCGCTCCGTACCATCGCGACCAACGCGGGTGCTGAGGCGGCCGTTGTCATCGAGAAGGTTCGCAGCAACAAGGGTAACTTCGGTTACAACGCTGCGACCGACACCTACGAGGACATGGTCAAGGCCGGCATCATCGACCCGACCAAGGTAGTCCGTACTGCCCTACAGAACGCGGCTTCCGTTGCTGGCTTGATGCTCACCACCGAGGCGCTCATCGCTGACAAGCCGAAGGATGAGTCATCTTCTCCGGCCGGCATGGGCGGCATGGGCGGCATGGGTGGAATGGGCGGAATGATGTAAATCGCCCGCCCGCCCCCTGAAGGGGGCGAGGCTGCGCCCGCTCCTTTAAGGGGCAGGTCGCAGCACGACCCAGCCCTCGCCCCCTTCAAGGGGGCGGGGGCTTTTTTTTATTTGCCCTTCCCTGCCATATTCGCATCGTAGCCTGTCTATTACCCCGGTTCTGTTGACAGTTTTTCCACAAATTCAGTCGCTCCTCCACGTCACGCAATGGCTAGCAGTGCCCATATCAGAACTTAGGAAGTTTCAGGTGTCGCGATGATGGAGAAAGACAAGAGAGCGCAGGTTGAGATCGCGCCCTACGACTCGCTCGTAGGAGGTCGGGTGCTGGTGCCGGACCATGTTCGGAAGATCGCCGACCTGGTTGCAGCCGGACGTGATCAAGAAAAACTAGCGATCGGTTTTCATGGTACGTCGCTAGCAGCTCTCGGAGTGGCTATGAAGACGGGCTACATCCCTACCGGTCGCTCGCAGAAGTGCGAGGGACACCTCTATTTTTTTCCGACCTCACATGCACCGGTTAACCGCGAGGGACTTGAGCCACCCAATGCTCCTCCCAGAACACCCACAGAGCGAGACAAGGAAGCCTTCAGAGAAGCCGAGGGTTACGCCCACGACCTCACTCGTGCCGCGCTCACCGCAAACTCGTTGGGTCTCGACCTTTCAGACGACCTGGACTGGAAGATCGCCATGCACATCGACGACATAGCTAATGGGCAGTTGGAAGCTAAGCCCGGGACGGTGGATGAGGACGTGGAGCGCATAAAAGAGCGCCTCGACGAAAAGCAGCTGTCGCCTAGAGCCCTCTCACGGCTGGACCGCCAGCTTGAAAACCCGGAGTTCGACCGAGGCTTCGTGCTCTTGATCGCAAAAAGTGCTCTTGAAGAGCACTCTCCTCACCTCGGTGACCCACTCTACGGAGACTTAAAGCTACATCTCCCGCCAGAGGGTCTCTCACTCGAGCACCTGGTAGGCATCGAGCCCATATCGGAGGCGGACTTTGAGGTTATCGAGAAGCTTGAGAAGCGACACTGCTCAGGCAACTAAGTAGTCGGCCTGCTCACCTGCCGAGACTTCGTCTTTTTCCCCATGGATTCAGCCATATGCTTTTTTAGCGTGTGCGCTCAAGCCAACTCCGATATATAGTGGAGAATGGCTCACGTCACCATCGAGCATCCCCTCGACTGGGGGTACCACTACCAGCTCATCTTTGTGTACACCCCCGGCACTCGCCACTTCGCCGGGCGAATCGTCGGGCCGGTAAACACGACCGGCAGGGTCGAGCACCACCTCGTTACCCTCATTAGCCTGACTGTCGCCGGAGAGAAGCTCAAGTTCAGCCGACGCGAAGGATCCTCCCCCTCTCTCTCGGTTGAGCTTCCTCCAAGCGCAAGTGCTGTGTTCGACATTGAGATTAGGCTCGGTGGCTCAGCCACTGGGGCGGGGGAGGTGTTCGGGCGCTACCGGGTGACTGCGCGGGGTGTTGAGTACGCCGAGGTCTTCCAGAAGCTCACCGTGTTTGAGACCCGGATGCTCGCCAACGAGAAGCTCTACCGCTGGCTCCCCTACCCTCGGACCCCGCTGCAGCCGCCTGCGCTCAGAACCGATCTGCACACGCACAGCTCGGGGCAAGTTTCTGCCGAGGGGCTGATGGAGATCGCGGTCAAAAATCGCGTCCCGTTCCCGATCAGGCTTCTCGATGAGATTAAGATCCCGTACGACGCAAAGCAGGTTCAGCGCACAAAGCGCTACTTCTATGCGCCGACGGATGGTCCAGAGATAGGCAAGATCCCGGCCGAAGAGGATGCTGTCCCGATCGACTCCCTCTCATCCCAGAGCAGAAAGATCCTGGCGGCTGCAATGTCTGTCCCGGCCGACCGACAGGTCACCTTCGGCGATCTCGAAGTGTCGGTGTACCGCTTCCGCACTCCTATCACAAAGTGCCCGTCGGTCGCCTTTGACCTGCTCCGCAAGTACGCAGAGGAGTACTCCCAACAGGGTGTGCAGTACGCCGAGATAACAGCGACCGCCAGTGGACTCCTACTGCCAGAGTACATCGCAATGGTGCACGAGCGGCTGCCTGAGATCGAGCGCGAGACCGGCGTGCGGATCCGCTTCTTGGCCGGCTTGCCGCGCAACCTGCCTGAGCCGATCCTGGCGCGAGAGGTCGAGAAGTTAAAGATTATGGGGGCAAGCCCCTACATCGTGGGGGTTGATTTCGTAGGCTTCGAAGACAACAAGATCGGAAACCTTGAGCCGCACATTAAAACTATCGCCGACTGGGCGCAGAAACACGACCCTGAGTTCACCCTCCGCATCCACGCGGGAGAGAATCGGAAAAACCTCGGCAACGTAAAAGAGTCCCTGCGTCTGGCTCGAAAGCACAATATGCGGGTCCGAATAGGACACGCCGCCCACGGGCTAGACAGTGAAGCGCTGCAAATTGCCGAGGAGCTCGCCAGAGAGCGCCTAGTCATGATCGAGTTCAATCCGGACTCGAACTTAGCACTCAACAACATCGACACAGCCGAAGAGCTTGAGATGGTGCAGTGCCTCACCCGCGAGATTCCGTTCGTAGTGTGCTCCGATGGCGGCGGCCTCTTTCAGACAGACATCTGGCAGCTCGACGATACCGCCTCATTTGCGGGGCTAAAGGATCAACACATTGAGACTATCGTAAAGCACGAGCAGGCTCACATGGAGCGCGAAGCCAAGCGTTTCGAGCGCAAGCTGCAGAGCCTGCCGAAAGACTACGCAAGCCAGGTCGCCGGAGCTTTTGCAGCCCTGCCACCCCTAGAGATTCCATCCGCGGGCAGTGATCGCGCTTCGACCGACGCTTTCGAAAAGCATCTCGCCTCTCACGGCATTCAGTGCAGCCCGGAAAGCATACAGCGCGCGACCGCAGGCAAGCGCCCGCTGCTTATTCTTGGCGCCTCTGGCGCACGCTGGTGGGAGCGAATCTCGAAGCTCTACCAGGCTGTCATTACGGACCTCCTCACCGGGCTCGTATCATCCGTAGACCCAAAAAGCGCCTTCCTCATGATTGGCAGGCCGAAGAACGCCGGAATAACTACTGTGCTCTCTTCCGCAGTGGTTGAGCACAATAGGGAGAAGCCAGCCGCGGAGCATCTGGCGCTCATCAGCGCCACTGTTCAGGCGGACCAAACGACCCAGTCTTTCACGCCTGGATTGACGCATGTGATCCCGCTCTCGGGAGGACTCTTCACGGTTCCGCAGCAGCTCGTTGACTACGTCGCGCAGCATGACGGAATGATCATCTTCATCGGCGGCGGCACCTTCGTGAGAGACGCAATCCTGGTTGCCCGCGAGCGCGGGGTTTCCTTTGCCCTGATGCGTGGGCCGGAAGGCGCCTCGACTGACAAATCGGTGATGTTCGATGCATCGCGACAGTTCGACGATCGGGAGGGATTGCTGCGGATAATCCAAGCTGAGAAGCCTGTGATGCTTCTGGTCGATGCTTTGGCGTAACGCCTCTTGTCGTTTCGCCTGGTGCCTGATGGCGTTTTCGTGCTACCTGTTGTCGGTATGTCTAGACTCTCTCTTCAGATGCCGCTTCTCGTAATTCTCACTGCCGCTGGCTGCTTCGCCCAAACCACCGCAGCCCGGTTCGAGTCAGTCTTCAACGACACGCTGCAGCTCTGCCTCGACCAGCGACAGGCCAAGGGGAAAGAGGCCGCCGAGCTGCTGGCCAGGCGCCAGAAGCTTGAGTCTATCTTTGACAATCCTGAAGGCGAAAATTTCCTGCAGTTTGAGCTTAACGACCAGGTAGACGACGACAAGGCGTCCTGCGTCCAAGAGATCCTGGCAAGCGTTCGCGCCCACGAGCAGTAAGCTCAGCGAGACCTATTCTGCGTGCAAAGGCCGGTGGCTTGTCTCGTGCACCACAAACGGGACGTCACGTCTGCAGTAGCGAGGCCAGTCGACGGACCGCAATCTCGCGCGGCTGGTGCACAAGACGACGGGGCAAGCCTACTCTCCGACGAAGCTGCCGCTCGTTAGGTCAATCCCACCAGGAACAAGCTCGTTGCTGAAGTAAAACGAGCGAATGTCGTGCTGCTCGGTGCAGCTTCCTGTGGCGGCGGTGAACCCAACGTACACCTGAGACGCAAGCTCATCTTCCAATGCTGTGGTGTAGGATAGCGCAGCTTCCTCGGGCCTCTCCGGAGAGTCTGAGAGACGCACCTCCAGCTTGTCCTCTGAGCCATCGTAATCAATCCAAGCGTGGTGCGTGTTGCCATCGATCAGATGCACTGGCGCTGGGGCGGTCGCGAGAGACTCCGGGTCTCCGCCGAGACCAATTCCGATATGGTTATCGTCTGGATCCTTAAACCCATCATTCTTGAAGGTATCGAACTCAATCGCCACAGCCGGCAGAATTCCAGCGTAGCCGATGCCGCCTCCCATCGAGCCAACAGCGGTGCTGTCTGTCTGCACCACAAAAGCTAGGCCATCTGCCCCACCCCCGGTGCCACACTCTGGATTCGTTATCTTGAAAGTAAAATAGGCACTGAAGGAGCGATTACTGGAGAGGGTCACCAGCTCTTTGAAGAAAGCCGTGCCGTACAGGTTGCCCGCTGCGTGATTGAGCTTGATGCTCGATCCCTCTACGACCGCGGCGCCGTTGAGCTGGAAGCGCTCCTCTGCTTCCGAGAAGCTCGGCACTGCGATTGATATGGAACGCTCATCCGCACTAACGACTGTGGGGCTGGAAGCAATGAAAAGGCTGCCGAGAGAGAGAACACAGCCAACGAGAGACCGACCGTTCATAAGGCTCCTTCACAGTTTCTAAACGATTCCCCTGTAAGGGGAGTCGTTATGAATAGTTACGAACTTGAGGTTGCATCGCTATTTTGCAAACCAAAGCCAACAAGAGCAGCTGCTGCGCCCCTTCAAAAAGGCGCAACCCACTGATAGGCATAAATTTGAGGGCCGTGTAGTTCGGACCGACTACCGGGGGCTGCCTTACGGCCGCTTCTGCAAGAGGTCGCGTATCTCCGTCAGGAGCTCCTCCTGCCTCGATGGCGGGGGTGGTGGCGCTGCAGCTGCTTCGGCTTTCTTGCTGCGCATCACCCAGCCGAGGAACTTAACGATGAAGATAAACAGCGCTATTGAGACGATCAGGAAGTTTACTACCTCACCGATAAAGAGTCCGTACGGCACATCCTTCTCGTTAATGACGAGCGTCCATCCAAGGTAGCCTTGATTCCCGGGCAGAATGGCCCCGATAAGCGGCATAATCACGTTCTTCACGAGTGAGTCAACGATCTTGCCGAAAGCGGCTCCGACAATCACGCCCACAGCAAGGTCGACAACATTTCCCTTGAAGGCGAACGCCTTAAATTCATCGAGAAGCCCGGTAGCTTGCTTAGTCACGCTCATAGTTCCCTCTCTTGTTTTAATACGACGCACCGCTACAGATTAACTTTTACGCCAACAAGCGTTTGCACGTCATTGGGCCTACGGTCTGCCGCCGGCTGATTGATGTAGAAATCGCGCACCGAGAAGAATAGGTCAAGAGTCGCCGTCAGGGCCGACTCTACACCCAGCTCAGCATTAACCAGGTAGTTCGAGGCATCCTCGAGGCTGATGACGTACTCTGCCCCTTGGAAAAGGCTCGCGGTTTGACTGAGGGTGTAGGTCCATCTGTTAGCGACTCGTGCTCCAGGGTAGTCCTCCGTGTCATCTCCCAGCTTCTCCCAAACGTACGATGGTCCAACTTCAATGCTTAAAGTCTGATCCGAATCTTTGATCACATGCGCCCCTACCGCCGGGCTCAAGATTACTCGGTACTTAACGTTTGCGATCTGGTCCCAAGTAAAAGAGAGGTTCTCTCCCACAAAAAACACGGTATCAAGGGTGTGCTCGTAATCTTGGTACGCCCGGAAGTTGTTCTTAGTGACTTCTTTCGGGGTGTTTGGCCCGTCAGACGCAGCGCCATAGTTGTAGTCGAGCTCAAACCTCCACGCCTCTCGCTCGAAGTCGCGGCCTAGCTTGCTGTTCACATTGATTGCGGAGACGTTGCTGTTGCCTTCCGAGTAACTGAAGCCACCCTGGAGAGTCTTGTCCCATAGCGAGGGATCTTTTGGCGCGGGGGCGCATGCATTTGGGTCCGCTTTTTTTGGAGCGCCCTCGAGCCCCTTGGAGAAGTCGTTGATCGAGGTTTGCCCTTGTGCAGAGGAGGCTGCACCAACTGCCACGACTAGAGCGAAGAAAAGATTCGATAGTGCCTTCACCGACGTTCCCCCAATAACCGAAACAGGCCCGTATCGAGCCTTGACCGCGAGATCCCTAGCACAGGCTGCTGCCGTTTCAAACAACAACAGAGCTTTAGCCGCACACACGGGTAACGATTCAGAGGATCTGTTCTCTCGCAACATTCGCGCGCGTGTCGTCACGCATGGTCGAACAATGCCGGCCTGCAAAAAACGATTAAGTATCGCGGGACCAAGTGCCTAGAGCAGCCTTGCCGTTATCCCAGAAAGAAACCCAATCGCTACAAACTGAGTTATTTCAGGGTAATAGCGACTGCCGAGAAAGCCTGGAAGTTTTTCTTAAAAAACTGCCGTGAAACCTTAGGCACTCCCCCAAAAGCGCCGAAGAACATTTAAGGCTAGGGATAAAGTTATGGGGTTTGGCATGGCACACTCAAGTTTCATTTCGAAAGCGGGCAATTCAGTCGCTACGAGGATGCCATTGGGGAGTCTGAAAAAGATCTCCTTAGCAGCAATCGGGGTCCTTGCTTGTGTAGCCTCTCAGTCAGCCCATGCATGCAATATATCGCTGTTTCAGTGTGATCCAATTGCTGACGCCAGAAGAGACGCTTACGATACGACCACCACTTGTACGATTCGTATTGCTCGCCCACAGCTAGATACGGGTTGCTCTTCGCTCTCTGCCGGAATTTCCTATGCAACTGGCCGGGGAATTGTGATGACGGCAACGGCTGCGAGCACTAATAGTTGGGGTGCAATCACATTCGGCCCAGTTTTGAATGACACTGCGGACGCTTCGTCCGCACGTCGG